>NZ_JAJQKY010000004.1:0-491436 GCF_021213715.1 Pseudomonas sp. CP-1
GGTGATCAGGCCCTGCTTGGTGCCGGTGATGGACATATAGGCGGGGGTTGCCATGGATACGTTCCTTGTCGTTGAAAGTGCCCAGGCGATATGCCGGGGTCACCGGTGCTAGACAAGAACTGTGCCACTGGTCTTGAAACTCTTTTCCATCAAGGCGTTATTGGGGGAAACCAAAAATTCGCTGGCGATTCTCATGGGAAGAACACTGAAAATTGCGCAACTTTTTGCGCACCGCTTGCAAAAAGTTGCGCACTCTCTCGGAGCCCTTTGGGTATTTGTTCCCTAGCGTTCTATCCACAACGTTATCAACCAAAAAGTTGCACAGTTCTTCATTGGCAAGGTAGGCGAAGATCGCGCCGCACGGTTTCGTTCCATCGGCCCAGGGTGAAGGAAAGTGAGTTATCGGAGAGGTTGGGGGCTGAAAGATATGGCGAGTTATGGCCAAAAGCCCTCTATGGAGAGGGCTTTTGGGGTAGGGCCAGCAGGGTTGTTCTGCTGCGGGGAACCGGAGGTGCGGTTCTTCGCCTTTCGGCCAAGGCTCAGTTGATCTGTGCGCCCTTGGCGATCCAGCTGCCGATCAGGTTGCGTTCTTCCTGGGTCATCTGCGTGATGTTGCCCAGCGGCATGATCTGCGAGGCCACGGCCTGGGCCTGGATCTTCGGTGCCAGTTGCTGGATCTGCTGCGGGGTGTCGAGCATGATCCCGCCTGGCGCGGTGCTGAACAGCTGGCTGGTCGGTTTCGCCGAGTGGCAGACGGTGCAGCGCTCCTGGATCACGTGATGGACCTTGTCGAAGTCGGCTCCGCTCGCGGTCCCGGCATTGGAGGCCTGGGGCGCGGCGGGCGCGGTTGGTGCGTCGCCGCCGGTCGCCGGTTGTGCCGGTGCCGCCGCCGGGGTGCTGGCCAGCGGTGCGGAAGCCTGCTGGTAGTTCGGCGTGGTGACGAAGGCCAGGGCGATCATGCCCAGCGCTCCGGCGGGCAGTGCCCAGGCGAAGCGGTTGCTTTCGTGGCGGGTGTTGAAGTAGTGGCGTACCAGTACCGCGAGCACCGCGATGGCGGCCAGGATCAGCCAGTTGTACTGGCTGCCGTAGGTGCTCGGGAAGTGGTTGCTGATCATGATGAACAGCACCGGCAGGGTGAAGTAGTTGTTGTGCCGGGAGCGCAGCAGGCCCTTGGCCGGCAGCACCGGATCGGGCTCGCGGTTTTCTTCGATGGCTTTCACCAGCGCGCGCTGGGCCGGCATGATCACCCTGAACACGTTGCCGACCATGATGGTGCCGATGATCGCGCCGACGTGCAGGTAGGCGCCGCGGCCGCTGAACACCTGGGTCAGGCCGTAGGCGGCGGCGACCAGCAGGACGAACAGGACCAGGCCGAGCAGGGCAGGGGTCTTGCCCAGCGCCGAATCGCAGAGGATGGTGTAGACGAACCAGCCGCAGACCAGCGAACCGATACCGATGGCGATGGCCGCCGCCGGCGCCAGGTCGCTGCCGGGGGCGATCAGGTAGAGGGTCGGGTTCAGGTAGAACACGATGGTCAGCAACACCACCCCGGACATCCAGGTGGAGTAGGCCTCCCATTTGAACCAGTGCAGGTTCTCCGGCATTTTCGGCGGAGCCAGCTTGTACTTCTCCAGGTGGTAGATGCCGCCACCGTGGATTGCCCAGAGGTCTCCGGACAGGCCTTCACGCGGGTTGCTGCGGTTGAGGTTGTTCTCCAGCCAGACGAAATAGAACGAAGCGCCGATCCACGCGATCCCGACGATCATGTGAATCCAGCGCACCAGCAGGTTCAGCCATTCGATGAGATGTGCTTCCACAGTCTTGTACCTCTTGCCCTGGCCGGCGGACCGGCGGCAGGACCTCTCTTATTGGTTTGATTGGGGGTCGAGGAGGAGCTGTTCGTCCTCGGTGAAGAAATGCTCGTCGCAGTTGTTCCCGGAACCGCTGCGATCGACCACCAGGAAGTCATCCCGCTTTTCGATCGTCAGCACCGGATGGTGCCAGACGCCGCGGTGGTAATTGACGCCCTGCCTTCCGTTGGTCAGGAAGGCGCGGACGAGGCCCGGTACAGGTACATCGCCAAGTGGCGCGACCACGACCAGAAAGGGGTTGCCGAGCAGCGGGATGAAGGCCTGGCTGCCCAGCGGATGGCGTTCCAGCATGCGGATGCGCAACGGCATTTCCAGCTTCTCGGCGCTGAAGATGCTGATGATCGCGTTATCTTCCGGTTGCGCGGTCTCGACCGTGGCCAGCTTGTGATAACGGCGGGTGGAGCCGTTGTTGATCATGAAATAGTCGCTGCCGGCGGTTTCGATCACGTCACCGAACGGGGCGAAGGCTTCCTTGGTCAACGGCTCGATCTTGAGAGTGCGCATACTGATCCTGTCGATTCTGTTTGTTGTATTCCGGACGCACGCGGGGCCCGGGTCTCACGGTAATTGTGGCCTGCCGAACAGGCGCAGGCGGCTGACGCCGCCGTCGGGAAAGATGTTCAGGCGTACATGGGTGATCGGGCCGAGGGCGTTGAGGTGCCGCTCGAACCGATGTTCCTGGTGCATTTCCAGCTTCTGCGCTGGCAGCAGCTCGCGCCAGAAGAGGCTCTGTGCCTCGATCCGGGCCTCGTTTCCGCCTTCCACGAAGGCGGCCTGAATGCTGCAGCTTTCTGGATAGTTGCCCTTGAAGTGCAAGGTATCGACGACCGCCGCCTCGATGCTGCCGGGATGGCCGAGGGCGACGATCACCCAGTCGTGGCCCGGCGTGCGGCGGCGGCCGGTTTCCCAGCCGTCGCCCATGTTGATGGCACGTCCGGGGTTGAGCAGGTTGCCCATGCGTCCGAAATGCTGGTCGGAACAGGCCAGCGCCCGGCCGCCGTTGACCGCTGCGGCCAGGTCGAGCGCCGTTCCCGGCGGCTGGCTGCTCCAGTCGCGGTAGGGCACGCCATAGAGGCGCAGGCGGGCGATACCGCCGTCCGGGTAGATGTTCAGACGCAGGTGGGTCCAGGGACGTTCGTCGTCTATCGGGTGGTAGTGATGGCTATCGCCCTGCAGCCCCACCGCCGGCAGCACTTCGCTCCAGGACGTGCTGTCGTCCGGGTCGCCTTCGGTGCAGAAGCAGCCATCCAGGGAAGCCGCCGGCGGATGGTTGCCGGTGAAGAAGCGGGTGTCGATGTCGACGCCCTTCAGCACGCCCGGCACACCCAGGCGGATCACCGCCTGGTCATGGCCCTCGAAGCGCTTGCGGCGGGTTTCCCAGCCGTCCATCCACTTGCCGCTGTCGTCGAATACGCCTTCCTTCCACACCGGTTCGCCGGCCTGCAGCATGCGGCTGGCCGGGGCGAACCATTCGTCGCTGACGGCGACCACCTGGCTGCCCAGGCGTGCGTCGGCGAGGTCGAGATAGTGGCGGAAGGGCGAGTGTTCGGCGTTCATGCTCGTCTCCGCAGGCCTCAGAGCTGCTGCAGGCGGAACAGGGCGATCTTGTTGATCTCGGCCAGCGCAGTAGCGAACTCCTCGTCGGCGGAGTGCTGGATGCGTTCCTCGAATGCCGCCAGGATCTGATGGCGGTTGCTGCCCTTCACCGCCTTGATGAAGGGGAAGCCGAACCTGGCCTTGTAGGCGTCGTTGAGTTCGGTGAAGCGGGCGAACTCCTCGGCGCTGCATTCGTGAATCCCGGCGCCGGCCTGCTCGGAGGTGCTGGAGGCGGTCAGTTCGCCACGGATCGCCGCCTTGCCGGCGAGGTCCGGGTGGGCGTTGATCAGCGCCAGCTGGGCTTCGTGGCTTGCCGACAGGAGAATGTCGGCCATGCGCTGGTGCAGGCCCTCGATATCGTTGAGGCTGTCGTCGATGCCCAGGTCATAGGCCTTCTCGGCGACCCAGGGGGAGTGTTCGTAGATGTCGGCGAAGGCTTCGACGAAGGCCTCGCGGGACAGCGAGGCGGGGGTCAGGGTCTGGAAACGGCTCATGCCTCGGTCTCCTGGAAAGGATGCTCACGGTGCCAATGGCGGGCGATGTCTTCGCGGCGGGCGAACCAGACCTTGTCGTGGCTCTGCGCGTACTGGATGAAGCGCTCCAGGGCGGCCATCCGCGCCGGGCGACCGATCAACCGGCAATGCAGGCCGATGGAGAGCATCTTCGGCGCCGTCGCGCCTTCTTCGTAGAGCACGTCGAAGGCGTCCTTCAGGTACTGGAAGAACTGCTCGCCATTGTTGAAGCCCTGCACCTGGGTGAAGCGCATGTCGTTGGTGTCCAGGGTATAGGGAATCACCAGGTGCGGTTTCTCCGCGGTGCTGGCCGGGTCCCAGTAGGGCAGGTCGTCGTCGTAGGTGTCGGAGTCGTAGAGGAAGCCGCCTTCCTCCATCACCAGGCGCCGGGTGTTCGGGCCGGTGCGTCCGGTGTACCAGCCCACCGGGCGCTGGCCGGTGAGTTCGGTGAGGATGCGGATGGCTTCGAGCATGTGCTCGCGCTCCTGGGCCTCGTCCATGTACTGGTAGTCGATCCAGCGGTAGCCGTGGCTGCAGATTTCGTGGCCGTCGGCGACCATCGCCCTGATCACCTCAGGGTTGCGCTGCGCCGCCATGGCCACGGCGAACACGGTGAGCGGCACGTTGCGTCGCTTGAACAGCTTGAGCAGGCGCCAGACCCCGGCGCGGCTGCCGTATTCGTAGAGCGATTCCATGCTCATGTGGCGCACGCCCTGCAAGGGCTGGGCAGCCACCATTTCGGAAAGGAACGCCTCGGACTCCTTGTCGCCATGCAGGACGCAGCGCTCGCCACCTTCTTCGTAATTGAGCACGAAGGACAGGGCGATGCGCGCATCGCCGGGCCAGTGAGGGTGGGGAGGGTTGTTGCCGTATCCGATCAGGTCGCGTGGGTAGTCAGCGCTCACAGCAGTGTTCCTTATTGTGGATGGGGCGGCGGGCCGGACGGGCCGGGGATGCCGTGATGGATTTATTGTATACAAGTTTGCCTGCGGTCTGTAAATACAATCCTGTTTGCCGATCCCTGCCATTCATCCAGCAAAAAACCTGCCCGACTGGTCAGTTAGCGAAGAATGAGGCCCTGCGGGGTGGGGCTTGTGGAAGGAATGCCCGATTTCGGGGCGGCTGCCGCATTTTCGGTTGTGGCGGTGTTTTTTGTATACAATTCATCGAAGGATAACTTATATTGCTTCGCAAGCGGCTCCCTGGCGGGCTGCAAGCGAGCGGCGCCGGGCAGGTCCCGGAGCGATCCCCATCGAACGAAGGCAAGAGGAGGAGTGGTGTCCGCCAGCGGGCGCCCGCAACCCATGGGACGTTTGACCACGCATGTACTGGATTCCGCACACGGCTGCCCCGGCCATGGCATCAAGATCGAGCTGTACCGGGTAGAAGGCCAGCAACTGGAACTGATCGCCACCACCCTGACCAACCACGACGGCCGCTGCGACCAGCCGGTGCTGCAAGGCGAGGACTTCCGTCCCGGGGTCTATCAACTGGTGTTCAACGCCGGCGACTACTATCGCGCCCGCGGCGTGCAATTGCCGGAGCCGGCCTTCCTCGACCAGGTGGTGCTGCGTTTCGGCATCGCCTCCGCCGACGATCACTACCACGTACCGCTGCTGATCTCGCCCTACAGCTATTCGACCTATCGCGGCAGCTAGGTGCGTGCCACGAAACACTGACTCTCCGAGTCCTTTTCCCTGGCCCGCCATCGAGCGGGCTTTTTTTCGTTCGCGGGGAGTGCGCCGAGGGTTGCCGGTTATCCGCCACTCGTGGGCAGGAAGGGAAATGCGGCGCAGGGTACGAATGGGCGGGGGATGAAGCTGCGCGTCGCGAGCCCTGCGGGGCAACGACAGGTTCGAGGCGGATAGCCGCGTGCGGCCATCCGCCATCCGGGCGGGTCAGAGGAAGATGAACTTGGCGACGAAGATCACGAACAAGGCATAGAGGCTGGCCGAGACTTCGCGGTGCTTGCCGGTGAGGACCTTCATCGCGACGTAGGTGATGAAGCCCAGGGCGATACCGTCGGCCACCGAGAAGGTCAGCGGCATCATGATCACCGTGACGATCGCCGGGATGGTTTCGGTGTGCTCGTCCCAGTCGATGTGCGCCATCCCGCCCATCATCAGCATGGCCACGTAGATCAGCGCGCCGGCGGTGGCGAAGGCGGGGATCATCCCGGCCAGCGGGGCAAAGAACATCGCGGCGACGAACAGCACGCCGACCACCACCGCGGTGAGCCCGGTACGTCCGCCGGCGGCCACGCCCGCGGCGCTCTCCACGTAACTGGTCACCGGCGGGACACCGAGCATGCCGCCGAACACGCTGGAGGCGCTGTCGGCCTTCATCGCCTTCGACAGGTTCTCGATGCGCCCGTCCTCCTTCACCAGGTGCGCGCGCTGGGCGACGCCCATGAGAGTGCCGGCGGTATCGAACATGTGCACGAAGAGGAAGGCCAGGATCACGCTGATCATGGTGACGTTGAACGCGCCGGCGATGTCCATCGCCAGGAAGGTCGGCGCCAGGCTCGGCGGCGCCGAGAACACCCCGCCGTACTGCACCAGGCCGAGGGCCCAGCCGACCAGGGTGACGCTGAGGATGCTGATGAGGATGCCGCCGAACACCCGGCGGTACTCGAGCACGGCGATCATCAGGAAGCACAGTGCCGCCAGCAGCGGGCCGGGCGAGGTGAGGTGGCCGAGCTTGATCAGGGTCGCCGGGCTGGCCACCACGATGCCGGCGGTCTTCAGGCCGATCAGGCCGAGGAACAGGCCGACACCCGCGCCCATGGCGAACCTGAGGCTGCGGGGGATGCTGTTGAGCAGCCATTCGCGGACCCGGGAGAAGGTCAGCAGCATGAACATCACCCCGGAGATGAACACCGCGCCGAGGGCGATCTGCCAGCTGTAGCCCATGGTGCCGACCACGGTGTAGGTGAAGAAGGCGTTCAGCCCCATTCCCGGCGCCAGGCCCACCGGCCAGTTGGCGTACAAGCCCATCAGGAAGCAGCCGAGGGCGGCCGCCAGGCACGTGGCGACGAACGCCGCGCCGTGGTCGATGCCGGCGTCGGCCATGATGTTGGGATTGACGAAGATGATGTAGGCCATGGTGATGAAGGTGGTCAGCCCGGCCGCCAGCTCGGTCCTGACCGTCGTACCATGCTGGCGGAGCTTGAACAGGCGTTCGAGCAGGCCGGTGGCGGGCGGTGTCGCAGCGTAGATCCCTTGTTCTTCTTGTTTGGTGCTTTCCACAGCAGGTACTCCTCATCGCTCTTGTTGTTAGGTCCTGCGGGCCGGTTGGTTACCAGGTCCCTGACGCGGCTCGAAGGTGATGTGAGGGCACGATTTTCTGACCTTTGGGTCAAGAACTCGTGCGAGCGATTATGCCTTTGTATACAAAAAGGTCAAAGAATGTTTGAGGGTGTTTCGCCACATTTTTATCAGCTTTCCGTCACGCGTCCTTCCGGGCGGTGCCGCGCGCTCGGAACGAGGGGCGGAAAGGGGTGGTGCGCCGGATGCCGCTGCTTGTGTACACTATTTCGCTATCAGCCGCCGGCGTGCCTCACCCACGCCCGTGAGCCAGGATCAGCCCAGGCCACAAGCCGGACGCACAAGGTTCGAGACCGATGACCGATCAGTTGCAACACATCAGGAAGCCGCCGCGCACCGGCAAGGCTGCCCGCAGCGGTACCCAGGACGAGATCGTCTACGCCCACATCTTCGACGCCATCCTCGAACAACGCCTGGCCCCCGGCACCAAGCTGAGCGAGGAAGCGCTCGGCGAGATATTCGGCGTCAGCCGCACCATCATTCGCCGCGCCCTCTCGCGCCTGGCCCACGAGCAGGTGGTGCTGTTACGGCCGAACCGCGGCGCGGTGGTCGCCAGCCCGAGCATCGACGAGGCCCGGCAGATCCTTTTCGCCCGCCGCACCGTCGAGCGCGCCATCACCGAACTGGCCACCGACAACGCCACCGCCGAGCGCCTGGCCGAGTTGCGCGAGATGGTGGTGCAGGAACAATCCAGCTTCGCCCGTGGCGACCGGGGCGCCGGCATCCGCCTGTCCGGCGAGTTCCACCTGAAGCTCGCCGAGATGGCGCGCAACGCTCCTCTGGTGAGTTTCCAGCGCAGCCTGGTGTCGCAGACCTCGCTGATCATCGCCCAGTACGAAAGCGGCGGTCGCTCGCACTGCTCGTTCGACGAGCACAACGAGATCCTCGACGCCATCGAGAAAGGCGACAAGGAGCGCGCGGTGACCCTGATGATGCACCACATGGAGCATATCGACAGCAAGCTCAACCTGGAGAGCGACAACGCTTCCGGCGACCTGCACGCGGTGTTCTCGCACCTCCTCGGCGGCAAGAAGAAGCCTCGCCGGGCCAAGGCCGACAGCGACTCGGCGGCCTGATCCGAAGCATGAAAAAGCCCCGCGATGCGGGGCTTTTTCGTTTCCGCTGTCCCGTCCTGAATAAGGTTTACACCTCCCATGCCGATTTTCCGGAGAACTAGATGGAGCAAGGTGTAAACCTATTTCAGGACTAGACGCTCGGCTTTTTCAGGGGATCGCCAGGCGGCCGATCCGGTCGTTTTCCAGGCTGCCGAAGTAGAGCTGGTCGCCCACCGGCTTCGCCGAGGTGATCATGCGCAGGTGGTGGCCGCTGGTGTCGTGCAGGCTGCGGACGATCCTGCCCTGTTCGTCGATGGCGATGACCAGCCCGTAGGCGGTCGGCTTGGGCAGGAACATGCGCGGCAGCTTGGCCAGCTGCGCCTTCAGCCAGGGATGCCGGTGGAGGAAGTCGGCGTCGGCCTTGCGCGGGGTCGGCAGGGCCACCCAGAAGGTACCCTTGCGGTCGCCCTGGAGGTTGTCCGGCAAGCCCGGCAGGTTGTCGATGAACACCTCGTGCTGGCCAGCCTTCTCGCCTTTCAGCCAGTAGCGGGTGATGCGATAGCGGTAGGTCTCGTTGACCAGTACGAAGTCCTCGTTTGCCGAGAGTGCCACGCCATTGGCGAAGTACAGGTCCTTGAGCAGCACCTCGGTCTTGCCGGTGGACGGGTCGTAGCGCAGCAGGCGGCCGTGCGGTCGGGCCTCGAGCAGGTCGAGGATGTAGTCGGGCTGGTGGAACTTGCTGGAAGCGTCGCTGAAGTAGATGCGGCCGTCGCTGGCGATGTCGAGGTCGTCGGTGAAGGCGAAGGGGACGCCGTCGGCCTCGGTGGCGAGGGTTTCCACCTTGCCCTGCGGATCGATGCGCAGCAGGCCTTTCCAGGCGTCGGCGAGGATCAGGTTGCCGGCGGCATCGAAGTCCATGCCCAGCGGGCGGCCGCCGGTGTCGACGAAGGTCTCGACCTTGCCGCTGGCGTCCAGGCGTACCACGCGGCCGTCGGCGAGACCGGCATAGACGCGGCCCTGGCTGTCCACGGCGGTGTCCTCGGGGCCGTGCAGTTGGCCCTGGCCAAGCAGCTCGGCCTTCATCAGGGTGTCGTTGGGTTCGAGGACCCCGGTCATCTGCGGAGCGGCCGGGGCATCCCAGGCGAGCGGGTCGATCGGGCTGGTCTTCAGGGCCAGGTAAAGAGCCGCGCCAGCCAGCAGGAGGACGATTATTCCGCTGAGCTTCTTCATGCAGTTCCCTTGTTCGGATTGTCGGACAAGGGGCGGAGTATGGACATTCGCTACGTTCATCGGCAAGCGCGGTGCCGAGCGGAATGCTCGCAGGGCGCGAGGCTCTATATAATGCGCCGCACTTGACCAAGGAGATGTTCGTGACCGCGCCCGAAATCCAGTGGATCCGCGATGATGCCAGCCTGGCGCAGCAATGCCGGGAATGGCGCACACAGCCGTACCTCGCGCTCGATACCGAGTTCATGCGCGTCGATACCTTCTATCCCGCGGCCGGTCTGGTGCAGGTGGGCGATGGCCGGCAGGAGTGGCTGATCGATCCGCTGCTGATCCAGGACTGGAGTCCCTTCGCCGAACTGCTCGAAGACGAGCGGGTGGTGAAGGTGCTGCACGCCTGTAGCGAAGACCTCGAGGTGTTCCTGCGCCTCACCGGCAGCCTGCCGGTGCCGCTGTTCGATACGCAGTTGGCCGCCGCCTATCTCGGTATGGCCCATTCGATGGGCTATTCGAAGCTGGTGAAGGAGGTGCTGGACATCGACCTGCCCAAGGACGAGACCCGTTCCGACTGGTTGCAACGGCCGCTCACCGAGATGCAGATGCGCTACGCCGCCGACGACGTCCAGCACCTCGCCCAGGTCTACCTGGCCCTGGATGCGCGGCTGAGCGAGGAGAAACGCGCCTGGCTGCTGGAGGACGGCGCCGAACTGGTCGCCAACCTCTGCCGCGAGAGCGATCCGCGCGAGGCCTACCGCGAGGTCAAGCTGGGTTGGCGGCTGCGTCCGCAGCAACTGGCGGTGCTCCGCGAACTCTGCGCCTGGCGCGAGGAGCAGGCACGCCTGCGCAACCGGCCGCGCAACCACGTGCTGCGCGAACGCACCCTGTGGCCGCTGGCGCGCCTGCTGCCGAAGAACAAGACCGACCTGGCGGCGATCGAGGACATGCATCCGCGCACCGTGCGCCAGGACGGCGACTTCCTCATCGAACTGATCGCCCAGGCTGCGCGCCTGCCGCAGAGCGAATGGCCCGAGGCGCTGCCCGAGCCGCTGCCGCCGGAGGTCACCCCGCTGCTCAAGAGCCTGCGCGCCATCGGCCAGCGCGAAGCGGAGACCCTGGGCATGGCGCCCGAGCTGATGCTGCGCAAGAAGATCCTCGAGGCACTGCTCAAGAGCGGCTATCCCGACGGTCCCTACGAACTGCCCGATTCCCTCCGCGGCTGGCGCCGCGAACGCATGGGCCAGGCCCTGCTGGACGCCCTGGAGAGCGCATGAAACGAATCTGTTCCGTCTACAAGAGCCCGCGCAAGAACGAGATGTACCTCTACGTCGACAAGCGCGAGGCGTTGAGCCGCGTGCCCGAGGCCCTGCTGGTGCCGTTCGGCGCGCCGCAACATGTCTTCGACCTGCTGCTCACCTCCGAGCGCCAACTGGCCCGCGAGGATGTCGCCAAGGTCCTGGAGAACATCGAGAAGCAGGGCTTCCACCTGCAGATGCCGCCGGGCGAAGAAGAGTACATCGAGCATCTCCCGGAAGAGTTGCTGCGCATGAACGACCCGCTCTGACGCGAGCCGTACCCCGCTGGCGCCGGCTTACCGGCGCCACTTTCACGACGTGAAACCCGCTCTGTGCAAGGCTGCGCCTTCGGTGCATGATGTCCGCAAGATGTCGCACGATAGCGGAACCCCTGGCAGCGACCGTGGTCTACCAGCGCCAATCCT
Organism: Pseudomonas sp. CP-1; assembly: GCF_021213715.1. Classification (NCBI taxonomy): domain Bacteria; kingdom Pseudomonadati; phylum Pseudomonadota; class Gammaproteobacteria; order Pseudomonadales; family Pseudomonadaceae; genus Pseudomonas; species Pseudomonas sp. CP-1. The sequence goes on from NZ_JAJQKY010000004.1 coordinate 11,302, forward strand.
GCTGCTCTCGAGGGCTTCCCTCCAGGAGCCGTGATGCATGAAAGAACAATATTCTCCGGCCTGATCGCCAGCCCTTGTCCGGCTTGGCAGTGTGACCCATGCGCTTGCTGATTCTCGAACGTGACCACGCTCTCTATGCCGCGCTGCTGATGGCGGCCGACCCCAGCCTGAAGGTGGTGGCGGGGGACGACCCCCTGCAACTCATCGACGCCGCCAGCGAGTGCTCGATCTGGCTCGGCCAGCCCGACCTGGTGGCGCAGATGCTGCGCCAAGGCGTGCATCCGGTCTGGGTGCAGTCGACCTGGGCGGGCATCACGCCGCTGCTGGCCGCCGACCTGCCGAAGGACTACAGCCTGACACGCGCGGTAGGCATCTTCGGCCAGGTGATGAGCGAATACCTGCTGACCTACATGCTCGCCCACGAGCGCCAGTTCCTCGGTCGCCTGGCCAGCCAGGTCGGTTCGCAATGGGATAGCCGCACGCCTGGCGGGTTGCGTGGCCGGCAGGCGGTGATCGTGGGTACCGGGGAGATCGGCCAGGCGGTGGCGCATACCCTATCCGGCTTCGGCATGGACCTGACCGGGGTGGCGAAGAATCCGCGTTCGCTGGTGCCGTTCAACCGCATGGGCTCGCTCGACGACCTCGGCCGCCTGGTGGAGACGGCCGACTACCTGATCAACCTGCTGCCCGACACCCCCGATACCCACGACATCTACGACCGTGCGCTGTTCGCCCGGCTCAAATCCACGGCGCTGTTCATCAACGCCGGGCGTGGCGTCGCGGTGGTGGACGCCGACTTGGTGGCGGCGCTGGAGAACAACCAACTGGCCGGCGCGGTGATCGACGTCTGCCGCGAAGAGCCGCTGCCGGCCAACCACCTGTTCTGGCATACCCCGCGCCTCTTGCTGACCGGCCACACCGCCGCGCCGACCCTGCCGGGGGCGATGGTCGAACTGTTCCGCGACAACCTCGCGCGCTTCTGGGCGGGCACCGCCATGCGTGGCGAGGTGGACTTCGCTCGCGGCTACTGAGCCGCGTTCCCTCAGGCAGCGAGCGGGAGCAGCGGATTCACCTCGACGGTGATGTGCACCAGTTCCTCATGCTCGGCCAGGCGGCGCTTGAAATAGTCGGCGCTGCCTTCCTCGGTGGTCAGCAGACTCAGCAGGCAGGCGTACTTGCCCTGGCCGACCTGCCATAGGTGCAGGTCGAGCAGTTCCGCCGGCAGCGGGCTGCTGGCGATCGCCGCGCGGATTTCCGCAGCCACCGGCGCATCCATCTGCGCATCCAGCAATACCCGGCTGCTCTGCCGGATCAGGCCGCATGCCCAGACACTGACCAGTACCGCGCCGACGATACCCATCAGCGGGTCCAGCCAGGCCGCGTTCCACAGCAGGCCGCCGGCCAGCGCGACGATCGCCAGCAGCGAGGTGGCGGCATCCGCCAGCACGTGCAGGTAGGCGGCGCGCAGATTCAGATCGTGCCGGTGGGCATGATGGTCGTGGTCGTGGTGATGGTGCGAGTGGCCGTGCCCGTGGTGGGCATGGCCGTCGCGCAGCAGCCAGGCGCAGGCGAGATTGACCAGCAGGCCGAGCGCGGCGACCAGCATCGCCTGCTGGTAGTGGATCGGGCTGGGGTCGAGCAGGCGTTCGACCGATTGGTAGAGCATCAGCCCGGCCACCAGCAGAAGCAGCAGGGCGCTGGTGTAGCTGCCGAGCACCTCGATCTTCCACGTACCGAAGCTGAAGCGCGGGTCGTTGGCATAGCGCCGCGCGGCGCCGTAGGCGAGTACCGCAAGACCCAGGGCCAGGGCATGGGAGCTCATGTGCCAGCCGTCGGCGAGCAGGGCCATGGAGTTGAACAGCCAGCCGCCGGCGATTTCCGCGACCATCATGCAGGCGGTGAGCAATACCGCCCAGCGCGTGTTGCGCTCGGCCAGCGGGTTGCCCTGGTCGAACCGATGGGAGTGGCGCAGGGGCCGGGTAGTCGGGGTGCCGGGCATTGGCTACTGTCCTGTCGAGACGTTGAAAATATACTATACCCCAGTATATTACCTTGAGGAGAGAGCGGTGGCCCATACCATCCATGGGAAGAAGAAGCTCCTGGCGCGGGTGCGCCGCATCGCCGGGCAGACCCGGGCGCTGGAGCAGGCGCTGGAAGAGGGCAGCGAATGCGCGGCGGTGCTGCAGCAGATCGCGGCGATCCGCGGTGCGGTGAACGGCCTGATGAACGAAGTGCTGGAGGGGCACATCCGCGAACACCTCGGCGCCGAGCAGGCGAGCGCGGAGCAGCGTCGCGAAGACCTGGAGCTGGTGGTGACCGCGCTGCGCTCCTACCTGAAGTAGCCATGTGCCGGCCGGTGCTTGGCCTGGAGGGGGCAGGGGACTAGACTATCGCGCCTTTTCACCAGCCCCCGATGCCATGGCCGCCAAAGTCGAACCCTTCTGGAAACGCAAGACCCTCGCCCAACTCGACCAGGACGAGTGGGAGTCGCTGTGCGACGGTTGCGGCTTGTGCTGCCTGCAGAAGCTCGAGGACGAGGACGACGGCAGCGTCTACTACACGCGTATCGCCTGCAAGCTGCTCGACCTGCAAAGCTGCCGCTGCACCAACTACGCCGAGCGCATCCGTTTCGTCCCCGACTGCATCCAGCTCACCCCGGCGCAGGCCGACGAGTTCCAGTGGTTGCCGCCGACCTGCGGCTATCGCCTGGTTGCCGAAGGCAAGGACCTGCCGCTCTGGCACCACCTGGTCTGCGGCGACCCGGAGCGGGTCCACAAGGAACGCATTTCCCAGTCCGGGCGCATGCTCAGCGAGACCCAGGTGGCCGAGGACGACTGGGAGGACTACCTGATCTTCCGCGCCGGCTGAGCTCGCGTCCGTCGCACTTCCTTACCTTGTGAAATGATATGTATTATCATTCGCATATTTGCGAAGGGACTTCCGTATCCGACGGAAGCGGGGAGGCGAGGTGTTGCAGCGGGTCAACGGCGCGGGGGGCGCCGCCGGAGGATGCACGGATGGATGAGCGCTTCCGTGGTTCCGTCTCGCATGCCTATCAGGCGTTCCATGGCGAGTTGCTGCGCTTCCTGCGCAAGCACCTGGGCAGTTCGGCGGACGCCGCCGACCTCGCCCAGGATACTTTCGCCCAGTGGCTGAAATGGCCGGGCCGGCAATCGGTCGAGCAGCCGCGCGCATTTCTTTTCCAGATCGCCCGCAACCTGTTGCGCGACCATTGGCGCCGGCAGCAGAGCCGCGGCCAGGATCTCGACCGGCCGGCGGCGAACGACGAACCCGCCGCGCTGGAAGGCGAGGCGGCCGGGCCGGGCGAGCGTTTCGAACAGCAGCAGCGCCTCAGCCACCTGGCGGCCGCGCTGGCCGAGCTGCCGCCGCGGCGGCGCGAAGCGTTCGTCCTGCACAAGTTCGACGGCCTGTCCCAGGTCGAAGTGGCCGAGCGCATGGGAATCTCCCTGAGCATGGTGGAAAAGCACATCGCCAGCGCCTTGATGCACTGCAAGCGGCGGCTTGGCCAGGGAGGCGAAGGATGAAGCCGCTGGAACGACTGGAACCGCTGTTCGCCGACGAAACCCAAGAGGACATCGATCACCGCGCCGCCTACTGGTTCAGCCGGCGTCGTTCCGGGCATTTCAGCGCTGCCTGCCGGGCCGAGCTGGAGGATTGGCTACGCGCCGATCCGCGCCATCGCGAAGCGCTCGAGGGCATGGAGCGGCTCTGGCGCGAGTTCGACGGCCTGCCGCGCCCGGCGCTGGAGGATATTCCCGAGCCGGTGCCGGCCTGGCGCCTGCCCCGGGCGCTGGCGGCGGCGTTCTTCGTGTCCTGCGCGCTGCTCGTCGCCACCCTGTTCTGGCGCGACCAGTCGCTCGGGCCGAACCTCGCCTACGGCACGGCGCCTGGCGAGCAGCGCGAGGTGGTCCTGGCGGACGGCTCGAAGCTGTTCCTCGACGTCGATACCCAGGTGCAGGTGCGTTACGCCGAGCGCACCCGCGACGTGCTGTTGAAGAAAGGCGAGGTGTTCTTCGTGGTCAGCCACGATCTGGCCCGGCCTTTCCGGGTCGGCAGCGGCGACAGCCGGGTCACCGTACTCGGTACCCAGTTCAGCGTCCGGCGCAACGCGCAGGCCCTCGCCGTGGCGGTGAAACAGGGGCGCGTGGCGTTGCAGCCGTCCCTGGAGAAGGATGCCGAACATGTGCTGCTGGCTGGCGACAGCGCGCGCCTGGACCTCGCCGACCAGCGCCTGGAACTCGGCCATGTGGCGCCGGAGCAGGTCGCCAGTTGGCGCGATGGGCAACTGGTGTTCCGCGACAAGCCGCTGGGCGAACTGGTGGAGGAACTGTCGCGCTATCGCGCCGCGCCGATCCGCCTGGGAGATCCCCGGCTTGCCGGCAAGCGAGTCTCCGGCACGGTGCGGATCGCCCGCCCCGACGATTTTCTCCTCGCTCTGCCGGCGCTATTGCCGGTGCGGGTACAGCCGCAGGCTGGCGGCGAGGTGCTGATCCTGGCGCGCTGAGGCGCGTCTTCAGCGTTAATGAAAATATTTTTCATTCGCATATGTGGGTTTTTCTCCCTGCTGCGTCTTCTCTGCTGTCCGTCGCCGCTGCCGGCGACATCCAGCAGTCACTTGGGGAGAGTTCCAGCATGACCTTGCCTTTCACCCGCGCCGCCTGGCGCCCGCTGTGTTCCGCCGCCGTGCTCGGCGCCGCGTTGTGGGCCGCCGGCACCAGCGCTGCCGAACGACGCTTCGACCTGCCGGCGCAGCCGCTGGCCGCCTCGCTGTCGCGCCTGGCGCAGCAGGCGCAGGTCCAGGTGCTGTTCGACGAGTCGCTCCTGCGGGGCCTGCGCGCTCCGGCGCTGAGCGGCAGCTACGGGGTGCGCGAGGCGCTGGAGCGGTTGCTGGTCGGTTCCGAGCTGGAGCTGGTGGAGGCGGGCGGCGGCTACGTGGTGCGCCGACGCCAGGTCGACGCCTACAGCGACAACGCGCTGCAACTGGACGCGCAGACCATCGTCGGCAACGGTCGCGAAGTGGACGCCAGCAACGTCGGCCGTTCGACCCTGACCCGGCGGGATATCGAACGCCAGCAGGCGGACAACATCCCCAGCCTGCTGCAGACCCTGCCCGGAGTGACCATGGGCGGCTCGCCCAAGCCGGGCGGACAGACCACCAACATCTGGGGCCTGGGTGACGCCGAGGACGTGCCCTATACCCTGGACGGCGCGCAGAAGAGCGGCTTCGAGCGCTACCAGCAAGGCACCGTGTTCATCGAACCGGAAATGATCAAGCGCATCGAGGTGGAGAAGGGGCCGCACTCGGTGTTCACCGGCAATGGCGGCTTCGGCGGCACCGTGCACATGGAGACCAAGGACGCGCCGGACCTGCTGCGCGAAGGCCGCGACGTCGGCGCCATGCTCAAGTACGGCTATCACTCCAACGACCAGCAGAAGATCTACTCCGGCGCCGTGTTCGGTCGCAGCGAAGACCGCCGCGTCGATGCCCTGCTCTACCTCAACGGCCGCGACGGCCGCGACATGAAGCTGGCCGACAACCTGCCGCTGTCGCCCACCGACTACCCGATCAACCCCAAGCGCCTGCCCAACAGCGCCCAGGACGAGAAGACCGGCCTGTTCAAGCTCAACCTGCACCCCACCGAGGAGCACGACCTGGGCTTCACCTACCTGCGCTCGAAAAGCTCGCGCTGGACGCCGTTCTCCGCCAGCAGCTACCCGACCCCGCCGAGCCAGTGGACCATCGACCGCTACGGCTACGAGCTGGGCCTGACCCGCCTGCTGGCCCACCGCGATACCACCGACACCACCTGGACCGGCAAGTACAACTACCATCCGCTGGACAATCCCTGGATCGACCTGCAACTGAGCTATTCCGACGCCCGCACCGAGCAGCTCGACCGTCGCGAGGACACCGCCTTCTACCAGCTCGCCACCGGCGGCAAGCGGATGCGTACCGAGTACCAGGACAAGGTCCTGGAACTGCGCAACACCAGCCGTTTCGATACCGGAGCGCTACAACACGAGCTGACCCTGGGCGCGGCGCTGCACAAGCACAAGCGCGACATCCTCATGCACATGCCGGGCAAGACCTATGAGACCCCGCGCTACAACTACGGCTGGCTGCAACCGGCATTCATGCCGGCCGGCAAGCAGGACACGCAGAGCTTCTACATCCAGGACGCGATCACCTACGGCAGCCTGACCGTCACTCCATCGATGCGCTTCGACAGCGTGCGCAACGACGGCCAGGCCAACCTGGCGCCGATCTACGACAATCCCAAGCTCGGCCATGACTATCGCGCCCAGACCTACTCCGGCTGGTCGCCGCGGCTGTCGGTGTTCTGGACCGCGACGCCGAACCTGGCGTTCTTCGCCGACTACACCGAGACCTGGCGAGCGCCGGTGATCGACGAACAGTACGAAGTGCAGAACAGTTCGACCATCGGCGGCAGCAGCCGCGACCTGGACGCCGAGCGCATCCATGCGATCCGTGGCGGCAGCGTGATCAACCTGCCGGACCTGCTGGTCGCCGGCGACAGCCTGCAGATCCGCACCACGTTGTTCCAGAACCGCATCAAGGACGAGATATTCCGCACCCGCAGCGTCGGCTGCCGCCAGCAGTCGATCGACAACGGCAGTATCGGCGGTAGCTGCGGCGACATGCTGCCGCTGAGCAACTACCGCAACCTGCCGGGCCTGACCATCAAGGGCTTCGAGATCGAGAGCTTCTACGACAGCCAGCGACTGTTCGGCAGCCTGTCCTACTCGTGGATGACCGGCAAGCACGATGGTGCCTACAGCAATCCCTGGGGACCGAACGTGTGGGCGCGCGACATCCCGCCGCCGAAGTGGGTGGCCATGCTCGGCCTGAAGGTTCCGGAATGGGACGCCAAGCTCGGCTGGCAGGGCGAGTTCGTGCGCAAGACCGACCGCCTGCCCAGCGATCGCTACAGCGGCGGGATGGGTACCGGTTCCGGCGATATCTACTGGGATCACGCGGCCAACGACAGCTACGACACCCATCGGCTGTTCGCCGAGTGGGTCCCGGCCAAGCTGGGCCTGAAGGACACCCGCATCGACTTCACCGTGGACAACCTGTTCAACCGCTCCTATCGCCAGCCGCTGGGCGGCGACCTGGTCTACAGCCAGGGACGCAACGCCAAGATCAGCGTCACCCAGTTCTTCTGAGGGGCGTCAGCGCACCGAACCGATGCGCCGGGTGTCCTCGGCATACCAGACGACGAACACCCGGCCGACCAGGTCGGCGCGCGGTACGTAGCCCCAGTAGCGGCTGTCGTTGGAGTTGTCGCGGTTGTCGCCGAGCATGAAGTAGTGGCCGGCGGGGACGGTCCGCTCGGCCATGCGCAGGGAGTCCGGCTGGCGCAGCGCCTGCTGCGCCAGGTAGGGCTCGGTCACCTGGTGGTCATTGACGTAGAGCCGGCCGCCATCGATCCGCACGCGATCGCCGGGTATCCCGGCGATGCGCTTCACATAGGCGATGCTGCGCTGCGGCGGGAAGCGGAACACCACCAGGTCGCCGACCTGCGGGTCGGCGAAGGCGTAGCGCGCGGCGTTGGCGAGGATGAAGTCGCCCTGTTGCAAGGTCGGTTCCATCGAGCGCGAAGGGATCTTGTACAGCGCCACGCCGAGGAGCCGCGCGCGCGGGTCGAGACTGGCGGTGCCGAACGGATTCGCCAGGTAGACGGCCAGCATGATCGCGGCGAGCAGGCCCATGGCGGGCCAGAAGCGTCGTTTCACGAAGGTTCCCTTTTTCGTGGCGGAAGGCCGGCGTCGCCGGCCCCCGCGGTCGTCATACCAGGCCGAGGACCTTGAGCAGGAAGGCGTATTCCAGCGCCACGTCCTTCAGCCCCTGGTAGCGGCCGCTCATGCCGCCGTGGCCGGCGCCGAGGTCGGTCTTGAGCAGCAGCAGGTTGGCGTCGGTCCTGGTCGCCCGCAGTTTCGCCACCCACTTGGCGGCTTCCCAGTACTGCACGCGGCTGTCGTTGTAGCCGGCGACCACCAGCAGGTGCGGGTAGTCCTGGGCCCTGACGTTCTCGTAGGGCGCGTAGGCGGCGATCCGCGCATGCACCTCGGGCTCCTGCGGGTTGCCCCACTCATCGTATTCGGTGACGGTCAGCGGCAGGTCCGGATTGAGCATGCTGTTCAGCACGTCGACGAACGGCACCTCGGCGATCGCCGCGCCGAATAGTTGCGGGCGCTGGTTGAGCACCGCGCCGATCAACAGCCCGCCGGCGCTGCCGCCGCTGATGGCGAGTCCCTCGGGACGGCAGTAGCCCTCGGCGAGCAGGTGCTCGGCGCAGGCGATGAAGTCGTCGAAGCTGTTCTGCTTGTGTTCCAGCTTGCCGGCCCGGTACCAGGCTTCGCCCAGTTCGCCGCCGCCACGGACATGGGCGATGGCGAAGACGAAGCCGCGTTCGAGCAGGCTCAGGCGGGCGTGGGAGAACCAGGGATCGAGGCTATGCCCGTAGGCGCCGTAGCCATAGAGATAGAGCGGCGCGGGGCGCCCGGCGGCGATGCCGTCGAGGACTTCCTTGCGCGCCACCAGGCTGACCGGCACCTGCGTGCCGTCGCCGCTGCTGGCCCAGATGCGCCGACTGGCGTAGGCGTCGGCGTCGAAGGGGCCTTCCACCGGGGTCTGCTTGAGGACGGTCTGCGTGCCATCGGCGAGGTTCAGCTGGCGTACCTGCGCCGGACGGTTCAGGGCCTCGTAGCGCAGTCGCACGCAGGGGCTGTCGAATTCCAGGCTGTCCTGCACGTAGAGGCTGTAGGCGGCGTCCGGCAACTGCACGCGGTAGGCCGGCAGGCCCTGCGGTTGCACCTCGATCACCGGCAGGCCGCCGTCGCGCAGGCCGAGGATCACCGCCTCGGCGTTCAGGCTGACATCTTCCAGGGTCCGCTGCGGGTCGTGGGCCACGCGCAGTTGCCAGTGCTCGCGAGTCGGCCGCGACTCCTCGGCCTGGTAGAGGGCGAAGTTGATCCCCGCCTGGTTGCTGCGGATCAACCACAGGCCCCGGCCGTCGAGGCGACCGTGGTCGGGGTAGTACTCATGGCCTTCCTCGCGCGGCGCCAGGCAGCGGAACGTTCCCTGCGGCTGGTCGGCGTCGAGCACCCAGGCCTCGCTGGTGGTCTTGCTGTTGAGCAGGAGGATCAACTGGCGTTCCGAGCTGGAGCGGTAGCAGTGCAGGAAGAAGCGCCCGTCGCCTTCCTCGAACACCAGCTCGGCGCCGGCCTCGCCCAGGCGGTGGCGATAGAGCTTGTGCGGGCGGTGGGTGTCGTCCAGTTCGCCGAAGAACAGTGTGCGGTTGTCGTTGGCCCAGGTCAGGCTGCCGTCGCAGTCGTCGAAGGGCAGGGCCTGCACCGCGCCGCTGGCGAGGTCCTTGACGAACAGGCGGTAGATCTCGTCGCCGCTGGTGTCCAGGCTGTAGGCCAGCAGGCTCTGGTCGGGGCTGATGCTGAAGGCGCCGAGGGAGAGGAAGCCGCCGTCGGCCAACTGGTTGGGATCGAGCAACAGTTGCTCGGCGCCTTCGTCGACCGCCAGGCTGCCGTCCGCCGGACGTGGGCAGCGGTAGTGGCGCGGGTATTCATCGCCGGCGGTGGTGCGCTGGTAGTACAGCCACGGACCCCAGGGACTGGGCAACGACAGGTCGGTCTCGCGGATGCGTCCCCTGATCTCCTCGAACAGGGTCTCGCGCAACCCGGCCTGGTCGGCCAGTTCGCTATCCAGGTAGGCGTTCTCGGCCTTCAGGTAGTCGAGCACCTCCGGGGCGTCGCGCTCCTCCAGCCAGGCGTAGGGGTCGCGTCCGGCGTCGCGGCGGGCGATGGGGGGCTGCGGATGGGGCATCGGGAATCCTCGTCGGTCCGGCCATGCGCGAGGCCGGGAAATCTGAATAAAACTGGCGGCGCGGCGCCCGTCATCGGTGGGTAGGCGCGTCGGCATGCAAAAGCGGCTATCATAAGCCCCCCATCACCGCTATCGCCACGCACGCCGCATGAATGAACAAGACTATCTGATCGCCTGGGGCGCCTACGCCATCGCCGGACTCGGCCTGATGCTGGTGTTCTGGCTGATGACCGGCTGGATGTGGCGCTGGCTGCGTGAACCCCTGCGGCTGATCGTCTTCATCCTGCTGTTCACGCCGACTCCGGTGGACCCGCAGAACGACCTCTACGCCCCGGCCATCGCGATCACCGCGCTGGACGTCGTGTTCAAGGTCGGCAACAACGCCTGGCGCGCGGTCTCCGACCTGGCCCTGGTGGCGCTGCTGGGTTTCGGCCTGTACCTGCTGATCGCCGCCATCCGCTGGCCGCTGGAGCGGGCCTGGAAGAATCGCCGGCATCCGTCGCAGGACGCCGAGGACGAGCCGACCCTGCGGCAGATGATGCAGCCCGAGTTGATGCCGGACGTCGACACCCGCACCGACGAGCACGGCGACCGGCGCATGCGCATCGAGCCGCGCCTGTAGCCTTTCGCGACGAAATCCATTCTTGCACTACGCCCGGCAGGCGTTCAGCATGAGGCGAGGCCTATGTCGGGATTTCCCATGGATTGCGTGTTCTGCGCCATAGCGGGTGGCCGCGAGCCGGCGCACAGACTCTTCGAGGACGAGCATTTCATCGTCCTGCTGGACATCTTTCCGCTGCGACCGGCGCACGTGCTGATCGTAGCCCGCGAGCACGCCCCGCACCTGAGCGATCTTTCCGCCGCCGCCCGCGACGCCCTCCCGGCGCTCGCCGAGCGTACCGGTCGCGCGTTGCGCCGGGCCGGTTTCGGCGTGGAAGGCATCAACCTGTTGCTCAACGATGGCGTGGCGGCCAACCAGCACGTGGCGCACCTGCATCTGCACCTGATTCCCCGGCGTCGCGGCGACCTGCCGCGACTGCTCTGGCGCGCCCTGACCCGTTTCCTGCCGATCGGTCGCGCGAGCCTGCAGGCGCGTCTGCAGCGGGAAGGAGAACTACTACGTACAGCCTTGCTCAGGGAGGTTTGAGCCATGTGTGAACTATTGGGCATGAGCGCCAACGTCCCGACGGACATCGTCTTCAGCTTCACCGGACTGATGCAGCGCGGCGGCGGCACCGGCCCGCACCGCGACGGTTGGGGCATCGCCTTCTACGAAGGACGCGGCGTGCGGCTGTTCCAGGACCCGCTGGCGAGCGTCGATTCGGAGGTGGCGCGGCTGGTGCAGCGCTTCCCGATCAAGAGCGAGACGGTCATCGGGCACATCCGCCAGGCCAACGTCGGCAAGGTCGGGCTGAGCAACACCCACCCCTTCATCCGCGAACTCGGCGGGCGCTACTGGACCTTCGCGCACAATGGCCAACTGGCCGACTTCCAGCCCAAGCCCGGCTTCTACCGCCCGGTCGGCGAGACCGACAGCGAGGCGGCCTTCTGCGACCTGCTGAACCGCGTGCGCCGGGCTTTCCCCGAGCCGGTGCCGGTGGAGGTGCTGTTGCCGGTGCTGATCTCGGCCTGTGACGAATATCGCAAGAAAGGCGTGTTCAATGCCCTGATCAGCGACGGCGACTGGCTGTTCACCTTCTGCTCCAGCAAACTCGCCTACATTACCCGCCGCGCGCCGTTCGGCCCGGCACGGTTGAAGGATGCCGACCTGACCGTGGACTTCCATGCGGAAACCACGCCGGACGACGTGGTCACGGTGATCGCCACCGAGCCGCTCACCGACAACGAGAACTGGACCTTGCAGCAGAGCGGCGAGTGGGTCCTCTGGTGGGGCGGCGAGGTGTTGGCCAAGGGGCGGGTCTGAATCGCCGCCGTGGACGAGGAGAGCGCATGTTCCGCAGTTACCTGAGACTGGTGCTGTTCACCCTGGGCCTGCTGCTCGGGGTGCAGGTGCCCGGCTTCATCGACGACTACGCCAAACGCGTCGACGCCCATCGCCTGGAGGCCGCGCAGAACATCCAGGGCTTCCAGCAGACCGCCGGACAGTTCTTCAACGGCAGCCTGGAGGAACTGGTCAGGCATTACCGCAGCAACAGCGATCCGGTGTTCCAGCGCGACGGCGAGAACCTCGACCGCCTGATGCGCCGCGCGCGCATGCTCGACGCCGAGTGGCAGGCCATGCAGGGGCCCTGGTACGCCCGCGCCTGGCACATGCTGCGCGCACCGAACCATGAGTTGCTGATGGAAACCTATGCCAGCTACAGCTACCAGGTCCTGCTCAAGCCCGAGGTGATCGCCTGGGGCCTGGGCTGCGCCTTGCTGGTCGCCTGGATCGCCGAGCTGATCGTGTATTCGCTGGCCTCGCTGTTCGGCTTCGGCGAAGACCGCCGCACCCGCGAGCGTCACTGGAGCTGACGGCGCGACTCAGGCCGCCGCCAGTTCCAGGAACGCCCTGATCACCCGCAGGCCGCGGCGCTTCTCCAGGCAGCCGATCAGGTGGCAGTTGGTCAGCTCGGGACCGACCAGCGGCACCGCGCGAACCCGCGGATCGTTGCCGACCTCCAGGGAAGACACCACGCCGACGCCCAGTTCGGCGGCCACCGCTTCGGTCACCGCTTCCCGGCTGTCCAGCTCCAGCAGCACCCGCGGCTGCACGCCCTGGCTGGCGCAGGCGCGGTCGAAGGTGCGGCGGGTGATCGAGCCGGGTTCGCGCAGCACCATGATCTGCTGGTCGAGTTCTTCCAGCGGTACGCCTTCGCTGCGTTCGCACCAGGGATGCTGGCGAGGCAGCAGGGCGCAGATGCGCGAATTCACCAACTCCTCCAGGAACAGCCCGGGACGCGCCTCGACCTCGGTCAGCACGGCGACGTCGACGTGTTCGCTGAGCAGCGCCGCGAGGGTTTCCTGGGCGTTGCCCAGGCGCAGGTTGACGGTGATTCCCGGATAGCTCGCGCGCAGCCGGGCGAGCATCGGCATCACCAGGTGCGGGCCGTCGGCGGCGACCTCGAGGCGGCCGGAGACCAATTGTCGATTGGCGTCGAGCAGGGCCTCGGCTTCTTCCTCCAGGGCGAACAGGGTGCGTGTGATCGCCACCAGGCGCGAGCCTTCCTCGGTCAGTTCGATGCGCCGGGCGGTGCGTCGGAACAGGGTGACCTGGTAGTGCTCCTCGAGTGCCTTGACGTGTCCGGTCACCGCCGGCTGGCTGATGCACAGGCGCTCGGCGGCGCGGGTGAAACTGCCTTCGCGGGCGACGGCGTCGAAGGCGCGGAGCTGGAAGAGATTCATGGTATCGGCCTGGCTTATGGCTGGCATCGGAACAAACAATTTGAACGATAGTAGCGCGGCGCTCACCTTATGTCTCCAGGCTTCCCCGGAACGCCGGCGCGGAACGACCGCCCGGGCCGCGAAGCCCGATCCGGTTTCTTTCGCCGATTCCCGCAGAGGAAATGAGCATGAGCACTGCCGAACGCGCACCTATCCTGCTGACCCCCGGTCCGCTGACCACCTCCTACCGTACCCGTCGGGCGATGATGGTCGACTGGGGCTCCTGGGACAGCGATTTCAACGAACTCACCGCCAGCGTCTGCCAGCGCCTGCTGAAGATCGTCGGCGGCGAAGGCAGCCACACCTGCGTACCGTTGCAGGGCAGCGGCACCTTCGCCGTGGAAGCGGCGATCGGCACCCTGGTGCCGCGCGACGGCAAGGTCCTGGTGTTGATCAACGGTGCCTACGGCAAGCGCCTGGCGAAGATCTGCGAGGTCCTGCAACGGCCCTTCAGCACCTTCGAGACCGAAGAGAACGTGCCGACCACCGCCGCTGACGTCGAGCGCCTGCTGGCCGCCGATCCGGCGATCAGCCATGTGGCGCTGATCCACTGCGAGACCAGCACCGGCATCCTCAATCCGCTCGAGGCCATCGCCAAGGTCGTCGAGCGTCACGGCAAGCGCCTGATCGTCGATGCCATGAGCTCCTTCGGGGCGATCGGGATCGATGCCCGGAAAGTTCCGTTCGATGCCTTGATCGCCGCCTCCGGCAAGTGCCTGGAGGGCGTCCCCGGGATGGGCTTCGTCTTCGCCCGCAGCGCCGCCCTGGAAGCCAGCGCCGGCAACTGCCACTCCCTGGCCATGGACCTGCAGGACCAGCACGCCTATATGCGCAAGACCGGGCAGTGGCGCTTCACCCCGCCGACCCATGTGGTCGCCGCCCTGCACGAAGCGCTCAGCCAGTACGAAGAGGAGGGCGGCCTGCCGGCGCGCCAGCGGCGCTACGCGAGCAATTGCGAAACGCTGCTCGGCGAGATGGCCCGGCTCGGTTTCCGCAGCTTCCTGCCGGCGGAAATCCAGGCGCCGATCATCGTTACCTTCCACGCGCCGCGCGATCCGCGCTACCGCTTCGCCGACTTCTACCAACGCGTGCGGGAGAAGGGCTTCATCCTCTATCCGGGCAAGTTGACCCAGGTGGAAACCTTCCGCGTCGGCTGCATCGGCCACGTCGACGCCGCGGAGATGCGGCAGGCGGTCGCCGCCATCGGCGAGGCGCTGCGCGAACTGGAAGTCCTCGAGATCTGAACTGAACGACAACGAGCAGAAAAGGGTTCACGACAATGAATTACAACCAGCCAGCCACCCTCCAGGCCGCCATCCTCGACTGGGCGGGAACCGTGGTCGATTTCGGCTCCTTCGCGCCGACCCAAATCTTCGTCGAGGCTTTCGCCGAATTCGGCGTCCAGGTCAGCCTGGAGGAAGCGCGCGGTCCGATGGGAATGGGCAAGTGGGACCACATCCGCACCCTCTGCGACATCCCGGCGATCGCCGAGCGCTACCGCGCCGTCTTCGGCCGCCTGCCCAGCGACGACGATGTCACCGCCATCTACGAGCGCTTCATGCCGCTGCAGATCGAAAAGATCGCCGAACATTCGGCGCTGATCCCCGGCGCCCTGCAGGCGATCGCCGAACTCCGCGGGATGGGCCTGAAGATCGGTTCCTGTTCCGGTTATCCGGCGGTGGTGATGGAGAAGGTGGTAGCCCTGGCCGAGACCAACGGTTACGTCGCCGACCACGTGGTGGCCACCGACGAAGTGCCCAACGGCCGGCCATGGCCGGCCCAGGCGCTGGCCAACGTGATCGCCCTGGGGATCGACGATGTGGCGGCCTGCGTGAAGGTCGACGACACCTGGCCGGGTATCCTCGAAGGGCGCCGCGCCGGGATGTGGACGGTGGCGCTGACCTGCTCGGGCAATGCCCTGGGCCTCACCTACGAGCAGTACAAGGCGCTGCCGGCGGCCGAACTGGAGCGCGAGCGGACGCGTATCGAACAGATGTTCGAAGGTTCGCGTCCGCACTACCTGATCGAGACCATCGCCGAGCTGCCGGCGGTGGTCCGCGACATCAATGCGCGCCTGGCGCGCGGCGAGATGCCGCAGGGTAACTGAGCCACGTCTGTGCCGAGGCCGCCGCGGGCAACCGCGGCGGCCTCGGTTTTCTAACCGGCGTCCGGGTGCCCCAGGCGAGTCTTGAGGAAGTCGATGAACGCGCGGACCTTCGACGGCAGGTGGCGGGTCGGCGGATAAACGGCATGCACGCCCTGGAGCGGAAACCCGTGGTCCGCCAGCAGGCGTTGCAGTGCGCCGCAGCGCAAGTCGGCCTGCACCAGCCAGTCCGGCAGCACGGCGATACCCAGGCCGTCGAGGGCAAAGGCGCGCAGGGCCGCGGCGTTGTCGGCCAGCAGCATGGGATGGCGCGGTCCGCGGTAGCTGCGCAGGGCGCCGTCGGGGGCGCGTACTTGCCAGGGCAGGGAGTCCGCCAGCCGGCTGTGACCGAGATTCTGCAGGCGCTCCAGACTCTCCAGGTCGGTCGGCGGCGGTTCGCCGAGCGCCGCCAGGCAGGCCGGGCTGGCCACCGCCAGGACCTCGAAGCTGGCCAGTTGCACCGCATGGTGGGTGGAGTCCTCCAGGCGCCCCAGGCGGATCGCGACGTCGAAGCGTTCGCCAATCAGGTCGGCATGCAGCGATGAGGTCGACAATTGTACCTGCAACGCCGGGTGCAGCCGGGCGAATGCCTGCAGGGCCGGCACCAGTTGGCGCAGGCCGTATTCCTGGGTGGTGGTGACGCGCAGGCTGCCACGCAGTTCGCCATGCTCGGCGCGGGCGTCGTCGATGGCCAGGCGCGCCTCGTCGAGCACCTTCACGCAGCGCTGGTAGAAGCGTTCGCCAGCATCGGTCAGGGCCAACCGCCGGGTGCTGCGGCTGAGCAGAGAAACGCCCAGCTCGGCCTCCAGCCGCTTGAGGTTGAAGCTGACTACCGCACGCGTCTGGCCGAGGGTGTCGGCGGCGGCGCTGAGGGAACCGCAGTCGACCACGGCGCGAAAGGTTTCGAAGCGGTCGAGGCTGACCATGGAAGGCGACCCTATTGTCAAATTCGATTTGACAGTCTATGCGCGATTAGCCTCTCCAGATAGCGCGAGCGCCTCGCTATGCTCCCCGGCAAACCTCCGGAGCGCCCATGAATCAACCGTCCCGCCTGGCCACTTTGTACCTGCTGGGGTTCGCCCTGGACCTGGTGAACATCTTCATCGCCAGCGTCGCCTACCCGGACATCGGGCGTTCCCTTGGCGCTTCGGTGGCGACCCTGGCGTGGATCGGCAACACCTACCTGCTCGGCTTGACCCTGGTGATTCCGTTGAGCGTCTGGCTCGCTTCGCGCCTGGGAGAACGGCGACTGATGCTGCTGGCACTGGCCGGTTTCGCCAGCGCTTCGCTGGGTTGCGGCCTGGCTGGATCGGCGGCGACGTTGATCGTCTGGCGCCTGTGCCAGGGGTTGGCCGGCGGGTTACTGATCCCCCTCGGCCAGGCCATGGCCTATCGGAATGTCCCGTCGTCGGCACGGGCCGGCCTGACCGCACGGGTGATGCTGGTGGCGCTGATCGTTCCCGCCGTGGCGCCTGCCCTCGGCGGCTGGCTGGTGGACAGCCTGTCCTGGCGTGGGATCTTCTTCGCCAGCGTGGCGCCGGCGCTGCTGGTGCTGGCCCTGGCGATGCGCTGGCTGCCCAGGCACAAGCATGCGGCGCAGCGCCTGGACCTGCGCGGCCTGCTGCTCGGCTCGGCGGCGCTGGCCACGCTGCTGGTGGCGCTCGCCTGGCTGGGATCGCCCGGCGGCGGCGGGCGTGGCCTGCTCCTGGCGCTGCTGGCCTGCGTGCTGGGCTGCTGCTACTGGCGTGACGGGCGCGCTCGTACCGACGCGCTGCTCGACCTTGGCTTGCTGGAGGCGCCATTGCTGCGTACGGCGATGCTGGTCTATCTCTGCGTGCCGGGAGCCTTCATGGGCGCCAACCTGGTCGCCATGCTCTATCTGCAAGGCCCCCTCGGCCTCAGCGCGAGCCGTGCCGGTGCGCTGATGCTGCCCTGGGCGCTGGCGGCCGGCCTGGCCATCGGCCTGACCCGGCGACGCTTCAATCGCTGGGGGCCGAAATCCTTGCTGCTGGCGGGCATGGCGATACAGGCCGGCGGCCTGCTGTGGCTGGCTCGAAGCGGGGAGGGGAGCGGCTTCTGGCAACTGGCGGGGGCCTACGCGACCATGGGATTCGGCGGCAGCCTGTGTAGCAGCGCGGCACAGGGCATGGCCTTGCTCGACGTCCCGGCGGCGCGCATGGGCCATGCCAGCGCCTTGTGGAACATCAATCGGCAACTGGCGTTCTGCCTGGGCATGGCCGTGCTCGGTGGGTTGCTCAACCTGTTGCAGGCGCGGGCCGACCCCGCGGCCTTCGTCCACTGCTTCCTGTTCGCCGCCGCTTTCACGCTATTGCCTCTGCCGTGGGTGAGGCGTATCGATTCCGCCGGGGTTCGCGCCCTGGTCCAGACCTGAAAGGAGCTACACCATGACTTGTGCCTACCGCCGGGAAATCCACCATGCCCACGTGGCGATCCGCGACTGGCTGGCCGGCGACTCACGGGCTGACGCGCTGGATGCGTTGATGGCGCGTTTCGCCGAGGACTTCTCGATGGTCACGCCGCATGGCGTGGTCCTGGACAAGACTGCTCTGGGCGAGCTGTTCCGCAGCAAGGGCGGCACCCGTCCTGGGCTGCGCATCGAGATCGACGGCGAGAGTCTGCTGGCTTCAGGCGTGGATGGCGCGACCCTGGCCTATCGGGAAATCCAGTCCGACGCGGCGGGTCGCAGCGAGCGCCTGTCCACCGTAGTCCTGCACCGTGACGACGAAGGGCGGCTGTACTGGCGCCACCTGCAGGAAACCTTCTGCGGCTGAGCCTGCCTCAGTCGCTGGCACCGAGCAGGCGCAGGAAGGCATCGGCGAGTTCGCCGGCCAGCGGCTGGGTATCCAGGCGGCCGCCGGCGATGGCGTCGTCGGCGGCGCCATGCAGCCCGGAGTAGAGCAGCAGGGCGTTCAGCCGTGGGTTGCGCAGCGGCCAGGCGCCGGCCGCCGCGCCGTTCTCCAGTAGCTCCGCCAATTGCTCCAGCACGCGGTCGCGCTCCTGGTTGCCGCGCTGGTGGTGATGGTGTTCGCTGTAGACCACATCGTGCAGCCGGTAGCCCTCCAGGTAGCCCGCCAGGCCGCTCTCGGTCCAGGCGCGCAGGCGGCCGGGATGGTCGTTCGCCGGACAGGCCTCGACGGCATTCGCGATGCGCTGCTGGAAAGCCTGGGTGAAGCGCTCGCGCAGGGCCAGGAGGATGTCGGTCTTGGCTTGGAAGTAGTGATAGAAGGTACCCTTGGCGACCCCCGCGGCAGCGACGATGTCGCTGATGGTGGTGGCGTCCACACCCTTGTCTAGGAACAGTTGCTGCGCCGCCGCCATCAGTTCCTCGAGACGAACCTCCGCAGGCTTGGTGCGCGGTTGGCGGGCAGGCTGTTCGGCGTGGCGATCGGGCATGGAGCGCGGGTCCGGTGGTTGGGTTGGCCGCAGTGTAAAAGAGCGTGGAGGGGAAGACGAGGCATGACAGGAAGATGAGAATGTTTCGCGATATTTATTGACTGACCGTCGGTCAATGGATTATTCCTGGGCCAGCGCCCTCTCATCGGAGTACTCCATGAACCCTTCGCGTCGTGTCGCCCTGGTCGCCGCCATCTACCTGGGAACCTTCATCGCCTCGCTCGACATCAGCATCGTCAACCTCGCCCTGCCGACGCTGCAGTACGCCCTGGATACCGACCTGGCCGGCCTGCAGTGGGTGGTCGACGCCTATGCGCTGTGCCTGAGCGCCTTCATGCTGTCTTCCGGACCGCTGAGCGACCGCTACGGTCGCAAGCTCACCTGGCTGCTCGGGGTCGGCCTGTTCAGCTTCGGTTCGCTGCTCTGCGCGCTGGCCACCTCGCTGCCGCTGCTGCTGTTCGGACGCGCGGTCCAGGGCATCGCCGGGTCGCTGTTGATACCCGGCGCGCTGTCGATCCTTACCCAGGCTTTCCACGATCCCGGCCAGCGCGCCCAGGTGATCGGCGGCTGGACCTCCTTCAGCGCGCTGTCGCTGATCCTCGGCCCGCTGCTCGGCGGCCTGCTGGTGGAGCACGCCGGCTGGCAGAGCATCTTCCTGATCAACCTGCCGCTCGGCCTGCTGGCGCTCGCCCTGGGCCTGTGGGGCATCGAGGAAACCGCGCACCCCGAGCACGCCGCCTTCGATCCCCTGGGGCAGCTGCTCAGCGTGGTCTGGCTGGGGGCGTTGACCTACGCCCTGATCGCCGCGGGAGAGGGCGGCTGGTTGTCTCCCACGGCCTGGCTGGCGCTGCTCCTGGCCGGGGTCGGCCTGCTTGGCTTCCTCTTCGTCGAGCGGCGGACCGCCCGACCGCTGCTGCCCCTGGGGTTGTTCCGCCAGGCCGGGTTCGCCGTCTGCAACCTGGCCTCGTTCGTCCTCGGTTTTTCCGGCTACGCCAGCCTGTTCTTCCTCTCCCTGTTCTTCCAGCAGGTGCAGGGTGCCTCGGCGCAGCAGGCCGGCTTCTACCTGGCGCCGCAGTTCCTCGCCATGGGCGCACTGTCCATGCTGTTCGGCCGGTTGCAGCGGCACGTACCGCTGCGACGCCTGCTGGTGCTGGGCTACCTGGTGATCGGCCTGGCCATGCTGGCGCTGGCCGCTTGCGGTACGGGAACCGCGTATCCCTGGGTCGGCCTGTTGCTGGTGGCGCTCGGCCTGGGCATGGGCCTGGCCGTTCCCGGCACCGGTCTGGCGGTCATGGCGAGCGTGGCCCGCGAGCGTTCCGGGATGGCCTCGGCGACCATGAATACCCTGCGCCAGGCCGGCATGGCCGTCGGCATCGCGTTGCTGGGAGCGCTCCTGAGCGGGCGGGCGATCGTCGTCCTGGGCGATCGGCTGGAGGGGCTGGGGATTGCCGATGCGCAACGGCTCGCCACCCAGGCGGTCACGGCCCATCGCTTGCCTGGTTCCCTGGCGGGGCTCGACGCCGAGCTGCCGGCCGCGCTGGCCGAGGGCTTCCGTCTGGCTATGCTGGTGGCCGGAGCCAGCGCCCTGCTGGCCGCCGCGCTGCTCTGGCGCTTGCGCGTTAGCGCCGGCCCGGCGGCGGATACAGTTGGCGCATCTGGACGAACGGTAGGGGTACAGTTGCAGGCCGATAGACGCTGACTCTCGGGTCACGATGCTGGCGCGGGGGCGATTTCCTTGCGCTATGCTGCTCGAAGCGAAGAATATTCGCGTATTCCAACTGTTGTGCTAGGGTATGACCTGCGACAACCTGTCGCAGGCAGGTAAAAGCCCTACTTTATCTATGTTTGAGAAAGTCTATTGCAAAATGTGTCATAGGCTCCTCAGCTGAAATGAATTGTAATAACTGACGCTCAGTTTCGGTCCAACGAGCGTCGCGCGAGTCTCTGCTCCGCATCGCGATAAATGGGTTCCTGCCTTGCCTGTTGCACAACAAATAGCCGACCGATAACTGCGACCTGATCACCCGGCGGGAAGGGCAATCCTTCTCGCCCAGGCATGCACGTGCCTTGGCCGCCCTTGGCCTCTTCCGGCACAGCTTCGAAAACGCTGTTCATCAAGGAACGACTCAGCGCGTGGAACGAGTCCGTCACCGGAATCGGGAAAGGTATCCGCTTGCCTTCTCCCGTGGCCGGGCAATGGCCGTTCCGTACCCCGGTGGCGACTGCATGTCTGGAACTGGCTGAAGCCAGCGGTCTCCGCCACAAGCCTTGCAAGGAGACATCCATGAGCGACCACTCGCTCCTTCCATCGATTAAGGCCGGAAGATGACCAAAGCAAACCCGTTTGCCGCATTGAAATGGCTTTCCCTAGCGCCCGCGCTGCTGCTCGGCGGCTGCGACATGACCCTGTTCAACTCGAAAGGGCAGGTGGGCATGGACGAGCGCACCCTGATCATTACCGCGACCCTGCTGATGCTGATCGTGGTCATCCCGGTGATCGTGATGACCCTGGCGTTCGCCTGGAAGTACCGCGCCTCGAACACCCAGGCCGAGTACAAGCCGGACTGGCACCACTCCAACCGCATCGAGGCGGTGGTCTGGCTGGTGCCCTGCGTGATCATCGCGATCCTCGGCTGGATCACCTGGGAAAGCACCCACAAGCTCGACCCATACCGTCCGCTGGACTCCGAGGTCAAGCCGGTCACCATCCAGGCCGTTTCGCTGGACTGGAAGTGGTTGTTCATCTACCCGGAGCAGGGTATCGCCACGGTCAACGAGATCGCCTTCCCGAAAGACACCCCGGTGAATTTCCAGATCACCTCGGATTCGGTGATGAACTCGTTCTTCATCCCGCAGCTGGGCAGCCAGATCTACTCGATGGCCGGGATGATGACCAAGCTGCACCTGATCGCCAACGAAGAAGGCGTGTTCGACGGTATCTCCGCGAACTACAGCGGCGGCGGTTTCTCCGGCATGCGCTTCAAGGCCATCGCCACCTCCGAGCAGGGCTTCCAGGACTGGGTCGCCAAGGTCAAGGCTGCACCGACCAGCCTGTCGATCGGCACCTATCCGGAGCTGGTCAAGCCGAGCGAGAACGTTCCGCCGACCTACTTCTCTTCGGTCAGCCCGGAACTGTTCGGCCACATCCTCACCAAGTACGAGCACCACGGCGACGCCAAGGGTGCCGCGCACGGCGAGCACGCCGGGGCTGAGCACGAAGCCGCCATGACCGGTCACGACATGCAGGACATGGACATGCAAGCCATGCAGGGCATGAAAGACATGAAGGACATGCACATGCAACCGAGTACCCAGGAGTAAGCGCAGATGTTCGGGAAACTGACACTCTCGGCCGTGCCTTACCACGAGCCCATCGTCATGGTCACACTGGCCGTCGTCGCCCTGCTGGGCCTCGGCGTGGTCGGTGCGATCACCTACTACCGCAAGTGGACCTACCTGTGGACCGAGTGGCTGACCTCGGTCGACCACAAGAAGATCGGCGTGATGTACATCGTCGTCGCCCTGGTCATGCTGGTCCGCGGCTTCGCCGACGCGATCATGATGCGCGGCCAGCTGGCCCTGGCCGAAGGCGCCAACCACGGCTACCTGCCGCCGGAGCACTACGACCAGATCTTCACCGCGCATGGCGTGATCATGATCATCTTCATGGCCATGCCGTTCATGACCGGCCTGATGAACCTGGCCGTGCCGCTGCAGATCGGCGCGCGCGACGTGGCGTTCCCCTTCCTCAACTCGCTGAGCTTCTGGCTGCTCGTGGTCAGCGCCATGCTGGTCAACGTGTCGCTGGGCCTGGGCGAATTCGCCCGTACCGGCTGGGTGGCCTATCCGCCGCTGTCGGAGCTGGCCTATAGCCCCGGGGTAGGGGTGGATTACTACATCTGGGCGCTACAGATATCCGGGATGGGCACGTTGCTCACGGGGATCAACTTCCTGGTCACCGTGTTCAAGATGCGTGCCCCGGGCATGAAGCTGATGCAGATGCCGATCTTCACCTGGACCTGCACCTTCGCCAACATCCTGATCGTCGCCTCGTTCCCGATCCTCACCGCTGCGCTGGGCCTGCTGTCGCTCGACCGCTACCTGGACATGCACTTCTTCACCAACGAGCTCGGCGGCAACGCCATGATGTACATCAACCTCTTCTGGGCCTGGGGCCATCCCGAGGTGTACATCCTGATCCTGCCGGCCTTCGGTATCTTCTCCGAGGTCACCGCGACCTTCGCCGGCAAGCGCATGTTCGGCTACAAATCGATGGTCTGGGCCAGCGCCGCGATCACCTTCCTCGGCTTCACCGTGTGGCTGCACCACTTCTTCACCATGGGTTCGGGCGGTGACGTCAACGGCTTCTTCGGCGTGGCCACCATGCTGATCTCGATCCCCACCGGGGTGAAGCTGTTCAACTGGCTGTTCACCATCTACAAGGGCCGCCTGCGCTTCAGCACGCCGATCCTGTGGACCCTGGGCTTCATGGTGACCTTCACCATCGGCGGCATGACCGGCGTCCTGCTGGCCATCCCGGGCGCGGACTTCCTGCTGCACAACAGCCTGTTCCTGATCGCCCACTTCCACAACACCATCATCGGCGGCGCGGTGTTCGGCTACCTGGCCGGCTTCGCCTTCTGGTTCCCGAAAGCGTTCGGCTTCACCCTCGACGAGAAGTGGGGCAAGCGCTCCTTCTGGTGCTGGCTGGTGGGCTTCTACATGGCCTTCATGCCGCTCTACATCCTCGGCTTCATGGGCATGACCCGTCGCCTGAACCACTACGACAACCCGCTGTGGAAGCCCTACCTAGTGGTCGCGTTCTTCGGCGCCGTGCTGATCTTCTGCGGCATCGCCTGCCAACTGATCCAGCTGTTCGTCTCGGTCCGCAACCGCAAGCAACTGGCCGACGTCAATGGCGACCCGTGGGAAGGCCGCACCCTGGAATGGGCCACTTCCTCGCCGCCGCCGTTCTACAACTTCGCCGAGCTGCCGAAGGTACAGGACGTGGATGCCTTCCACGACATGAAGAAGGCCGGCACCGCCTACCGCAAGCTGCCGGCCTACCAGCCGATCCACATGCCGAAGAACACCGCCGCGGGCTTCTCCATCGCCGTGTTCGCCTTCGTCTTCGGCTTCGCCGCCATCTGGCATATCTGGTGGCTCATGGCGGTCGGCTTCGTCGGCATGATCGGCTCCTTCATCGTGCGCAGCTACAACCAGGACGTCGACTACTACGTCCAGCCCGAAGAGATCGAGAAGATCGAAAGCGCCCGTTTCCAGCAACTCGCCAAGCAGGTCTGAACCATGTCGACGGCAGTATTGAACAAGCATCTGGCCGACGCCCACGAAGTGGGCCACGACCACGATCATGCACACGATAGCGGCGGCAACACCGTATTCGGTTTCTGGCTCTACCTGATGACCGACTGCGTGCTGTTCGCCAGCGTCTTCGCCACCTACGCGGTGCTGGTTCACCACACCGCCGGCGGCCCCAGCGGCAAGGACATCTTCGAGCTGCCCTACGTGCTGGTGGAAACCGCCATCCTGCTGGTTTCCAGCTGCACCTACGGCCTGGCCATGCTCTCTGCGCACAAGGGCGCCAAGGGCCAGGCGATCGCCTGGCTCGGGGTCACCTTCCTGCTCGGCGCCGCGTTCATCGGGATGGAGATCAACGAGTTCCACCACCTGATCGCCGAAGGTTTCGGCCCGAGCCGCAGCGCCTTCCTGTCGTCCTTCTTCACCCTGGTCGGCATGCACGGCCTGCACGTCAGCGCCGGTCTGCTGTGGATGCTGGTGCTGATGGCGCAGATCTGGACCCGCGGCCTCACCGCGCAGAACAACACCCGGATGATGTGCCTGAGCCTGTTCTGGCACTTCCTCGACATCGTCTGGATCTGCGTCTTCACCGTCGTCTACCTGATGGGGGCCCTGTAATGAGCAGCGCTGCACACGACAACCACGGCGCCGGCCACGGCAGCCTGGGTTCCTACGCGATCGGCTTCGTGCTCTCGGTGATCCTCACCGCGATCCCGTTCTACATGGTCATGGACGGCGGCTTCTCGCGCCACGCGACCATCCTCACCATGGTCGTCCTCGGCCTGGTGCAGGTGGTGGTGCACCTGATCTGCTTCCTGCACATGAACATGTCGTCGGAAGGGCGCTGGAACGTGATGGCGTTCATCTTCACGGTGATCGTCATCCTGCTGGTGGTCGGTCTCTCGCTGTGGATCATCTTCAGCGCCGACATGCTGATGATGCCGATGCCCTGAGGGCCATGACGTGAAGCTGAAACGCTATCTCCTGGTGGCCAAGCCGGGAATCATCTTCGGCAACCTGATCGCGGTGGCGGGGGGATACTTCCTCGCCGCCCGCGGCAGCGTCGAGCCGATGCTGTTGCTGGCCACGGTCATCGGCCTGTCGCTGGTGGTCGCCAGTGGGTGCGTGCTGAACAACTGCATCGACCGCGACATCGACCGGCACATGGAGCGGACCCGCGGGCGGGTCACCGTGACCGGGCAGATCTCGCTGAAGGCTGCCCTGGCCCACGGCCTGGTCCTCGGGGTCGCCGGCTTCGGCCTGCTGTGGTGGCGGACCAACCCGCTGACCACCGCGCTGGCCGGCTTCGGCTACTTCGTCTACGTCGGCCTGTACAGCCTGTGGTTCAAGCGTCGTTCGCAGTACGGCACGCTGG
The DNA here is from genome assembly GCF_021213715.1 of Pseudomonas sp. CP-1. NCBI lineage: Bacteria > Pseudomonadati > Pseudomonadota > Gammaproteobacteria > Pseudomonadales > Pseudomonadaceae > Pseudomonas > Pseudomonas sp. CP-1. Next base: position 36,820 of record NZ_JAJQKY010000004.1, read on the forward strand.
TCGGCAGCCTCTCCGGGGCGATGCCGCCGGTGGTCGGCTACTGCGCGGTGAGCGGCCAGTTCGACGCCGGAGCTGCCTCGCTGCTGGCGATCTTCTGCCTGTGGCAGATGCCGCACTCCTATGCCATCGCCATCTTCCGCCTGAAGGACTACGAGGCGGCCGGCATCCCGGTGCTGCCGGTGGCGCGCGGCATCGCGGTGACCAAGATCCACATCGTGCTCTACATCCTCGCTTTCATGGCGGCGACCCTCGCCTTGTGCCTGGGCGGCTACGCCGGCTACGGCTACCTGTTGGTGGCGGTGGCGGTGAGCCTGTGGTGGCTGGCCATCGCCCTGACCGGCTACTGGACTGCCGACGACCGGGTCTGGGCGCGCAAGCTGTTCGCCTTCTCCATCGTCGCCATCACCGCGCTGAGCGTGATGATGTCCATCGACTTCCAGGTGGCGCCCGCCACCCATCTGGTCGCTTCGCTGTTCTGAGGCGACACGCTTTAGGGAAAGCCCCGCCGGTCGATTGGCGGGGCTTTTTTTTGTCTGCGCGATGGCAGGGATGCGGTCGCCGCCTGGCAGAAGGGCCGCGCGGCGAGCCCTCTGTTCCGGGACTCTGCCGTTGGTTATCAGATTTTTCCGGGAGCTTTTTCGGAGCTGTCCGGCTTGTGGAAAAAACCCTCCATCAATCAAATGCCAATGATTCTCAATAACCAAGATGGAGTACTTCATGGATCGTCGCAACGAGCCGTCCCCCTTGCCCACCAAACGCCCGCTGGCGCCGCTGATGCTGCTGATGGCCGCCTGCTCCTCGCCGGCCCTGGCCGAGGACGCGGCGCGCAAGGACGATCCCCTGGAACTGGGAGCCGACACGGTCACCGGCGAGCAGGCGTCGTCCAGGGTCGAACGCTCGGCCTCGGCCAAGTACGCCGTGCCGCTGCTGGATACCCCGCAGACCGTCACGGTGGTGCCGCAAAAGGTGATCCAGGAGCAGAACGCCCTGAGCCTGCGCCAGGTGCTGTCCAACGTCTCCGGCATCACCTTCAACGCCGGCGAAGGCGGCGGCGGTTCCGGCGACAGCATCAACATCCGCGGCTTCAGCGCCAACGCCAACATGCAGGTGGACGGGCTGCGCGACAGCGCCCAGACCAGCCGCAGCGACCTGTTCAACCTGGAGGCGGTGGAAGTGATCAAGGGACCGAACTCGGTGTTCGGCGGCGCCGGCACCAGCGGCGGCAGCATCAACATGGTCAGCAAGCAGCCCAAGGCCGAAGCCTTCACCCACCTGGGCGCCGGGCTGGGCACGGACCGCTACCGGCGCCTGACCCTGGACACCAACCAGCCGCTGGAAGGGCTCGGCGAGTCGACCGCCTTCCGCCTCAACCTCATGGCCCACCACAACGATGTCGCCGGGCGCGAACAGATCGACAAGCAGCGCTGGGGCATCGCGCCATCCCTGACCTTCGGCCTGGACACCCCGACCCGCCTGACCCTGAGCTACTTCCACCAACGCGACGACAACCTTCCCGACTATGGCGTGCCGGCGCTGAACGGGCGCAAGCTGGACGGCGTCAGCCGCCACGATTATTTCGGCTGGCGCAACCTGGACGAGGAGCGGATCGACAACGACGTCGCCACCCTCAAGCTCGAACACGATTTCAGCGACGACTTCCAGTTGCAGAACCTCATCCGCTATTCCCACCTGCATCGGGACACGGTGATCTCCGCCTCCCACGTCAACCAGAAGGGCCTGCCGCCGGGGCGCTACCTGCCGGCGGGACCGCAAGCCTACGGGCGCGATTCGAAGACGCGGATGTGGATCAACCAGACCAACCTCACCGGCCGCTTCGATACCTTCGGCCTGGCGCATACGCTGATCGGCGGCTTCGAGCTGTCCCGCGAGACCTACGACCGCACCACCTACTCCTACAACCTGGGCAAGTTCTACCCGGCCAACGGCTTCGACCTGCACAACCCGCCGGGCTACTGGAACGGCCCCACCGACAAGCGCGACAGCGCGCGCAACCGGACCGAACTGGAGGTCAAGGCGCTGTACGCCTTCGACACCATCGCCCTGGACGAGCGCTGGGATCTCAGCCTGGGCCTGCGCTACGACTGGATCGACGGCACCTCGCGGAGCACGCCCTCAGGCAAGCCGACGGTGCGCGCCGACAGTTCCGACGGCAAGCTGAGCACACGGGCGGGGCTGGTATTCAAGCCGCTGGAGAACGGGCGGGTGTACGTCTCCTACGGCACCTCCTTCAACCCCTCGGCGGAACACCTGGTCACCACCGGCTCGGGCGTGACCGAGGCGACCGGAGGCCTGGCGCCGGAGAAGAACAGCACCTACGAGCTGGGCACCAAGTGGGAGTTCCTCGGACGGCGCCTGGAGCTGGACGCGGCGCTGTTCCAGGTGAAGAAGGAAGACGCCCGCGAACGCCTGGCCGACGGCAGCTACGTGCTTGCCGGCGAACAGCGCGTGCGTGGCCTGGAGCTGAGCGCCAGCGGCAAGCTGAACGAGCACTGGGACCTCTTCGCCACCTACACCTACCTCGACAGCGAAACCCTGAAATCCAGCAACCCGCAGCGCGAGGGACAGGCACTGGGCAATACCCCGCCGCGCTCGTTGAGCCTCTGGAGCACCTACGAACTGCCCGAGGGCGTGACCCTGGGCTATGGCGCACGCTACGTCAGCCAGCGCAACGTCACCTCGGTGGACAACGGCAAGCTGGATGCCTACTGGGTGCACAACATGATGCTCGGCTACCAGGCGACGCGCGACCTGAAACTGCAACTCAACCTCGACAACCTGTTCGACAAGGCCTACGTCGAGCGGGTGCGCCAGGTGTACGGCAACCAGTCGCGCTCCTCGGCCATCGAGTATGGCGACGGTCGCACGGCGATTCTTTCGGTGATCTACGCGTTCTGACGGCAGGCAGGCCATGGAAGCCGGCGCCCACTGCCTGGGCGCCGGTTCTTCCCGGCGATTTCCTCTGAACTTTTTCACTGCGGCGCCTATCAACTCCTTTGCAAGTCATTTTTCAGGGAGCCTCTTCGATGGCACGCAAAAACGCAGTGAAAGACAACCTCGAGCAGATCCAGCACCAGAGCTACAGCGAGCTGCAGGAACTGCTCTCCGAAGCCAACAGCATGCTCGCCGACAGCGCCGCCTTCGCCGGCGACAAGGCCGACAGCGCCCGTGCGCGGATCGGCGCGCTGCTGGAGAAGGCCAACGATGCCCTCGGCAAGGGCGGTAGCGCCGTGGCCGAACGCAGCCGCCACGCGGTGGATGCGACGGAAAGCTATATCGGCGCCAATCCCTGGCAGACCGTGGCCATCACCACCGCGGTGGGCCTGCTCGCCGGCTTCCTGCTCGGGCGCCGCTCCTGAGCACGCGGTCGGTGCCGCACAACGGACTCGTTACCTTCGCTTGAAAAAAGGAATTGCCCATGCTTTCGATCAAGAAGAACCTCGGCCTCCTGGCCATGACCGTGGCCCTGGCGGCCTGCGCCTCCAACCCCAACGACCTGCCGGATTTCCCGGAGCATGAATACGCGGCGACCCAGCAGGTGGGCGAGGGCGTGATCAACGGCGACCTGTACCTGACCAGCGCGTCGGGTGCGATCCAGAAGGGGACCAACACCAAGGTCACCCTGGAGCCGGCGACCAGCTACATGAAGGCCTACTACGCGAAGTTCGGCAACCTCGATGCCGCCAAGCGCGATCCCGACGTGCAACCGCCGGTGCTCGACCCGCGACGCGCCACCTATGTGCGCGAGGCGACCACCGACCAGAACGGTCGCTTCGACTTCGACCACATCCCCAACGGCACCTACTACATTTCCAGCGAATTGACCTGGAGCGCCCAGAGCGATGGCAAGACCATCACCGAGGGCGGCACCGTCACCAAGCTGGTCACCGTAAGTGGCTCGCAGCCGCAGAAGGTGCTGCTGACCCGCTGACCTCCGGCGGCGCTCGGCCAAAACGGCAAGCCCCTGCCATCGCGGCAGGGGCTTTTTCCTGCCAGCGCGGCCGGACCGCTTGACAGCCAACGGGGCGGCGCCGTAGTTTCGATACCCATGACCTTCGCGACCCTGCTTACCCGCCGCAGCATTATTACCGCCATTCCAGCTATGGCGGGTTAGCCAGCGTCCACTCCGAACCCGCCCTCGAGGCGGGTTCTTCGTTCTGTCTCCTGGGCCAAAACCACCGAACCGGGAGAACAGCATGCAGCACCAGACCCTCCAGAACCTCGTTGGCCGGGCCGACGCCCTGATCAATGCCGGGCAGTTCGATGCCCTGATGGATTTCTATTGCGACGACGCCACCCTGGTGGTCAAGCCGGGCCTCAACGCCTGCGGCAAGGCGCAGATCCGCCAGGCGTTCGACGCCATCGCCCGGCACTTCGAGCACAGCCTGCGAGTGCGCCAGCACGACCTGCGGGTGATCGAGGCGGGAGATACGGCGCTGGTCATGGCCGAGGCGGTGATCGAGTCGAAGGCCGGACGCCTGCAACGTCGGGCCACCTACGTGTTCCGCCAGGAGGCCGATGGCCGGTGGCGCTGCGCGGTGGACAACTCCTACGGCACCGACCTGCTGGCCTCGGTGGCGGCGAGCGCGGAGGCCAGCCGATGAGCGCCTCGACCCTCAGCGCAAGCAAACCCCTGCTGGCCGGCTACGTGGAAAGCATCCTGGCCGCGCCGGTGTACGACGTCGCCGTGGAAACCCCCTTGCAGGTCGCGCCGCAGTTGTCCCAGCGCCTGGGCAACCGGGTGCTGCTCAAGCGCGAGGACATGCAGCCGGTGTTCTCTTTCAAGATCCGCGGCGCCTATACCCGTGTCGCGCGCCTGAGCGACGAGCAGAAGGCCCGCGGGGTGATCACCGCCTCCGCCGGCAACCATGCCCAGGGCCTGGCCCTGGCGGCGCAGCGCCTGGGCGTGCGGGCGGTGATCGTGATGCCGCGCACCACTCCCGAACTCAAGGTCAAGGGCGTGCTGGCGCGCGGCGGCGAGGCGTTGCTGCACGGCGACGCCTTCCCCGATGCGCTGGCCCATGCCCTGCAACTGGCCGAGCGCGAAGGCATGACCTTCGTCCCACCCTACGACGATCCGGACGTGATCGCCGGACAGGGCACGGTGGCGATGGAGATCCTCCGCCAGCACAGCGGCCGCCTCGACGCGATCTTCGTGCCGGTCGGCGGCGGCAGCCTGATCGCCGGGATCGCCGCCTACGTCAAGCACCTGCGTCCGGATATCCGCGTGATCGGCGTCGAGCCGGAGGATTCCAACTGCCTGCAGGCAGCGCTGGCCGCCGGCGAGCGGGTGGTGCTGGGCCAGGTCGGGCTGTTTGCCGACGGGGTGGCGGTGGCGCAGATCGGCGCTTGCAACTTCGAGGTCTGCAAGGACCACGTCGACGAGGTGATCACCGTCGGCAGCGACGAAATCTGCGCGGCGATCAAGGACATCTACGACGACACCCGTTCGATCACCGAGCCGGCCGGCGCCCTGGCCGTAGCGGGAATCAAGAAGTACGTGGCCCGCGAACGCACCGAGGGGCAGACCCTGGTGGCCATCGACTCCGGTGCCAACATCAACTTCGACCGCCTGCGCCACGTTGCCGAGCGCGCCGAACTGGGCGAACAGCGCGAAGCGATCATCGCCGTCACCGTGGCCGAGCGGCCGGGCAGCTTCAAGGCCTTCTGCGCGGCGCTGGGCCGGCGCCAGATCACCGAGTTCAACTACCGCTACCACAGCGACCGCCAGGCCCACCTGTTCGTCGGCGTGCAGACCCATCCGCTCACCGACAGTCGCGCCGACCTGCTCGCCGGCCTGCGCGAGCAGGGCTTCCCGGTACTCGACCTGACCGACAACGAGATGGCCAAGCTGCACATCCGCCACATGGTCGGCGGCCACGGTACCGAGGTGCGCCGCGAGCGGCTGTTCCGCTTCGAGTTTCCCGAACGCCCCGGGGCCTTGCTGAACTTTCTCGACAAGCTCGGCTCGCGCTGGAACATCAGCCTGTTCCACTACCGCAACCACGGCGCCGCCGACGGTCGGGTGCTGGCCGGATTGCAGGTGCCGGACGAGGAGCGCGGCGAGCTGGAGGCGGCGTTGCAAGCCATCGGCTATCCGTACTGGGAGGAAACCCACAACCCGGCCTACCGGCTGTTCGCCGGTTGAGCGGCGCTCCGCCAGCAGGACATGGCCCTGTCATGTCCCTCGGCTAGACTCCTGCCAGGGATATCCGCCCAGCGAGGGACATGGCCATGCGCAAGCGCAACCCCCGGCGGGCCACGCCGGAAGAACTGCGGGTCTGCTCGGTACTGAAGGAAAAGGGCACCCGCGAGGAACTCGCCCACCTCGCCGCCCGCGGTGAGTGGAGCAACGTGCCGGCGTACAACGCCAGCCGCGAGCAGATCGCCGACCACCTGGGCAAGAGCGTGTCGCCGGAATCCGACGCCTCGTTCTTCGACTCGCGGCGCTTCAGCGAGGCGATCGTCCTGCTCAAGAGCCGGCCGGTGCTGCTGGTGAAGAACGGTATCTTCGACGAAGCGCCGCTGGCCGGCCTGGAGCAGCGCCTGAAGAAGCATCGCGCCGCGCTGGCCACGCCGATCCGCTCGGTCGGTCGGCTGGAATTGATCGACCACGACAGCATGGACTGGTGCGGTACCGGCTGGCGCATCGACGACGACCTGATCGTCACCAACCGGCATGTCGCCAGCCTGTTCGCCGAACGCCAGGGCAGCCTGTTCCGCTTCCGTCTCAACCAGGCTGGCAAGCAGGTGCGCACACGCGTGGACTTCCGCGAGGAATACCGCCAGCCGGAAAGCGACGAGCATGTGATCGCGCGGGTCCTGTGGATCGCCCCGGACGTCTCCGAGGCGCCGGACATGGCGATCCTCCAGGTAGTGAAGGGCGACCTGCTGCCGCCGCCGCTGGTCCTCGCGCGCCAGGATGCCGAGCCGCGCCAGGCGGTGGCGGTGGTCGGCTATCCGGCGCGCGACAGCCGCAACGACGCCGGGGCGATGGAAGATATCTTCGGCAACATCTACGACGTCAAGCGTTTTGCTCCCGGCGAAGTCGTGGGATTGCCCCATGACGCCTGGTACCTGACTCACGACTGCTCGACCCTGGGCGGCAATTCCGGCTCGGCGGTGCTTTCGATCGACGGCGGCGAGGTGGTCGGCCTGCACTTCGGCGGCCAGTTCCGCAAGACCAACTATGCGGTGAAGGCCAGCGTGATCCGCAGCCTGCTGGCGCGTCGCGCCTGGGTGCCGGTGGCCGGGGCGGAGCTGAAGCGCGGCGCGCCGCGCTTCCAGGAAAAGCAGCGCAGCGTCGCCGACCTGGCCGAGCGCAAGGGTTTCGACGAGGCCTTCCTCGGGCCGAAGGCGACCTTGCCCAAGCCGGGCAAGAGCCACCAGGTGCTGCCGGTGGGCAAGGGCACGCGCCTGGACTACCTGCATTTCTCGGTGGTGATGAGCGCCAGCCGGCGCTTGCCGATCCTCACCGCGGTGAATATCGACGGTGCGCTCAAGCGTTCGCTCAAGCGCAAGGATTCCTGGGGCTTCGACCCGCGCATCGAGGCGGCCGCGCAGGTCGGACACAAGGACTTCTACGGCCCGGCTTCGTTCGACAAGGGCCACATGGTGCGTCGCGAGGATCCCGGCTGGGGCGACAGCGATGCCATCGCCCGGCAGGCCGAGGACGACACCTTCGTCTATACCAACGCGGTGCCCCAGGTGGCGCAGCTCAACCAGCGCAGCTGGCTGTCGCTGGAGGACTACGTGCTGCAGAACGCCAGGAGCGAGGGCTTCCGCATCTCGGTGTTCACCGGCCCGGTGTTCCGCGACGACGATCCGCTCTACCAGGGCGTGCAGGTGCCGCTGGAGTTCTGGAAGGTGGTGGCGATGATCGACGCCGACAGCGGCGAACTGGGAGTGTCCGCCTACCTGCTGGGGCAGGAAGGGATGATGCCCAGCGAAGGCTTCCGCTACGGTGCGTTCAAGACCTACCAGGTGCCGTTGGCGAAGGTCGAGGCCAGCGCCGACCTGCGTTTCTCCAGCGCCCTGCGCAAGGCCGACGTGCTCGCCGGCACGCCGCTGGAGGAGGCGCTGGAAAGCGGACGCTTCATCGAGATCGACGGGCCGGACGACCTCCTGCTGAGCCGGCCGGGGCCGGCCGGCAAGGGCCGCTGAGGTTCAGGCCGGCTGCCGCCACTCGCGTAGCAGTTCGATGAAGGCGCGCAGCTTGGCCGGTACGTGGCGGCGGTTCAGGTAATACAGCCACATCGGCGGCAGCGGCAGGCAACTGCCAGGCAGCACTTCCACCAGGCGCCCGGCGGCGAGGTCCGCGGCGACCCGCTCGCGGATGAATGCCTGGGCGATCCCGGCGCCGGCGCGGGCCGCCTCGATGATCGTCTCGGTGTCGGTGCTGACGAAGCGTGCCGGCAGGTCCACTTCCAGTTCCCGCCCGTCTTCCCGCAAGCGCCACTTGTGCAGGCGGCCGCTGCGCGGGAAACGGAAGCGCACGGCGGCATGCCCATCGAGGTCGGCGACGCTGGCCGGCGTACCGTGCTCGGCGAGGTAGGCCGGAGTGGCCACCAGCAGGCACGCGAGCGGCGCTGTCAGTTGCACCCCGACCATGCCCGGCTGCAGGGCGTCGGCCAGGCGGATGCCGGCATCCAGCCGTTCCCTGACGATATCCACCAACTGGTCCTCGTAGCGAATCTCCAGTTGCACCTTCGGGTAGCGTCGGACGAACTCGTTGAGCATCGGTGCGATCACCAGGTTCTTCGCCAGGTGCAGGGCGCTGATGCGCAGCTGCCCGGAGGGTTCCGCGAGGCTTTCGCCGAGCGCTTCGCGGGCGCGCACCAGGTCGCGGTAGGGCTGTTCGGTCTGTTCGTGGTAGCGCTGCCCGGCCTCGCTCAGGCTGACCCCGCGGGTGGTGCGGTGGAACAGCTTGAGACGCAGCTCGGCTTCCAGTTGGTTGATCGCCTGGCTCACCGCCGCCGGCGTCACCCCGAGCAGGGCGGCGGCGCGGGTGAAGCTGCCGGTGTCGGCGACCTGCCTGAAGACATGCAGGCCGGCGAGGGGATCGCGTCGATTCATTGTTAGAAAAACTTGAAAGTCTACGTAGGAGAAGGCCGGTTCTGTTAAAGCTTCGACCTTTCTAGACTGGCCCGCAAGCACTCGATGAGGACGCCGGCCATGTCTACCCACCTGTCTCTGCAACATGCCCAACGCTGCATCGCGGCGGCCATTGCCGAAGCGCAGCGGCAGCGCCTGGCGGTCTGCGTCGCGGTGGTCGACGCCCATGCCAACCTGCTGGCGTTCGTACGGATGGACGACAGCGTTCCCGGTGCCATCGACCTGGCCCAGCGCAAGGCGCGCAGCGCCGCGCTGTTCCGCCTGCCCAGCGGCGAGCTGGGCCGACTCGCCGGGCCGGGCCAGCCGTTGTGGAGCATCGAGCAGAGCAACGGCGGGCTGGCCTGCTTCGCCGGCGGCATGCCGCTGGGCGATGCCGGCGGTTCCTGCCTGGGTGGCGTCGGCGTCTCCGGCGCCAGCGCGGCCCAGGACCAATCCATCGCCGAGGCCGCCGTGGCCATGGCAACAATCCAGAGGTAATCGAGATGAAACAGAAGCGAATCCTGGTGACCGGGGCCGGCAGCGGCTTCGGTCGGGAAGTGGCGTTGCGCCTGGCCGCCCGCGGCCATCGGACGATCGCCGGCGTGCGCGGCGCCGGGCAGGCCGCCGACCTGCGCGAAGAGGCCGGGCGGCGTGGCGTCCCGCTGCGGGTGGAAACCCTCGACATCACCGTCGCCGCCGATCGCGAACGCGCCTGGGAATGGGATATCGACGTGCTGCTGAACAACGCCGGCAGCGCCGAGGCCGGGGCCAGCGCGGAGATCCCGCTGGAACTGGTGCGCGCGCTGTTCGAGACCAACGTGTTCGCCAACCTGGAACTGACCCAGGGTTTCGTCCGGCGCATGGTCGAGCAGAAGCGTGGCGGCAAGGTGCTCTTCGTGTCGTCCATCGCCGGCCTGATCACCGGTCCCTATACCGGCCCCTACTGCGCCTCCAAGCATGCCCTGGAGGCCTTCGCCGAGGCCCTGCATGCCGAGCTGAAGCCGTTCGGCATCCAGGTCGGCACCATCAATCCCGGCCCGTACCAGACCGGTTTCAACGATCGCATGATGGAAACCTGGAAACGCTGGTACGACCCGCAGCGTCACTTCACCGACCACAGCGGCGTGCGCTTTCCCTTCGAGCAGTACGATCCGGAGGAAATGATCGCGCGGATGGTCGAGCTGGCCGAGGCCGACGAAGGACCGTTCCGCACCCTGTTGCCGGAAGCTTTCGTCGAGGTGGTCAAGGACGAGCAGGCGCAGGCCTGGCAGCGCCGCCTGTAGCGGTCTGCCGCTGCGCCGGGGAGGGCGGCGGCCGGATCGGCGGCCGCCGCTTCGCTCAGCCCCTGCGCAGCAGGACCCGGGTCACCCGGCGTTCTTCCACTTCCACCACCCGCAGTTCCCAGTCCTGCCACTGCAGGCGGTCGCCGATCACCGGCAGGCGGTCGAGCAGGCTCATCACCAGCCCGGCGAGGGTCTGGTAGTCCTCCGTGGCGCGCGCGTCGAACCCCACGCGTCGACGCACCTGGCTGAGGTTCATGGCACCGCTGACCAGGTAGCCGTCGTTCTCCTCGACCACGTCCGGACCGTCGATCTCGCTGGCGTCGGGCAGCTCGCCGGCGATGGATTCGAGAATGTCGGTCAGGGTCAGCAGGCCGATGAATTCGCCGAACTCGTTGACCACGAAGGCCACGTGGGTCGAGGCCTCGCGCATCTGCTCCAGGGCATTGAGGATCGAACAGTCCTGCAACAGGTTGAGCGGCTGGCGGGCCAGGCTTTCCAGGTCCGGCTGGGCGCCGGCGAGCAGCTCCTTGAGCAGTTCCTTCTTGTGCACGTAGCCCAGCGGCTCCTCGACGCGCCCGTCGCGCACCAGCGGCAGGCGCGAGTAGGACGATTCGAGCAGCGCCGCGCGGATCGCCTCGCGGCCGCTGTCGAGGTCGATGCAGTCGACCTCGGCGCGTACCGTCATCAGGCTGCGGATGGGCTTCTCGGCCAATTGCAGCACGCCGCTGATCATCACCCGCTCGCGGCGGTCGAAGACCACCTGGTCGTCGCCCTCCTCGAACAGGTCGGCGACTTCCTCGCCGACCTCGTCGGCCTCCAGGCGCTGGCCGCCGAGCAGGCGCAGCACCGCATGGGCGGTACGTGCGCGCAGCGGGCGGTGGCCCTGCAGGCTCTTCTTGCGGCGCTTGCGGGCGACCTGGTTGAACACCTCGATGAGGATCGAGAAGCCGATGGCCGCGTACAGGTAGCCTTTCGGGATATGGAAGCCCAGGCCCTCGGCGGTCAGGCTGAAGCCGATCATCATCAGGAAGCCCAGGCACAGCATGATCACCGTCGGGTGACGATTGACGAAGCGGGTCAGCGGCTTGCTGGCGACGATCATCAGGCCGATGGAGACGATCACCGCGATCATCATCACTTCCAGGTGCTCGACCATGCCCACCGCGGTGATCACCGCGTCGAGCGAGAACACCGCGTCGAGCACCACGATCTGCGCGACGATCGGCCAGAACAGCGCGTAGGTCTTGTTGCCGGCGTGCTGGGCGACATGGCCTTCGAGGCGTTCGTGCAGCTCCATGGTGGCCTTGAACAGCAGGAACACGCCACCGAACAGCATGATCAGGTCGCGGCCGGAGAAGCTCTTGCCGAATACCTCGAACAGCGGCTCGGTGAGGGTCACCATCCACGAGATGCTCGCCAGCAGGCCCAGGCGCATCAGCAGCGCCAGCGACAGGCCGAGGACCCGGGCGCGGTCGCGCAGGTGCGGCGGCAGCTTGTCGGCGAGGATCGCGATGAACACCAGGTTGTCGATGCCGAGGACGATCTCCAGCACGATCAGGGTCGCCAGGCCGAGCCAGGCAGTCGGGTCAGCTATCCATTCCATGTGCGCTTACCTCCCGGTCCGGCTGGCCGTCGCGCTGGCGCGACGCTGCACGGCGCGGCTGCGGCAGCCGGCGGTGACGGCGGGGGACGAGGCGAGGGATTCGGCGTCGAGGGGCGGACGCAGGTGGCGAAGGCGAAGCGGGGAGGGTTGTCCGGAAGGACGACTGGGGGGCTCCGAAAGGGTGGTCATGATGGCCATTGAGAGTCAAAGGGAAGTCGATCCTACTGTGTCGCGGGCCCTCGCCACAGCGGGAAACTATTACAAAACCTTAGGCGAAACCCCTGCCGGCGCTAGACTGGGCGGAACCCCGCCACTGCGAGCAGACATGAGCACCGAGGATTTCGACGCGATCACCGCCACCACCCTGGCCGACTACCAGCGCAACGCCGAAGGCTTCCGCGAGGGCACCCGCGGCCATGACGTGAGCCAGAACGTCGAGGCGCTGCTGCGCCATATCGACGGGCCGCCGCCGTACCGGATCCTCGATTTCGGCTGCGGTCCCGGGCGCGACCTGGCCACCTTCCGCCGCCTCGGCCACCAGCCGGTGGGACTCGAAGGCACGCCGCGCTTCGTCGAGATGGCCAGGGCCGACAGCGGTTGCGAGGTATGGCAACAGAATTTCCTGGCGCTGCGACTGCCGGCTGGGCACTTCGACGGCATCTTCGCCAACGCCAGCCTGTTCCATGTGCCCGGCAGCGCCTTGCCGCGGGTGCTCGGCGAACTCTTCGAAGCGCTGCGGCCGGGCGGCGTGCTGTTCAGCTCCAACCCGCGCGGCGACAACCGCGAGGGCTGGAATGGCCAACGCTACGGTGCCTACCACGATTACCCGGCCTGGAAACGCCTGCTGGAGGAAGCCGGTTTCGTCGAGCTGGAGCACTACTACCGGCCGCCGGGCCTGCCGCGCGAGCAGCAGCCCTGGCTGGCGAGCGTCTGGCGGCGCCCCGTCTGAAGGCGCTAGAGGGTCTGCCGGTGCGGCGTGCCGAGCACGCTGCGGTACTGGTCGAGGCGCTTCGGCGAGAGGTCGCTGCGTTCCAGGCTGTCGAGGGCGTAGGACTTGATTTCGGCGTCGCTGTAGGGGCGCTCGACGCTGCGCGGCGGGTTGGCGCAACCGGCCAGGACGACCAGGCTGGCGGCCAGGGAGACGATCAGGGACTTGCTCATGGCGGATTCCTCGAAATGTTCCTCGATGCTATCGGTGGTCCCCCCTGTCCAGGAAATCAGGCCTATTAATAATGAATATCTGGCGAATTGAGTCTAGGTCCCGCCAGCCGTGGGTTCTAGTCGACCAAAGGCGAGGTTGTGGCGGCATGTTTCGCCAACCGGCCGCGCGCTCGCGGTCCGGTCGGCTAGGGGGTTCAACCGGCCGCCTGCGGCAGGCTCGGGTAGTCGGTGTAGCCGGCGGCGCCGCCACCGAAGTAGGTCGAGCGGTCGCCGTCGGCCAGCGCCAGGTCGTGCTCCAGGCGGTAGGGCAGGTCAGGGTTGGCGATGAACGGCCGGCCGAAGCCGACCAGGTCGGCCCAGCCCCTGGCCAGGGCTTCCTCGGCGCGCGCCTTGGTGTACATGCCGGAGTAGATCAGGCTGCCACGGTAGACGATGCGCAACGCTTCCTTGAACGCCGCCGGCATGGCCGGGGCGTCTTCCCAGTCGGCCTCGGCGATGTGGATGTAGGCTACGCCGATCTCGTCCAGTAGCCGCGCCGCGGCCAGGTAGGTGGCTTGCGGGGTGTCGTCGACCGCGCCCTGCAGGGTGGTCAGCGGCGCCAGGCGCACGCCGATGCGCTCCCTGCCGACCACCGCGGTGACCGCCTCGGCGACTTCGCGGAGGAAGCGCAGGCGGTTCTCCAGCGAGCCGCCGTATTGGTCGTTGCGCGCATTGGCCTGGGAGTCGATGAACTGGTTGATCAGGTAGCCGTTGGCGCCGTGCAGCTCGACCCCGTCGAAGCCGGCGTCGAGGGCGTTGCGTGCGGCCTGGGCATAGTCGGCGACGATCTCCCGGATTTCCTCCACGGCCAGCGCGCGCGGCGCCGAGTGCTGGACCATCTCGCCGCCGCCGGCCTGCGCTCCGCGGCCTTGGGGATCGACGAAGACTTTCACGCCTTCGGCCACCAGCGCCGAGGAGGACACCGGGGCGGCGTTGCCCGGTTGCAGCGAGGTGTGCGAGACCCTGCCGACGTGCCAGAGCTGGGCGAAGATGCGCCCGCCGGCGGCGTGCACCGCGTCGGTGACCTGGCGCCAGCCGGCGACCTGCTCGGCGCTGTGGATGCCCGGTGTCCAGGCGTAGCCCTGGCCCTGCCGGCTGATCTGGGTGCCTTCGGAAACGATCAGGCCGGCGCCGGCGCGCTGGCTGTAGTACTCGGCCATCAGCGCGGTGGCGACTTCACCACTGGCGGCGCGGGAACGGGTCATCGGCGGCATGACGATGCTATTGGGGAGGGTCAGGTGGCCAAGGGCATAGGGGCTGAACAGCATGATGGCGATCTCGCTCGTGAGGCCGGCCGTGGCGCGGCGCGCTGGAAGAAGGTGAGCGCATTATTGGCGGAACGATTCGTGCGAAAAACCGCTGCCGGGGAAAATGACACTTGAGTTCAATTCATGAATGCCCGGATAGCGCGTTCCCGACACCGGCGGGTAGGGCGCACCGAGGGAGGAGGAATGGCCTATGACGCGCTGCGTCAGGCGGGTAGGGCGAATAACGCCCCCGGCGTTATCCGCCGAGCGGAATCGCAGGCGGGTGAGAAATGCCGGATGAAGCATCGCGTCCTGCGCCCCACGCCAGGCGGGCAGGGCGAAGAGGGCGCTCCGGCCTATTGCAGGCCGTACTTCTTCACCTTGTCGAACAGCGTGGTCTTGGCCATGCCCAGGTCCTGGCTGGCCTGGGTCAGGTTGCCGTGGTGGCGGGCCAGGGCGTCGCCGAGCAGGGCCTTCTCGAATGCCTCCACCGCTTCGGCGAAGCGCGGGCCGCCGGTCTGCACGGCCTGGCCGCCCTTGTTGAACACCGGCAGGCCGAGGGCGAAGCGTTCGGCGACGTTGCGCAGTTCGCGTACGTTGCCCGGCCAGTCGTGGGCCATCAGGCTGGCCACGGTGGCACGGTCGAGTTCCGGCGCGGGGCGGTCGAAGCGGAGCGAGGATTGCTGGAGGAAGTGTTCGAAGAGCAGCAGGATGTCCTCGCGGCGGTCGCGCAGTGCCGGCAGTTCCAGGCTCACCACGTTGAGCCGGTAGTAGAGGTCGCTGCGGAACTGGCCGCTCTTGCCCATGGCGGCGAGGTCCGCCTTGGTCGCCGCGATCACCCGGCAGTCCACCGGGATCGACTGGTTCGAGCCGAGGCGTTCCAGGGTGTGTTCCTGCAACACCCGCAGCAGCTTGATCTGCAGGTTGACCGGCATGCTCTCGATCTCGTCGAGGAACAGCGTGCCGCCGTTGGCATGCTCGATCTTGCCGATCCGCCGCTTGTTGGCACCGGTGAAGGCGTGCGCCTCGTGGCCGAATATCTCGCTGTCGAACAGGTTCTCCGGCAGGCCGCCGCAGTTCAGCGCGACGAAGGCATGCTGGTGGCGCCGGCTGTAGTCGTGGAGGCAACGCGCCACCAGCTCCTTGCCGGTGCCGGTCTCGCCGAGGATCAGCACGTTGGCCGAGGTGTCGCCGACGTTGGCGATCAGCTCGCGCAACGCCTGGATCGCCGGCGAGCGGCCGATGATCCGTTGCGCCAGGTCCTGGCGGCCGGCCAACTGGCGACGCAGCGCGCTGACCTCGCGGGCCAGCCCGCGCTGCTCCAGGGCGCGGCGGGCGACCTCGACCAGGCGTTCCGGAGAGAAGGGCTTCTCCATGAAGTCGTAGGCGCCGGCGTGCATCGCCTGTACCGCCATGGAGATGTCGCCGTGACCGGTGATCAGCACCACCGGCAGGCTCGGGTCGAGGGCCTTGAGACGCTCCAGCAGGGTCAGGCCGTCGATGCCGGGCAGGCGGATGTCGCTGACGACGATGCCGGCGAAGTCGCGGTCGACCCGTTGCAGCGCCTCCTCGGCGCTGCCGACGCCGATGCAGGGGATGTCCTCCAGCTCCAGCGCCTGCTGGCAGCCGAGCAAGACATGCGGATCGTCTTCGACGATCAGGACGGAAAGCGGCTCGTTCATCGGGCGGGACTCGCAGTCGGGGAATCGGGAACCAGGGACAGGCTCAGCTCGAAGGCGGTTCCGCCGCTTTCGGGGTGCTGCACGCTGAGGCTGCCGCCGGCGGCGGTGGCCAGGCTGGCCGAGAGGGTCAGGCCGAGGCCCAGGCCATGTTCGCCGGGCTTGGTGGTGAAGAAGGGTTCGAACAGGTGGACGCGCGCCGCCGGCGGGATACCGGGGCCGTTGTCGCGCACGCGCAGGACGTAGCGCTCCTCCTCGCGCCGGCCTTCCAGCCAGAGCTGGCGGTCGGCCTGCCCGCTCATGGCGTCGAGGGCGTTGGCCAGCAGGTTGACCAGGATCTGCTCCAGGCGGGTCTGGTCGATGCCCAGGCGCACATCGTCGAAATGCCGGTGCAGGGTCGGCGGGTCCTGCTCCAGGCGCCCGTGCAGGATCAGCAGCGCCGCGTCCACCGCCTTGGCCAGGCTGGCCTGGCCGGCGTCGTCGCTGCGCCGGGCGAAGGCACGCAGGCTGGCGGTGATGCGGCCCATGCGGTCGACCAGTTCATTGATGGTGGCGAGGTTGGTGCTGGCGGTCTCCAGTTTGCCGCGCTGGAGGAAGCGCACGGTGTTGCCGGACAGCGTACGCAGCGCCGCCAGTGGTTGGTTGAGTTCGTGGGCGATGCTGGTGGACATCTGCCCGATCACCGCCAGCTTGCCGGCCTGGACCAGTTCGTCCTGGGCCTTGCGCAGGGTGTCCTCGGCCTGCTGGCGCTCGTGGATCTCGGCGGTCAGGCGTGCGTTGCTGGCCTGCAGGTCGGCGGTGCGTTCGGCGATCTTCACTTCCAGCTCGCCGTTGGCCCGTTGCAGCGCCTCGCGCGCGGCGAGGCGGGTGGCGAGTACCTTGCGCCGCTCGTTCCAGGCGATCAGCAGGAAGGCCAGGAGGGCGAAACCGATGGCGGCCAGCATGCCATTGCGCACCGCGTCGCGGCGCAGGTCTTCCAGCGGGCTGAGCAGGGTCAGGTTCCACGGCGTGTCATTCAGCGCGCGGGTCTGCGCCAGGTAGGTGACCGCTTCGCCGCGCGGGTGCTGCTCATCGGCGGGGAAACTGAGCTTCTCCACTCCGGCGGCCAGCGGCTCGCGCAGCAGCGGCTGCCACTCGTTCAGCGCCCACCAGTAGTACTGCATGCTGCGCGCCAGGCGCTCCTTGTCGTCGGCGCTCAGGGAGCGCACCGCCTTCAGGCGCAGGGCAGGGTTGCTGGAGAGGATGATGATGCCGTTCTCGTCGCTGACGAAGGCTTCCAGGCGCGCCTTCTCCCAGCGCTCCTCGAGGGCGTCCATCTTCACCTTGACCACCGCCACGCCGATGATCCGGCCGCCGTGGACCAGGCCGTGGGCCAGGTAGTAGCCCGGCTCGCCGCGGGTGCTGCCGATGCCGTAGAAGCGGCCCGGCTTGCCCTTCATCGCGTCCTGCCAGTAGGCGCGGAACGACAGGTCCTCGCCGAGGTAGCTGTCCGGGTCGCTCCAGTTGCTGGTGGCCAGGACCCGGCCGTTGGTGTCCAGCAGGTACACCGCGCGGCTGCCGGCGCGGCGGTTGAGGCCTTCGAGGTAGGCGTTGACCTGGTTGCGCCGGTATGGCGTCGGGTCGGTGAGCAGGTGGCTGACGCTGCGCTCCAGCTCCAGCAGGCTGGGCAGGTAGGTGTACTTGCTGATCTCGCTCTCGACCGTCCGCGCATGCAGCTCCAGCTGGCGTTCGCCATTCTCGGCGAGGGCACGGATGCCGGCGCTCTCGCTGATCCGGTAGCCGCCGTAGCCGAAGCCGAGCATCAGCAGGAGCAGGGGAATGGGGAGCAGCAACTGGCGGACGAGGCGGGGCTTCACGGTCAGTGACGGAGGTACGCTGCAGGGCGGGTCGGGGGATTCCATCACAGTCGTCGCGGCTAGGCCAGCCCGCCGCCACGATGGGCGGCGGAGCGGGCGGTTTTCCGGCACGGCCGGCAGGCGGCGCCGGAAGGGTTCACTCAGTATTCCCAGAAGATCCGTTGCAGCTCCTTGCTGTCCTGGGTCTTGGTCATCGCGACCGCGGCCAGGATGCGCGCCTTCTGCGGGTTCAGGTCGTGGGCGACGATCCAGTCGTTCTTGTCGTCCGGCTGCTCGGCGTTGCGCAGGACGAAGCCGCCGGCATTGACGTGCGAGGAGCGGATGATCTGCACGCCCTGCTTGCGCAGTTCCTGCAGGGTCGGCACCACGCGCGCGGGCACCGAGCCGTTGCCGGTGCCGGCATGGATGATCGCCTTGGCGCCGGCCTGGGCCAGGGCCTTGTAGGCGGTGTCGCTGACGTTGCCGTAGCTGTAGGCGATTTCCACCGGAGCCAGCGCGGAGATCTGCTTGATGTCGAACTCGGAGTTCACCGTGTGCCGCTTCACCGGTGCGCGGAACCAGTAGCTCTTGCCTTCGACCACCATGCCCAGCGGGCCCCACGGGCTCTTGAACGCTTCGGTCTTGATGTTGACCATCTTGCTCGCGTCGCGGCCGGAGAGGATCTCGTCGTTCATGGTGATCAGCACGCCCTTGCCGCGCGCCGACTTGTCGCCGGCCACCGCCACGGCGTTGTACAGGTTGAGCATGCCGTCGGCGGACATCGCGGTGCCCGGGCGCATCGAGCCGACCACCACGATGGGCTTCTCGGTGTGCTCGACCAGGGTCAGGAAGTAGGCGGTCTCTTCCAGGGTGTCGGTACCGTGGGTGATCACGATGCCGTCGACGTCGTCGCTATCGGCCAGCTTGGCGACGGTCTTGCCCAGTTCCAGCAGGTTCTCGTTGGTGAAGCTTTCCGAGGCGATCTGGAACACCTGTTGGCCGCGGACGTTGGCGATGTCCTTGAGCTGCGGCACGCTGGCCAGCAACTGGTCGACCGGCACCTTGGCGGCGGTGTAGGTGGCGCTGTTGGCGGCGCTGGCGCCGGCGCCGGCGATGGTACCGCCGGTGGCCAGGATGACCACGTTGGACAGTTTCTGTTGCGGTGCGACTTCCTTGGCCTGGGCGGCCTGCGGCAGCAGGAGCATCAGGGCCATAACACCGGGGGCGAACGCGTGGAGCAATGGCTTCATGGCGATATCTCGTGTCGGTAGGTTGGTAGGGTTATCGTCGTTGCACGCAATCAGGCGCGGGCGGCGTCGGCCGCCCGCCGTCCTGTCAGGGTTTCACCACCAGGCCGACGCCGCGGCCACGGGGATCGGAGGCGGTCTCCAGGGCCTTGCCGTCGACGCGGATGGCCTGGATATCGCCCATGTTCCAGCCCTGGTCCTCCAGGGTGTAGCCCATCGCCTTCAGTTCCTCGGCGACCTTGCCGGCGAGCGGCGCGTAGGCGTCGTAGTAGATCGTGTCCTTGGGCAGCAACTGGTGGTGCACGCGCTGCGCGGCCACGGCCTTCTCCAGCGGCAGGTGGAAGTCGTAGATGTTGTTCAGCACCTGGAAGATCGAGGTGAAGATCCGCGAGCCGCCGGGCGTGCCGACCACCAGGCTGACCTTGCCGTCGCGGGTGACGATGCTCGGGCTCATCGAGGAGAGCATGCGCTTGCCCGGCTCGATGGCGTTGGCGTCGCTGCCGACCACGCCGAAGGCGTTGGCCACGCCCGGTTTGGCGCTGAAGTCGTCCATCTCGTCGTTGAGCAGGAAGCCGGCGCCCTTGACCACCACGCCGCTGCCGAAGTCCCAGTTGAGGGTGTAGGTGTTGCTCACCGCGTTGCCGTCGGCGTCGACGATGGAGAAGTGCGTGGTCTGGTGCGGTTCCAGGCCGGGACGGACCTTCTCGGTCGGCGAGATCGCCGTCGGGTTGACCTCGGCGGCACGCTGCTTCAGGTATGCCGGATCGGTCAGGCGCGCCACCGGGACCTTGGAGAAGTCCGGATCGCCGAGGTAGTCGGCGCGGTCGGCGAACACGCGTTTCTCGATCTCCGCCAGCAGGTGGATGTAGCGCGCGGAATTCAGCTCGACGCCCTTGAAGTCGGCGGCACGGTTTTCCTTGATGCCCAGCAACTGGGCCAGGGCGATCCCGCCGGAGCTTGGCAGCGGCGCGGTATAGAGCGTGTTGCCCTGCCAGTCGACGCGCATCGGTTCGCGCCACCTGACCTTGTAGTCGGCGAGGTCCTGGTGGGTGATCAGTCCCTTGTCCTGCTGCATCTGTGCCACCAGCAGGTCGGCGGTATGGCCTTTGTAGAACTCGTCCGGGCCCTTGTCGGCGATACGCTCCAGGGTCTTCGCCAGGTCCGGCTGGAGGAACGCCTCGCCGGCCTTCATGTGGCCGAAGTAGTCGCCGAAGTTGGTCTTGCCGTTGAACAGCGCGACGGCGTCCTGGCGGTACTGGAACTGCTTGTCGGCGACCTTGAAGCCCTTTTGCGCGTAGCCGATGGCCGGGGTCAGCAGCTCGCTCCAGGGCAGCTTGCCGAAACGCTTGTGGGCTTCCCAGAGGCCCATCACGGTGCCCGGCACGCCGGCGGCCTTGGCGCCGACCAGGCTGAGGTTCTCGATCACCTCGCCCTTGTCGTCCAGGTACATGGTCTTGCTCGCGGCCTTCGGCGCCACCTCGCGGTAGTCGAGGAAGTACGGCTTGCCGTCCATGTACAGGGTCATGAAGCCGCCGCCGCCGATGTTGCCGGCCTCGGGGTAGGTGACCGCCAGGGTGAAGGCGGTGGCCACCGCGGCGTCCACCGCGTTGCCGCCGGCCTTGAGGATCTGCGCGGCGACCTTGGCGCCGTACTCGTCGGGCGCGGCGACGGCGCCGCCGTCGAGCGTGGCGGCGAAGGCCGAGGAGGATGCGGCGGCAATGGCGACGCCGAGGGACAGGGTTCTGAAGAGCACAGGTTGCATGGGCTTTCCCTATTTATTGTTATCGCAGGCGAGGGTAGAGCAGGCCCCCGCCGGGCGGGCCGGCGAGGGCGGGTACATCAGTGCGGGAGGATCTTGGCGAGGAACTGCTGGGCGCGTTCGGAGCGGGCGCTGACGTCGCCGAAGAACTCCTCCTTCTCGCAGTCTTCCACGATCTGCCCGCGGTCCATGAAGATCACCCGGTTGGCGACCTTGCGCGCGAAGCCCATCTCGTGGGTCACGCACATCATGGTCATGCCTTCGTGGGCCAGCTGGACCATCACGTCGAGCACTTCGTTGACCATTTCCGGGTCGAGCGCCGAGGTCGGCTCGTCGAACAGCATCACCACCGGGTCCATCGCCAGCGCGCGGGCGATCGCCACGCGCTGCTGCTGGCCGCCGGAGAGCTGGCCGGGGTGCTTGTGCGCGTGCTCCTTGAGACCGACGCGCTCGAGCAGGGCCAGGCCCTTCTTGGTGGCTTCTTCCTTGCTGCGGCCGAGCACCTTGATCTGCGCGATGGTCAGGTTCTCGGTGATGCTCAGGTGGGGGAACAGCTCGAAATGCTGGAACACCATGCCGACCCGCGAGCGCAGCTTGGGCAGGTTGGTCTTCGGATCGGCGATGGAGGTGCCGTCGACGACGATGTCGCCCTTCTGGAAGGGTTCCAGTGCGTTGACGCACTTGATCAGGGTCGACTTGCCCGAGCCGGACGGCCCGCAGACCACCACCACTTCGCCTTTCGCAACCTCGGTGGAGCAGTCGGTCAGGACCTGGAAGTCGCCATACCACTTGCTGACATTCTTGATGGAAATCATACGGTTAACCTTTTCTGCAGACGTTTGACGGCGAACGAGGCGGTGAAGCTTACGACGAAGTAGACCAGGCCGGCGAAAATCAGGAACTCGTTGGCCTGGCCGATGATGTCGCCGCGCGAACGGGCCGAATTGAGGAAGTCCATCAGGCCGACGGTATAGACCAGCGAGGTGTCCTGGAACAGGATGATGCTCTGTTGCAGCAGCAGCGGGGTCATCTTGCGGAACGCCTGCGGCAGGATCACCAGGCGCATGGTCTGCCCGTAGGTCATGCCCAGTGCCTGGGCGGCGCCCATCTGGCCTTTCGGGATGGCCTGGATGCCGGCGCGGACGATCTCGCAGTAGTAGGCCGCCTCGAACATCATGAAGGCCACCAGGCAGGAGGTGAACGCCCCCACCGGGGTGTCCTCGCCAGTGATCCAGCGCAGGATGAAGGGCACCGCGAAGTAGAACCAGGTGATCACCAGCAGCAGCGGGATCGAGCGGAAGTAGTTGACGTAGAAGCCGGCGATGTTCGACAGCAACTTGCTGTGCGACAGCCGCATCAGCGCCAGCACGGTACCCAGCGCGACGCCGCCGAGGACGCCGAGGACCATCAGCTTGAGGGTCATCAGCATGCCTTCCCAGAGGCTCGGCAGGGCGGGAACGATTCCACTGAAGTCCATCATTTACCTCCTACGGAGATCAGGCCCGGTACGGCGACCTTTCTCTCCACCAGGCGCATGATCAGCATCAGGCTCATGTTCAGCGTGAAGTAGATCAGCGTGGCCAGGGTGAAGGCCTCGAACAGGTTGGCGGAGAACTCGGCAGTCTGCTTGGTCTGCGCCAGCAGCTCCATCAGGCCGATCAGCGACGCCACCGAGGAGTTCTTGAAGATGTTGAGGAACTCCGAGGTCAGCGGCGGGATGATGATCCGGAAGGCCTGCGGCAGCAGCACGTGGCGGTAGATCTGCGGCA
Source organism: Pseudomonas sp. CP-1 (assembly GCF_021213715.1). Taxonomy (NCBI): domain Bacteria; kingdom Pseudomonadati; phylum Pseudomonadota; class Gammaproteobacteria; order Pseudomonadales; family Pseudomonadaceae; genus Pseudomonas; species Pseudomonas sp. CP-1. Next base: position 59,553 of record NZ_JAJQKY010000004.1, read on the forward strand.
GGCGGAAGCCCATCGCACGGGCCGCCGAGGTCTGCCCGTAGGGCAGCGCCTGGATGCCGGTGCGCACCTGCTCGCAGACCCGCGCGGCGGTGAACAGGCCGAGGCAGACGACCACGCTGAGGTAGGCCGAGGTAGTCGGGTTGAGGTCCTGCTTGAACCAGGTCTGCAGGCCCTCAGGCAGCAGGTCGGGTACCAGGAAGTACCAGATGAACAGCTGCACCAGCAGCGGCACGTTGCGGAAGATTTCCACGTAGGCGGTGGCGATCCCCGATACCAGGCGGTTCGGCACGGTGCGCATGACGCCGAGCAGCGAGCCCAGCGCCAGGGCGATGATCCAGCCGACCAGGGCGATGGCGATGGTCCAGCCCAGACCGGCGATGTACCAGTCGAGGTAGGTTTCGCTGCCGATCCCGGTGGACTTGAAGAACACGCCCCAGTCCCAGTTGTAATTCATGTTGGGGTTTCCCCTCGGTTCAATCGGTTGCAGACACTGGCGGGGAAGGCAGGCGCCGGCGCGGCCGTGCGGGCCGGCGGCGCTGCTCTTCCGGGGGAGACGGCTGGGGAGGGGCAGGCCCCTCCCGCGTCCCCGAGGCCCCGCCGCGAGGCGGGGACGACGCGCGAAGCGCTGGCGCTCCGGGAGGAACGCCTGGCGCTCGTTACATCTGCTCGGCGGCCTTGTCGGTCGGGCTGGCGATCAGCTTCTTCAGCTCTTCGCTCATGGGGAAGTTGAGGTTCAGGCCCTTCGGCGGGATCGGCTGGGTGAACCACTTGTCGTAGATCTTGTTGACCTCGCCGGAGGCGTAGGTATCGGTGATGGCCTTGTCGACCACTTTCTTGAACGCCGCGTCGCCCTTGCGCACCATGCAGCCGTAGATCTCGAAGGACTGCGGGGTGCCGCCGACGACCCAGTCGTCCGGCTTCTTGGCCTTGGCCATTTCGCCGTAGAGCAGCGCGTCGTCCATCATGAAGGCCACCGCGCGGCCGGACTCGAGCATCATGAAGGACTCGCCGTGGTCCTTGGCGGAGATGATGTTCATGCCCATCTTCTTGTCCGCGTTCATGGCCTTGAGCAGGCGCTCGGAGGTGGTGCCGGCGGTGGTCACCACGTTCTTGCCCTTGAGGTCGTCGAAGTCCTTGATGTTGGCGGTCTTCTTCGACAGCAGGCGGGTGCCGACCTCGAAGATGCCGACGGAGAAGTCGACCTGCTTCTGGCGCTCTTCGTTGTTGGTGGTAGAGCCGCACTCGATGTCCACGGTGCCGTTCTGCACCAGCGGGATGCGGGTCTGCGAGGTGACCAGGTTATAGCGGACCTTCAGGTCGGGGAGGTTGAGTTCCTTCTTCACCGCCTCGACCACTTTCAGTTGCAGGTCGTGGGAGTAGCCGATCGGCTTGCCCGGCTCGGTGCCGAGGTAGGAGAAGGGAATCGAAGCGTCACGGTGACCGAGGGTGATGGTGCCGGTGTCCTTGATCTTCTTCAGCGTGCCGGTGAGCTCGTCAGCGACGACCGGAGCGGACAACAGAGCGGCCACGATGGCGGTGCTCAGCAGACTGGGAGCGATACGCATGAATTTCTTCCTCGACTTGTTTTGATTTTTATTGAGCCGCGAGCGCCTGGCCTCTCCGGGACAGGGTGTTTCGCGGTTTTCCCCGGCGGGGGAAGCCACGAGAGTATCGTGCTTGCCGAACAGTGTAGTGGCAGGATGCATGCCAGCTTATGAAATCCGGCTTTTTTTAGCCTAAATATTTGAAAGTAAAAGAAATTAAATTTGGATGGAAATGCCCCGAAATGGCCTTTCGTCCGCTCTTCCGAATATTTTCGGGGCATGGCGTTCGGTTTTCCGAACGTTTCGCCGAGGTCCGTTCTTGAGCCATTCCGGGTTTTTCTGACGGTTCGTTCAGAAATTGTTCAGGCTTCGTTCAGGCCCGATTCAGGCCGGGTTCAGCAGAATTCACGCTGCGAGGCGCAAGCCGTCACGTCTTGCCTTTCTTACCTGGCGACGGCCGCCTGGAGTCCCCATGCGCTATCTCATCCTGAGCCTGCTGGCCGTGCTCGCCGCACCTGCCTGGGCTGCCGACGACGGCGACTTCTGGTACCTGCAGACCAGCGTCTACACCCGGCATTTCAACCCGGATCCGGAACACAACAATCACCAGGACCTGCTCGGCCTCGAATACAACCGCGCCGATGGCGTGCTGGCCGGCGGCGCGACCTTCCGCAACTCGTTCAGCCAGCGCTCCAACTACGCCTACCTGGGCAAGCGCTTCGACAGTGACAGCTACCCGGTCTACCTGAAGCTCACCGGCGGCCTGTTGCAGGGCTATCGCGGCGAATACCGCGACAAGATCCCGCTGAACCGCTTCGGCGTCGCGCCGGCGATCATCCCCTCGGTGGGCGTTCGCTTCGGCCCGCTGGGCAGCGAGCTGGTGCTGCTCGGCAATTCGGCGGCGATGATCAACCTCGGCCTGCGTCTCTGAGGCCCAGGGCGGGCACGGAACGCTGGCTGGTCTAGGCTGTCGTCTGTTCCCCGAGCCGCGTTCCTGAGCGGTTCGTCACTCGACAGGAGACTCCCATGCAGATCGATCTGAGCGACAAACTGGCAATCGTCAGCGGTTCCACCGCCGGCATCGGCTTCGCCATCGCCAGCGGCCTCGCCGCCGCCGGCGCCACCGTGGTGGTCAACGGACGCAGCCAGGCGGCGGTGGACCGTGCGATCGCGGCGATCCGGAACGGCCAGCCGGATGCCAGGGTACGCGGCGTCGCCGGCGACCTGGGCACGGCGGAAGGCTGCGCGGCTTTCGTTGCGGCCGAGCCGAAGGCGGACATCCTGGTCAACAACCTGGGCATCTTCGAGCTGAAGGACTTCTTCGACATCGAGGACGCCGAGTGGAGCCGCTTCTTCGAGGTCAACGTGATGTCCGGGGTACGCCTGGCCCGCGCCTACGTCCCGGGAATGGTCGAGCGGGGTTGGGGGCGAGTGGTGTTCCTGTCTTCGGAATCGGCGTTGAACATCCCGGCGGACATGATCCACTACGGCTTCAGCAAGACCGCCAACCTCTCGGTGTCGCGCGGCCTGGCCAAGCGCCTGGCCGGCACCGGGGTGACGGTGAATGCGGTGCTGCCCGGACCGACCCTCACCGAAGGCGTCGCCGAGATGCTTCGCGAGGATGCGCAGAAGGCCGGGCAGAGCATAGAAGAGGCCGGCACCGCCTTTGTCCGGCAGCACCGTTCCAGTTCGATCATCCAGCGCCTGGCGACGCCCGAGGAAGTCGCCAACCTGGTGGTCTACACCTGCTCGACCCAGGCCTCGGCGACCACCGGCGCGGCCCTGCGGGTCGACGGCGGGGTGCTCGACAGCCTGGCCTGACGAGCGCGCAACGCCAGCGTAAAAATGCTCCTCGGCACTCGCGGCGCGGTACCCGGCGGCCCTGGCCGGTTGCCGCGCCGGCGTCTGGCGGCGGCGCTCGTAAAGCTTGCGTAACGAGGCGCGACAGGAGGCGCCGGCAGGTCTAGAACGGCAGGTACCGTCATTCAGAGGATACCGCCACTCATGTCAGCAGCCTCGTTAGCTACCCTCGACGGGTCGCTCCGCATGACCCCCGTCGAGCAACCCCGGCCGCCGGCTCTCGCCGACCTCGGCAGCCGCCTGATGATCGTCGTCGAGCGACGCGAGGACTGGGCCTCCTACCTGCCCAGCGAGGAAGTACTCACCGCCCAGGAATACCTCGAGCAATCGGCGCGCGACCACGGCGGCCGCCGCGTGCAGGTGATCAACCTGTGCCGCGGCTACAAGTACCTCGGCCTCGGCTACTACTGTTCGCTGCTGGCCGAGGCCCGCGGCCACCGGGTGATCCCGTCGCTGCGCTGCATCAGCGAACTGGCTCGCAAGTCGGTGTACGGGCTGGCCCTGGGTGGCCTCGACAAGGCCCTGGACAAGGCGCTGTGCCGTACGCCCTATGGCGCCACCGACGGCTTCACCCTGACCCTGTATTTCGGCCATACCGAGTTCGAGCCGCTGGCCGACCTCGCGCGCCAGTTGTTCGAAGCCTTTCCCTGTCCGATCCTGCTGGTGGAGTTCCGTCGCCAGCAGGGCTGGCATATCGAGGGCGTGCGCCCTGGCGTGCTGAACCGCTTGCGCAGCGACCAGGAGGATGTCTTCGCCGATGCCCTCGACGGTTTCAGCCGGCGCGCCTGGCGCATGCCGCGTTCGCGGCGGGTGGCACGCTACGACATGGCGATCCTGCACGATCCCGACGAAGCGCTGCCGCCGTCCAACCCGCAGGCGCTGGCCAACTTCGTACGGGTCGGCGCCAGCCTCGGCATCGACGTCGAACTGATCGGACGCAAGGACTACGCGCGCCTGGCCGAGTTCGACGCCCTGCTGATCCGCGAGACCACCCGGGTCGACCACCATACCTATCGCTTCGCCGAGAAGGCCGAGCGCGAAGGCCTGGTGGTGATGGACGACCCGGCATCGATCCTGCGCTGCACCAACAAGGTCTACCTGGCCGACCTGCTCGGTTGCCGGCAACTGGGCATGCCGCTCACCGAGATCCTCTACAAGGAACGCCCGCAGGACTGGCAGCGGGTGGCCCGGCGCCTGGGCTTCCCGCTGGTGCTGAAGATTCCCGATGGCTGCTTCTCCCGTGGCGTGGTCAAGGTCAACGACGACAGCGAACTGCTGGCGGCGGCGAGCGAGCTGTTCGAGCGCTCGGTCCTGTTGCTGGCCCAGGAGTTCTTCTACACCGAGTACGACTGGCGCATCGGCGTGCTCGACCGCCAACCGCTGTACGCCTGCCAGTACTTCATGTCGCGCGGCCACTGGCAGATCTACAACCACAAGGCCGACGGCCAGGACGTCAACGGCGAGTGCCGCGCCGTGCCGCTGGAGCAGGTGCCGCCGGCGGTGCTGGAGCTGGCCCTGGAGGCCGCCGGGCGGATCGGCGACGGCCTCTACGGGGTGGACCTGAAGCAGGCCGGCGACAAGGTGCTGGTCATCGAGGTCAACGACAACCCGAATATCGATGCCGGCATCGAGGACGGCCAGCTCGGCGACGAACTCTACCGGCGCATCCTCCAGGCCTTCGTCCAGCGCCTGGAACTCAAGCACCGTGGCCAGTTGAGCAAGGCGCTGCGCTGAGCGGCGCGCCTCAGTCCGGCCGGCGCGTGGCCAGGCGCAGGCCGGAGCCGCGGGCGAGGGCGGCCGGCCTGACGCAACGGACCCGGTAGCGGCCGCGCTCATCGATCTCGATGCCCTGCAACTCGGGAGCGAAACCGGGAAAGTGCTCGCCGAAGGCCTGCAAGGCCAGCAGGTAGTCGATCAGCGCCGGCGATTCCTCGGCCACCCGTTCGCCGGGCAACAGCAGCGGCGCGGCCGCCGGATGGACGCCGACCAGGCTGGCGACCACACGGCCGCCGAGCCTGTCGATCGCCACCGCTTCGGTTTCGTCCCTGACCAGGTGCCCATAGACCGTGGCCGGCGCCAGCGCGGCGTGGCCGGCAGCCCTGGCGGCGGCGTCGGCGAGAGCGGTCAGGTGCAGCCGCAGGCTGGCCTCGTGGATCATCGCGCAGAGTTCGCGCAGGCCGATGTAGCGGTACAGCGGCGAGCTGTCGAGCAACTCCGGCAACACCTGCTTCAGCGGCGCATCGTCGTCGTGCCGGCGCTTGAATTCGCACAGCCTGTCCACCAGCGGCTGCGCGTGTTCCGCCCTGGCGCCCTGGGGAAACAGCAGCAGGAAGCGATAGTCGCCGGTGCGCAACGGGGCGATGCCGTGCCGGCGCAGGTAGCGGCAGACCACCGCGGCGGGTACTCCGAAGCTGGCCGGGCGACCGCGCGAATCGAGGCCGGGGGCGCTCAGGGCGACGCGCAGCGGGTCCAGCCGAGGACTGCTGTCGAGTGTCTCGGCGAGCCCGTGCCAGCGCTTCGCCGGCGTCTCCCGGCCGGCCTCGATGCCAGGCCCCGGGTTGCCCCGCAGTATCTCGAAGAACCACGTATCGCCATCCTCCCTGGCGAGCCGCGCGGCGGCTTCCCAGAGCGCCCGGCGAAAGGCCTCGGCGATGTCGCCGGCGTGCGCCGCCGGGGCTCCTGCGGACGTCTTGCGGTAGGCCGTGGAGAGGTCGTTCAGCGGCGTCGCCAGGCGCTCCGCGGTGCTCCCCGAGCCGATCCGCCACTGCTTGGCCGGCGCCAGATCGAGGCGTGCGCGGCCGTTGTAGCGGGCGCTCACCGGCGTGCGCGGGACCGGCGGGGCATAGTCGCGCAGCCGCCTGGGGCCCGCCGGGGCGCGCCATTCGCGCAGGTCGCTGTCGATGCGCTCGGCGATGAAGCGTGCGGGGCCGGCGGCCAGGTTGAAGCATCCCTGGACCTCGTCCAGTAGCTGGCTGGACAACTGCTCGATGCGCAGTTGACGAAACAACAGGAACAGCGGGATGGACGGCGCGACCTGGCGGAGTTCATCGAGGGCCGACAATTGTGCGGCCTCGTTCTCGCCTGTCGGCTCCGCGACGAGCAGGAGGATGCCGGCGGGGTGCGCGGCGTTGCCGAGAAAATCCAGGGCGACCTTGCGGCTTGGCGCCTGGAAGAGCCGATAGCCGCGTATTTCCAGTTGTCGACAAAGCTCGGAAAGACGATTCGCATCATTGGCCGCGTTTATGTTGGAAGTGACGAGTATTGAATGACGCGAAGGATTGTTTCGAGACATGCTGTTGTCCTTGTCCATTCGAACCGCTCGGTTTTGCCGGCAAAAGCGTCGCCCGGCACGCCGAAGGCTCTCGCGAGGCGCGACTAGTGATTGATGATGTACTTGGCGCTGGCGAAGGTCGGCGGGATATAGAAGTTCCACTTCTTTTGCCGGGCGAGTGCCTTGAAGGCGCCGATGCAACTGCAACCGACCTTCTGGAAGATGTTGCTCTTGTGAAACTTGACGGTACTCAGGGAGCGGCTGATCTGTTCGGCTATTTCTTTTTCCGAGAGACCGGAAAGCAGCAGGTAGATCACGTCCCATTCGCGCGAGGTGAACAACTCCGAGGGGGGCGTGAAGGTGAAGGTACCGATGCCGTCGGTGGCGATGAAGCCGCGCGGGGCGACCGAGGTCAGGGTCTTGGCATGGGCGATCACCCCGATGCGGTTGCCGCGCCGGTCATACAGCGGCATGCGCTCGAAGTACAGGCAGCAGGGCGCCGGATGGTCGTCCGGCCTGAGCAGCGCCAGGGCCTCGATGCGCTTGCCGGTCTGGATGACCAGCTTGTCGTGCTCTTCGATGCTGGCACTGAAGGGGGACAGCAGGGAGTTCTTCTGGCCGAACCGCGGGGTGATCAGTTCGGTATAGCGACGATTGACATAGACGAAGTTGAGACAGTTGTCTTTCACACTCCAGGCCTCTTCGCTCTGCTCCCAGGAAATGATCAGTTCGATGGGAATGTGCACCGACATGTGGTGAGTCATGTCCAGCAGCTTTTCGATATCCAATAGCGTCATTGGCTACTCCACTCATTTACATGTGGGCGGGTCTTTGAATGGAAGAAAGATGGCGAGGCGAGTGCGTGCCGGGATGTTCGTTGGGTCCTGCGGAAGTTTCTCTGGCAAGTGCTATCTTCTTTTCGGTGGCGTTCGACTCCTGCGTCTGCGAAGTGTTACCGGAGCAACTACGCCGGGGCGCAATTCGATTTCAGGTTATATCCGCGACCTCATGCTCAGGCTGTACTTTTGATCGAGTTTTTTTGCGCTGTTCTAATAGGGGGCGGGCGCGTTGTTCGAAAAGTCGATTGACAGCTGACGGAGGTGGCCAGGGTCCTATCGAACAATTCCAGGAATTCCCTTTTTCCAATGCGCGATGCCGCTGGTCCGTACTTCGCTCGCCGGGGCCGTTGCGCGGCTATGGTGGAAGTCCCGAGGCCTATCGAGGCTTTGTCATGTCGCGTGTGCTTTTCCTGCTCCTGGCCATGGTGCTCGCCGGCCTGGGCCAACCGACCCTCGCCGCGCCCCTGCCGGACGAGCTGCCGGCAGCCTTGCCCGCCGCGCCGCCGGTCGCGCCGTTGCCCATGGGCAGCGCGCCACAGCCGCAACCGGAGGCCGCCGAGCCGGACCTGCCGGGCAGCGACGCGGCCAGCGCCGACGGGGAGGCGACGACCAAGGACGGCTTGAAGATCGGCAACGGCAGTCTCCGCCTGCGCCAGGACGATCCCGGGCCGACCCGGGAAAGCCCGCTGCGCGATCCCCGCCTGAATCCCTACGCACCGCGCCAGCCCTGACCGACGGCCCGCGCCCGGTGGCCGGGCGGGTCTAGGCTTGTGCTGCGGTCGGCGGCGTTCCACGGCGAGCGCCGACCGTTCGTCCGCGCCGCGGGCTTTTTTCCCCGCCGCTGTCGAAAGGCGCCCTCGCCGGGCGACTACCGAACGAACGGATCGTCGATCCGCACCAGGAGCCCACCGCCATGAAATACCTCTGCCTGATCTATTTCGACGAAGCGAAGCTGGCCGCCGTGCCGGCCGAGGAGCTTGCCGCCATCGTCGACGAGTGCATGACCTACTCCGACCAGTTGGGCAAGGCCGGCCACTACATCGCCTCGCACGCCCTGCAGTCGGTGCAGACCGCCACCACCCTGCGCCACCAGGGCGGGCGGCTGGCGATGACCGACGGGCCGTTCGCCGAGACCAAGGAGCAACTCGGCGGTTTCTACCTGATCGAGGCGCGCGACCTCAACCAGGCCCTGCAGATCGCCGCGAAGATTCCGCCGGGACGGCTCGGCTGCGTCGAAGTGCGACCGGTCAAGGAATGGGAGTGAGGGCGCCCGGCGCCGGAGGTGAAGCATGTGCCCCCTGTGCATCGCATCCCTGTCCCTGCTGTGCGCCGGCGGCGCTTCGCTGGCCGGCTTCGCCCTGGCGACCGGGCGCCGGCGCCGCTGGCGGAACGACCCCGGGCAGGCTGGAAAACCGAGAATTTCCGTGGAGAATCGGCAATGAATCCTTCTTTGCAGGACCACCCGGTGAGCAACCGGGAACAATGGCTGGACGCCCGTCGCCGTCTGCTGGCGCGGGAAAAGCAACTCACCCGCCTGCGCGACCAGGTCGCCGCCGAACGACGCGAACTGCCCTGGGTCAGGGTGGACAAGGACTACCGCTTCCAGGGCGAGCGCGGCGAGCGTTCGCTGGCCGAGTTGTTCGGCGGCAATAGCCAGCTAATCGTCTACCACTTCATGTTCGCGCCGGGCTGGAGCGAAGGCTGCGTCGGCTGTTCGTTCCTCGCCGACCACATCGACGGCGCCAACCGGCACCTGGCGCACCACGACGTCAGCCTGGTGGCGGTATCGCGCGCGCCCCTGGAGGAGTTCCAGGCGTTCCGCCGGCGCATGGGCTGGCGTTTCGACTGGTACTCCTCGTACGGCAGCGATTTCAACCGTGACTTCGGGGTGTCCTTCGACAAGGCGCAACTGGCCGCCGGCAGCGTCGACTACAACTACCAGCCGACCCCCGACGCCGGCGAGGAAATGCCGGGTGCCAGCGTGTTCCTGCGCAATCCGGCGGGCGAGGTGTTCCACACCTATTCGGCCTATGCGCGCGGCCTCGACATCCTGCTCACCACCTACAACTTCCTCGACCTGACGCCCAAGGGGCGCAACGAGGACGCGATCATGGACTGGCTGCGTCACCACGACCGCTACGACGAGGCGCCGAAAAGCGCCTGCTGCCACGCGCAGGCCAGCCATTGAGGGAGCACGGCGAGCCGTTGCGCAGCCGCATCGAGGCGCTGTACCGCGAGGAGTCGCGGCGCGTGCTGGCGACCCTGATCCGCCTGCTCGGCGATTTCGAGCTGGCCGAGGAAGCCTTGCACGACGCCTTCATCGCCGCCGTCGAGCAGTGGCCGCGCGACGGTATCCCGCGCAACCCGCGCGCCTGGCTGGTTTCCGCCGGGCGCTTCAAAGCCATCGACAACCTGCGCCGGCGAGCGCGCTTCGACGCCTCGCAGCGGCTGCTCGCAGAGCAACTGGAAGAGCAGGCCGAGGCGCCGGCGGAGGAGGGCGATGCGGTGGAAGACGACCGGCTACGCCTGATCTTCACCTGCTGCCACCCGGCGCTGACCCCCGAGGCACAGGTGGCGCTGACCCTGCGCGAGGTCTGCGACCTGCGCACCGAGGAGATCGCCCGCGCCTTCCTCGCCGCGCCCAGCGCCATCGCCCAACGCATCGTGCGGGCCAAGAACAAGATCCGCGAGGCCCGGATTCCCTACCAGGTACCGACCCTGGAGGAACTCCCCGAGCGGCTGGGCAACGTCCTGCAAGTGATCTACCTGGTGTTCAACGAGGGCTACTCGGCCTCCACCGGCACCAGCCTGACCCGCGCCGATCTCAGCGGCGAGGCGATCCGCGTCGGCCGCCTGCTGGTCGAACTGCTGCCCGACCCCGAGGCCCTCGGCCTGCTCGCCCTGATGTTGCTGCACGACTCGCGGCGCCAGGCGCGGACCTCGGCCAGCGGCGAACTGGTGCGGCTCGACGAGCAGGACCGCGCGCTGTGGGATCGTGGACTGATCGTCGAGGGGCTCGGCCTGGTCGAGCGGGCCCTGGCCAGCCGCCGTTTCGGGGCCTACACCCTGCAGGCGGCCATCGTCGCGGTGCACGCCCAGGCGCCGCGCGCCGAGGACACCGACTGGGCACGGATCGTCGCCCTCTACGACGCGCTACTGCGCCTGGCGCCATCGCCGGTGATCGAACTCAACCGCGCCGTGGCCTTGGCCATGTGCGATGGCGTCGAGGTCGGGCTGGCCGCGGTCGATGCGTTGCTGGCGCGGGGTGAACTGGCCGATTACCACCTGGCGCACTCGGCGCGCGCCGACTTCTGCCGCCGTCTCGGTCGCCGCCGCGAGGCCCGCGAGGCCTACCGCGCGGCGCTGGCCCTGGCGCGCCAGGAGCCGGAGCGGCGCTTCATCGAGCAGCGCCTGCGCGAACTCGATTGAGGCCGGCTCAGGCGCCGTTGGCGCAGGCCGTCCGCGCTTCGCCGCCAACGCCGCGGGTGAACCACCAGAACGCCAGGGCCGCCAGGCTGATCGCCGCGCCGAGCAGGCTCACCGCGTCCCAGCCGGCCCAGGCGTACATGGCGGTGCCGGCGCTGGCGCCGAGGCCGCTGCCGGCGGCGTAGAACAGCATGTAGCAACCCACCAGGCGGCTGTGGGCGCGCGGGTCGATGGCGAAGACCAGGCTCTGGTTGAGCACATGGATCGCCTGGCCGGCGAGATCGAGCAGCAGCACGCCGAGAATCAGCGCCGCCAGCGAATGCGCGCCGAGGGCGAGCGGCAGCCAGGACAGCAGCAACAGCAGCAGGGCGCCGCCGCTGAGCGCCTGGGCGTGGCCGCGATCGGCCAGGCTGCCGGCCCGCGCCGCGCCCAGCGCGCCGAGCGCGCCGACCAGGCCGAAGGCGCCGATGGCGCTGTGCGACAGCGAATACGGCGGCGCGCCGAGCAGCAATACCAGGCTGCTCCAGAACACCCCGAAGGCGGCGAACATCAACAGCCCGAGCAGGCCGCGCACCTGCAGCACGCGCTGGCTCGCCAGCAGGCCGAACATCGAGCCGAGCAGCTGCCGGTAGGACAGCCCCAGTTCGTTGCTCGGCGCCGCCGGCAGTACCCGCCAGAGCAGCAGGCCAAGCCCGCCCATGCTCGCTGCCGAGACCAGGTAGACGCTGCGCCAGCCGCCGAGGTCGGCGAGCAGCCCGGCCAGGCTGCGCGCCAGCAGCAGGCCGATCACCACGCCGCCCTGCGCCGCGCCGACCACCCGCCCGCGCTCGCCAGGCGCCGCCAGCGCCGCGGCGTAGGCCAGCAGTCCCTGGGTCATGGCGGTGCCGAGCAGGCCCAGTCCGAGCAGCCCCAGCGCCAGGCCGAGGGTATCGCCGGCGAAGCCCACCAGCAGCAGCGACAGCACCAGCAGCAGGAGCTGGACGAACATCAGCCGGCGCCGCTCCAGCAGGTCGCCCAGCGGCACCACCAGCAGCAGCGCCAGGGCGCAACCGGCCTGGGTCGCGCCGAACAGCAGGCCGACCCCGGCCTGGCCGATGGCGAACTCGGCACCGAGGACGTCCAGCAGCGGCTGGGCGTAATAGACGTTGGCCACGCTGAGACCGCAGGCGACGGCGAACAGCAGCACCAGCGCGGAGGGGAGGGAGGATGGCGAGGATGGCATGCGAAGCGCTCCGTAAGGTTTCAATATGAAACTAAGGCGGAGGCTAGGAATTTTGGTTTTAAAATGCAACTTAAATTATCGCGGCAGTGCGTCTATCGATCGCGACTCGCGCACAGCGGAACGCGGGCCCGCCGCCGATTCACCTGGCGGCGGGCCCGCGTAGCGGACGCTACCGGTCCTGCTCGCAGTTGACCATCCAGGCCACGCCGAAGCGGTCGGTGAACATGCCGAAGCTCGCCGCCCAGAAGGTCGGGCCCAGCGGCATCTGGACCGAGCCGCCCTCGGCGAGGGCGTTGAACAGGCGCTCGGCCTCGGCCTTGCTGTCGACGTTGAGGCTGATGGAACAGCCCTTGATGCCTTCGTAGGGATAGGCCGGGTGATTGTCCGAGGCCATCAGGGCGAAGCTGCCGACCACCAGCCGTGCGTGCATGATCTTGTCTTTCCAGTCGGCCGGGATGTCGCCGCACTCGGGGCTGTCGCCGAACGGCAGCATGGCCTCCAGGGTGCCGCCCAGGTGCTGGTGGTAGCAGCTGAAGGCCTCCCGGCAATTACCGTTGAAGATCAGGTAGGGGACGATTTGCATGGCGCTTTCCTCGTTCTTGGCGGAGTGCGGGGCGGTTCAGTTGCGTTTTTCCAGCTCGGCGCGCAGGCGCTCCTCGCGCTCGCGCAGTTCCGGGGTGAACTCCTCGCCGAAGTCCTCGGCCTCGAAGACCTGGCGGATCTCGATCTCGGATTCGCCGTCGAATGGGTTCGGGCATCGCTTGACCCACTCGATGGCCTCTTCCAGGGAGGCCACCTGGAACATCCAGAAACCGGCGATCAGCTCGCGGGTCTCGGCGAAGGGGCCGTCGATCACCGTCCGCGCGTTGCCGGAGAAACGCACCCGGGCGCCCTTGGCGCTGGGCTGTAGCCCTTCGCCGGCGAGCATCACCCCGGCCTTGACCAGTTCCTCGTTGTAGCGGCCCATCGCCGCGAGCAGTTCCTCGCTGGGCATCTCGCCGGCTTCGGAAGCCTGGGTGGCCTTGACGATCACCATGAATCTCATCTGCGTTCTCCTTGTTGTTCTGCGCAATGACGGTCCGTTCTGGCCCGCCTCCCGAACTGGTCGAACGGCAGGCCGGCGGATCGACAGGCGACGGCGGTTTTTTCGCTGGCCGGGGCAGTATAGGAGGCCCGCGCCGAGCGGCCGGGATGGCCGACGAGCGTCGCTGCGGAGTGTGCCGACCGCTGGGCGGGCCGCGCCAGCCGTGGCCTGCAGGGCTTCTACACTGTTCCAGCAGAGCCATTTCCGCGAGCCTCGGCATGCCCCGTATCGTCTTCGCCCCGGCCATCCAGCGGCATGTCGCCATGCCCGCGCTGGACGTCGGCGCCGCCACCGTCGCCGCCGCCTTGCAGGCGGCCTTCGCCCGCGAGCCGCGCTTGCGCGGCTACCTGCTCGACGACCAGGGCAGTCTGCGCCGGCATGTGGCGCTGTTCGTCGATGGCGTGCAGGTCCGCGATCGCCGGGGATTGGGCGATCCGCTCCAAGACGATAGCGAGATCTACGTGGTGCAGGCGCTGAGCGGCGGTTGACCAACAGAGGAGGACATCCGGTGAGCGAGCGACTCTATGTCGGCACCCGCAAGGGCCTGTTCGAGCTGCGGCGCAACGCGGCGGGCCAGTGGCTGCCGATGGCCAGCCACTTCCTCGGCGAGCCGCTGAGCATGCTCCTCGCCGACCCGCGCGACGGCGCGCTCTACGCGGCGCTGAATCTCGGCCATTTCGGCGTCAAGCTGTGGCGTCGCGACGCCGGCGCGACGGACTGGAAGGAATGCGCGGTGCCGGTCTATCCGCCGCAGCCGCCAGCGGCCGAACCGCTGGAAGGCCAGGCGGCGGAGCCACCCTGGTCGCTACAGCAGTTGTGGATCCTCGAGCCAGGCGGCGCCGACCGGCCCGGCACGCTGTGGGCCGGGACCATCCCCGGCGGCCTGTTCCGCTCCGACGACCGTGGCGCCAGCTGGCGCCTCAACCGCGAACTCTGGGAACGACCCGAACGCGCCCAGTGGTTCGGCGGCGGCTACGACCATCCCGGCATCCATTCCATCTGCGTCGACCCACGCGACAGTCGCCACCTCACCGTCGCGGTGTCTTGCGGCGGCGTCTGGCAGAGCCACGACGACGGCCGCAGCTGGACCTGCACCACCAGAGGCATGCGCGCCGACTACATGCCGCCGGAGCAGAGCGAGGAGGCGGCGATCCAGGACCCGCACCGCCTGGTGCAGTGCCAGGCGCGCCCGGAGTTCCTCTGGGTGCAGCACCACAACGGCATCTTCCGTTCCCGCGACGGCGGCCTGCATTGGCAGGGCGTGGTCGCCGAGCCGTCCAGCTTCGGTTTCGCCGTCGCCGTGCATCCGCGGCAGCCGGACACGGCCTGGTTCGTCCCGGCGACCAAGGACGAATGCCGCATTCCCAGGGACGCCCGTTTCGTGGTCACCCGCACCCGCGACGGCGGCCGCAGCTTCGAGACCCTCGAGCGCGGCCTGCCCGACGGCCCGGCCTACGACCTGGTCTACCGCCACGGCCTGGACATCGACCCCAGCGGCGAGCGCCTGGCCATGGGCTCGACCACCGGCGGCCTGTGGCTCAGCGAGAACGGCGGGGAGGACTGGCAGCAGCTCTCCGCCAACCTGCCGCCGATCTACTGCGTGCGCTTCGCCTGAGCGCGCGGCGCTGGACAGCCTCGGCGCGCTTGCATAAGTTCGTGGGTTTTCGCCAAGGAGCCCACCCCATGAGCCTCGAATCCGTCCGGCGGTTCTTCGCCGAGAAAGCCCCGGACCTGCGCATCATCGAGCTGGAAACCAGCACCGCCACCGTCGCCCTGGCCGCCGAGGCCCATGGCGTGGAGCCGGGGCGGATCGCCAAGACCCTGTCGCTGCGGGTCGGCGAGCGCACCGTACTGGTAGTGGCGCGCGGCGACGCGCGGCTGGACAACCGCAAGATCAAGGCCGCCTTCGGCGGCAAGGCGAAGATGCTCGGCGCCGAGGACGTGGTCGAGCTGACCGGGCACCCGGTCGGCGGAGTCTGCCCGTTCGGCCTGGCGACGCCGCTGGCGGTGTACTGCGACGTCTCGCTGCAAGCCTTCGACGAAGTGCTGCCGGCCGCCGGGGCGGTGCACAGCGCGGTCCGCATCGCCCCGCAACGGATGGCCGAGCTGGTGGATGCGCAGTGGGTCGATGTGTGCCAGGAAGTCCTCCAGGAAGCCTGACGGCAACTGCCGGGCTCAGGCCAGGTTGAGCTGCCAGGACACCCCGAAGCGGTCGGCCAGCCAGGCGAAACGCTGGCTGAAGCCGTAGTCGCCGAGCGGCATCAGGGCCTTGCCGCCGTCGCCCAGGGCTTCGGCCAGGCGCTCGATCTGCGTGTTGCTCTCGCACTCGACGAAGAAGGAGAACGCCGGGGTGAAATCGAAGGCGTGCCGCACATGGCTGTCGATGCAATGCACGCTCTGGTCGCCGAGGCGGAACAGCGCCTTCAGCACCGAGCCCTCCGGGCCCGGCCCCTCGGCGCCGTAGCGCTGGATCTGGAGGATCTCGGCGTCGTCGAACAGCGACAGGTAGAAGTTCATGGCCGCCTCGGCCTGGACCCCCTGGAACATCAGGAAGGGGCGTACGCGTGCGCTCATCGCGGTCTCCTCTGGAAGGCTGGCTCGAGGCTAGAGCCTAGCTCACCACGTTGCGGGTGAAACGCACCACCTCGTCGCCGTCGTTGACGTAGGCGTACGGCTGGTCGCTGGCGAAGGCATGGAAGTCGCCGGCCTCGATGCGCCGTTCGCCGTCGGCCAGTTCCAGGCGCAGGCGACCTTCGATGACCAGAACCATCTCCCGCCAGCCGGCGGCGTCGGGTTCCGATACGTAGCGCTCGCCCGGTCCCAGCGACCAGGCCCAGAGTTCCACCTCGCGCCGCGCCGGCGCGCTGGCGAGGAGGGTGGCGCGGCTCTCGGGGTGGTGGCCGACCCAGGCCACCGCATTGATCCGCGAGCGGTCGGTGGCCGGTGCCTGGACCAGGTCGGGGAACAGCACGCCGAGGGCGGCGGCGATACGGTCGAGGGTCGACAGGCTGACATTGACGTCGCCGCTCTCGATGCCCACCAGCATCCGCCGGCTGACACTGGCCGCGCGGGCCAGCGCTTCCTGGCTGAGGCCGGCTTGCAGGCGCAGGCGGCGGACGTTGCCGGAGACATGTTCGAGGACGCTGGGGCGTTCGGTAGGGTTGGGCAATATATTGCTCACTGTCGCGGTTTTGCGCATTATAGTGCACATCCCGTTTCCCGCAGTCCATCGGGCTGCTTCCCACTGCCGGACCTCTTCCATGACCTCCACCTCCCGCGGCCTCGCCGGAACGCTGTTGCCGGTCGGCCTGCTATTGATCGCCATGGCCTCGATCCAGAGCGGCGCCTCCCTGGCGAAAAGCATGTTCCCCCTGGTCGGCGCCCAGGGCACCACGGCCCTGCGGCTGTTCTTCGCCGCGCTGATCCTGCTGCTGCTCCTGCGTCCCTGGCGCAAGCGCCTGAGCCTGCAATCGCTGCGCTCGGTGGTGGTCTACGGCATCGCCCTGGGCGGCATGAACCTGCTGTTCTATCTCTCGGTGCGCACCGTGCCGCTGGGCATCGCGGTGGCTCTGGAGTTCACCGGGCCGCTGCTGGTGGCGATCCTCTCCTCGCGGCGCCTGCTGGACTTCCTCTGGATCGGCCTGGCGGTGTTCGGCATCTGGCTGTTGCTGCCGCTGGGCAACAGCGCCGAGCCGCTCGACCTGGTCGGCGCCGCCTATGCCCTCGGCGCCGGCGTGTGCTGGGCGCTGTACATCCTCTTCGGCCAGCGCGCCGGCGCCGACCATGGCGCCCAGGGCGCCGCGCTGGGGGTGCTGGTGGCGGCGATCCTGGTGGTGCCGATCGGCGTCGCCCACGCCGGCGCCGACCTCCTCGACCCGGCGCTGATCCCGTTGGCGCTGGGCGTCGCGGTGCTCTCCACGGCCTTGCCCTACACCCTGGAAATGGTCGCGCTGACCCGCCTGCCGGCGCGCACCTTCGGCACCCTGATGAGCATCGAGCCGGCCTTCGGCGCGCTCTCCGGGCTGCTGTTCCTCGGCGAGCGGCTGAGCCCGACCCAATGGCTGGCCATCGGCGCGATCATCCTCGCCTCGGTCGGCACTACCCTCAGCGTCAAGTCGCGTGGCGCCGCCCCGGCGCTACCGGCCAAGGACTGAGGCGGCCGCCGCGTCCTCCCGCTGCAGGCGCTCGTGCTGGCGGATGAAGCGCCGCGCGCTGCGCGCCAGGCGGATGCAGAGCATGATCGCCGCGCCGGTCAGGCCCACCACCAGGCCCTGCCACAGGCCGCGCGGTCCGGTGGGTTCCTGGATCCAGTCGGTGAGGCCGAGGCTGTAGCCCACCGGCAGGCCGATGCCCCAGTAGGCGAACAGGGTCATGATCATCGTCACCCGGGTGTCCTGGTAGCCGCGCAGGGCCCCGGCGGCGGTGACCTGCAGGGCGTCGGAGAACTGGAACAGCGCGGAGAACACGATCAGCGAGGCGGCGATGGCGATCACCGCCGGGTCCGGCGAATACATCGCGGCGATCTGCTCGCGCAGCAACAGCATCAGGCTCGCCGAGACGCAGGCGTAGCCCAGCGCCGCGGCCATCCCCACGCCGGCGGCGAAGCGCGCGTCGCGCGGCAGGCCGGCGCCGAGGTTGTGGCCGACCCGCACGGTCACCGCCATCCCCAGCGAATAGGGAATCATGAACACCAGCGCGCTGAAGTTCAGGGCGATCTGGTGGCCGGCCACCACGTTCTCGTCGAGCCCGCCGATCAGCAGGGCGATCACCGAGAAGATGCTCGACTCGGCGAACACCGCGATGCCGATCGGCAGGCCGACCGCCACCAGCGGGCCGATGGTCGCGCGATCCGGCCACTCCCAGCGCGAGAACAACTGGCTGGCGCGGTAGATCGAGGCCTTGTTCACCCAGAACAGCATGCCGAGGAACATGAACCACATCACCGAGCCGGTGGCCCAGCCGCAGCCGGGGCCACCCATCTTCGGCATGCCGAAGTGGCCGTAGATCAGCGCGTAGTTGATCGGGATGTTCAGCAGCAGCCCGCCGATCCCCAGCACCATGCTCGGCCGGGTCCGTCCCAGGCCGTTGGTGTAGCAACGCAGTACGTGATACAGCGCCGCCGCCGGGAAGCCCAGGGCGATGCCCTTGAGGTACAGCAGGCTCGGCCCGATCAGTTCCGGGCGCACTTTCATCAAGCCGAGGATCGGCTCCGACAACCACCACAGCACCGCCCCCGACAGCGGTCCGATCAGCAGCGCCAGCCACAGCGCCTGGCGCACCAGCGGCCCGGTGCCGGGCTGGTCGCCGGCGCCATGGCGCTGGGCGACCTTGGCCGTGGTGGCGAGCAGGGTGCCGGTCATCAGCAGGAACATCGGGATCCAGATCGAGTTGCCCAGCGCCACCGCTGCCAGGTCGTGCGGACTGGCGCGCCCGGCCATCACCGCGTCGACGAAGCCCATGGCGGTGGTCGCCAGTTGCGCGATCATGATCGGCGCGGCGAGGGTCAGCAGTTCCTTGAGTTCGGCGCGGATGCGCAAGCCACGGGAAAGGGGCAGGGCGGGGCTGTTCACGGCAGTCCTTGTCTGGGCAGGGGAACCGCGTAGTTTACGGGTTGACGGGGTGGTCAGGAAGGGTCAGCAGGGTCGTGCCGGTTGCCCAGCCCCGTAGGGCGAATAACCGCCTAGCGGTTATCCGCCGATTACCCATGGCAGCGGCGGATAACGCCCATGGCGTCATTCGCCCCACCACCGCGCTACGCGCAGGCAAACGCCCCCGCGCTGCCCGCTTGAGGCCCGACCCCGTAGGGCGGATAACCGCCTAGCGGTTATCCGCCACATACCCGTGACAGCGGCGGATGACATGCCCTGGAAACGCCGGACATCTCCCCCAGACTTTTCCGCAGCCTCTCTCAGACGCCCAGGAATTGGATAAAAAACCAGTAGGAGGAAGATGGAGGGGTCGCCAAGTCCATCTGTTTTCTTGGGGGCAGAAAAGACGCGGGCCGCAGGTGCAGGAACACCTACGACCCGCTAACCAGAGACCAGCTTAACGATAGGAGCTGACCCATGGCTAAGGCCGATGATACGTCGAATCCCGCAATAACCGCACAGTCCCCTTCCACCTTCATCCCCCTGCGACGCACCTCGCAATGCAACCAGCACTCCGGCTGCGCCACCCTCTACCTGGACAGCAGCGCAGCCAGCGAAGACCTGTTCGACACCGCCCGCCGCCGGCTGGAGTCGGCGATCGGAACGCTGAGCGTCCTCGACCTGCTCGACGAAACCGAAGAGCCCGGCGAAAGCATCTGCCGCATCACCGGTTCCCTGCTGTCGTTGCTCAGCGACGCCCTGTCGCTGTTCGAGGCGGAATACGCACGCAGACACCGATAACCGACGGAGGCGGTGCCCCCCGGCAAGGCCGGGGGGTTGAGTAGCGGGGAGAAAAGGGGATCCCTCTCCGCCCTGGCTCGGCAGTTGCGCGGGCGGGTGAAAGCCACCCGCCCGCTACGCACGCCAGCCCAGGCAATCCCTGACGATGACCGGTCTTTCATCTGCGACTGTTTCTCATTTACACTCGACCCCCATTCTTCGGAGCCAGGCTCCTTTCCTGGGTGCATCGTGCCGTTCGATCCCGCCAAGCCGACGCTGCTGTCCACACTGGTTCGTCACTACGAGGAACTGGTCGACCATGTTCGCCGGCGCTTCGGCGACCGGGGCATGGCGCGCGAAGTGGTGCACGACGTGTGCGTGCAGTTGCTCGAACGCGACGAGAAGGAGGACGTGCACACACACCTGGCCCTGCTGCGGAAAATCTCCCACGACGCCGCCGTGAGCCGCTATCGTAGCGACCGTCGTCGAACCGCCTGGGTGGAAGCCGTCGCCGAGCTACCGGAAGTCGCCTGCATGGCGGCGACGCCCATGGGTCGCCACGAGGCCGAGCGCGAGTTCCAGGCACTGGTCGACGCCATCGCCACGCTTCCTCCTCGCTGCCAGGCCGTTTTCGTCATGCACAAGATCCACGAAATTCCCCAGGCGCAAGTCGCCGACCGCCTCGGCATTTCCGTCAAGACCGTGGAAAAGCACCTGCGCCTCGGACTGGCGGCCTGCCGGGAACGGCTCGGCCGCGGCGAGGCACGGCCATGACCCAGCCCTCGAAACGGAATGGGCAGGTTCCGCTGGACGACGCCCTGGAGCGCCATCGCGACGCGCTGAAGGACCTGTTTCCGCTGCCGCCCTCCCGGCCGAAATCGCGCAAGGCAAGCAAGGCGGCCGGCGTCGCGCTATTGCTGGCGCTGGCCATCGGCGCCCTGACCTGGCTGGACCCGGCCTACAAGCGCGAGCGCTTCGCCACCGCCATCGGTGAGCGGCGCGACGTGACCCTGGCCGACGGCAGCCAGCTCCTGCTCGACAGCGGCAGCCAGATCGAGGTCAGTTGGCACCCGCTCAGCCGCCGGGTCGCGTTGCGCGCGGGGCAGGTGCTTTTCGAGGTATCCCCGGCGCGCTATCGGCCCTTCGTGGTGTCCGCGGGGTCGACCGACGTCCGCGTGCTCGGCACCCGGTTCAACGTGCGCCGCCTGGACGACGACGTCCGCGTGACCCTGGAGCGTGGCCGGGTGGAGGTCGGCACCTCGGCTACGGCGCAAGCGCCAGTCGTGCTCCTGCCGGGCCAGCAGGTCGATGCCATTGGCGGGCAACTGATGCCGCTGGCCAAGGTCGATGCCGCCACGGCGATGGCCTGGAAAGACGACCGCCTGGTCTTCGAGCGCACGCCCCTGGGCGAAGCCGTCGCGCTGCTGCGCCATTACCGCAAGGCGCCCATTCTCCTGGACGACCCCAGCCTGGCCTCCCTCCGGCTGACCGGCGTCTTCGCCGCGCACAACGTCGACCGGCTGCTCGACCTGCTGCCGAGCATCCTTCCCGTGGCCGTGTCGCGGCAGGAGGACGGCAGCGTCGAGATCCAACGCAAATCGACGCGAAAATAATTCTCGGACGCAGGTAGGGTTTCCCGCGCGCCGTGGCGGCTATCCAGGAAAAGCCAACCTGCATAGGAAATCGAGACGTGCATTTTTCCCTCCGCAGTCGCCACCTGCGTCCTTCATTGCTCGCCAGCAGCCTGCTCCTGGCGGTGTCGGCCCAGGGCCAGGAAAAGCTCGACGTGGATCTGCCCGCCGCGCCGCTCGGCCAGGCGATCAACGCCCTCGCGCAACAATCCTCGGTACAGATCCTCTTCGCCGGCGATCTCGGCGCCGGCCGCCAGGCGCCCGCGCTGAAGGGGCGTTTCACCCCCGAAGAGGCATTGCGCCAGTTGCTCAGGGACAGCGGCCTGAAGGCGCAGGCCAGGGACGAACATACCTTCATCGTCGTTCCGGCCAGCGAAGCCGCCGTGCCCGCTACGCATGCCCGCAGCGAACCGCTGGACATGGAGCAGATGGAAATCACCGCCTCGCGCACCAGCAGCGACCTGGTCTCCGCCACGCGCCAGTCCACCGTCATCGAGCATGCCCAACTGGAGGAGCTGCGCCAGGGCTCCGACAGCCTGGCCACGGTGCTGGCCAAGGCGGTGCCGGGGATGTCCGATTCCAGCCGCACCATCACCGAATACGGCCAGACCCTGCGCGGGCGCAGCATGCTGGTGATGGTCGACGGCGTGCCGCTGAACACCAACCGCGACTCCTCGCGCAACCTGGCCAACATCGACCCGGCGCTGATCGAGCGGATTGAGGTGATCCGTGGCAGCAGCGCCATCTACGGCAGCGGCGCCACCGGCGGGATCATCTCCATCACCACCCGTCCGGCCGGCGGCGAGAACCGCGCAGAAACCCGCCTCAGCGCCACCTCGCCGCTGACCCGGCTGGGCAGCGATGGCCTCGGCGGCCAGTTCCAGCAATACTTCGCCGGCTCCCTGGGGGCGCTCGACTATTCGTTCGACTTCGGCACCCGCCACGTCGGCGCTTCCTACGACGCCCATGGCGACCGCATCGCCCCGGAACCCAGCCAGGGCGACCTGTTCGACTCGAACGTCTACAACATCGGCGGCAAGCTCGGCCTGCGCATCGACGAGAACCAGCGCGTGCAGCTCGCCCTCAGCCACTACGACGCCCGCCAGGACACCGACTACGCCACCGACCCGAGGGTCGCCAGGCTGCCGCCGGGCTCGGTCCCGGCCAACGCGATCAAGGGCCTGGAGCTGGACGAGCAGAACCGAATCCGCAACACCCTGGCGAACCTCGAGTACGAGAACCTCGACATCCTCGGCAGCCGGCTCTCCGCGCAGCTCTACTACCGCGACTACTTCACCCGCTTCACCCCGTTCGACGCCCGCGCCGTTTCCACCCGCGGCGGCAACGTCGACCAGATCATGCAGAACAGCGAAGTGTTCGGCAGCCGCCTGACCCTGCGCACGCCGCTGGGCGAAAGCGGCAATACCGAACTGGTCTGGGGCGGCGACTACAACCAGGAACGCAGCGACATGCCGCTCGACGTGTTCGACCCGGCGGCCTACGACGCCAGCGGCGGGCTGGTCTTCGACAAGATCGGCAAGCTCACCTACATGCCGCCGCTACGCACCCGCAGCGCCGGCGCGTTCGCCCAGTTGCAGCATCGCTTCGACGAACACTGGTCGATCGACGGCGGCCTGCGCTACGAATACTCCACCGCCGAATTCGACGACTTCGTCCCGCTCTCCGAGTCCAAGGCCGCCTCGCCGGTGACCGTCAAGGGCGGCGACCTCGACTACGACGCGGTGCTGTCGAACCTCGGCATCGTCTATTCGCCGGTGGCTGGCCAGGAAATCTATGCCTCCTTCAGCCAGGGCTTCCAGTTGCCCGACGTCGGCATCCAGCTGCGCAACGCCCGCCGTGGCTTCGATATCGGCTCCTCGAACCTCGAACCGGTGAAGACCAACAACTACGAACTCGGCTGGCGCGGCGCCATCGGCGGCAACACCCTGGGCAGCCTGGCGCTGTTCTACACCACCTCCAAGCTGGGCGACGTGCAGAGCTTCAACAACGGCCTGATCCTCACCCGCACCAAGGAGCGCATCTACGGCGTCGAGGCCAGCGCCGACTGGCTCAGCGACGACGAAGTCTGGGGCGCGGGCGGCAGCGCCACCTGGATGCGCGGACGCGAGAAGCCGGACGGCAAGGACTGGCAGGACATGACCGGCTACCGCGTGCCGCCGCTGAAGCTGACCGCCTACCTGCAATACAAGCCGGATGCCGACTGGAACAACCGCCTGCAGGCCACCTTCTTCGACTCCAAGGACTACCGTCTCGACGGCGTGGAAAGCTTCGGCCGGCGCCAGGTCAGCACCTACACCACGGTCGACCTGGTCAGCCAGTACCGCATCACCCCCGACGACCAGTTGAGCCTGGGCATCCAGAACCTGTTCAACCGCGACTACTACCCGCTCTACAGCCAGTTGCTGCGCAACAACAACAACACCAGCCACCTGCCGGCGCCGGGCACGGTGCTGACGGCGAGCTATACGCACAACTGGTGAGGGGAGGGCGGAGCCACCGGGGCTGGGCGGGCCCGGTGGGCAGGAGGGTGCTTCCAGAGGGAAGGCGGCCCCGTTGTCATGGGCAGGCATTTCCGTCCAATGCCGGACGCCGATCCAGGTCGGCCAGGTAATGGGGAAGGACAGGGTACGCCGTCCCGCTCAGAACACGACCTGCCCCGACATGCCCGGCTGCACCTCACCGCCGATCCAGATATCGCCGCCGATCTGCTCGACGCTTATCCGCCCCCGGCGACCCAAGGCCGTGCCCTGGCTCGCCGTGTAGCGCCCGGGCATGACTCCCGTGCCGATCAGCCATTGCGCCAGGCTCGCGTTGAGGCTGCCGGTAACGGGGTCTTCATTGAGTTCCTCGCCCATGAAGGCGCGCACTTCCACATCCGCCTCCGCCTGGGGACCTTGCCAGGGCGCGACCACGCCCACGTTGAGCCCGTCGAGCTTCGCGTAGTCCGGGCGAATGGCCAGGACCTCGTCACGCGTGGCCAGCCGAACGGCGACCCAGCCGGGTCCGTTGTCCACCCATTGGCTGCCGAGTACCTGCCCCGGGGACAGGCCAAGCCCGCTCTCGATCCGTCGCAACACCTCGTCTTCGACCGCTCCGCCACGAAGCAGGGGAGGCGCCGCGAACGACAGCAAGGCGCCCTTGCGGCGGATGCGGATCAGGCCCGCCAGACACTCCTGGACGATCTCGTCAGCAGCATTGCCGCCCCCCTGGTTCAGCCAGACCTGGCAGCTCCCCAGCGTCGGATGCCCGGCAAAGGGCAACTCCCGCAACGGGGTGAAGATCCTCACGCGATAGTCGGCTTCGGCAACGGTCGGCCGCAGCAGGAAGGTCGTCTCGCTCAACTGGGTCCAGGCGGCGAACTCGAGCATCTGCTGGCTGCTCAGGCGGTCGGCGCCAATCACCACGGCAACGGCGTTGCCTTTGAAGGGCTGTTCGGGGAAGACATCGACTTGCTCGAAGGGTAACGAAACCGGCATGGAACCTCCTGTTGTTGTGGCGGGGGAGGATAGGCTAGAGAGCTGCCGTCCGAAACCGGAGGGGGAACTTTCGAGGGGGCTTGGGGGCTCTCGTCAGGGGCTGCAATCGGCCAATAGCAGCCGCTCCTGGCCAGAGACAGCAGCTTGAAGGAGTCGACGAATCTATGGTCGATTCAGGCTACGATGTTGAGCACTTGCGCCAGTACTGCGACAGTTATCGGACGCAGCCTGTGATTCCGCTGCGGCCCCTAAAGCGCAAACACAAGCCTGGGCCGAGCTGCCCCGGAGCAATTAAATGCTTATCCACCCGCGTGGTCGCTGCGACCGTGCGCGGCGATGAACATGGCGACGGCCGACCGGCAATAGGATTCTATTTCGTCCTCTGCTCTCGCCTGATCGAATCGGGCGATCATCAATAGATCGGAGCCTTTGAAGAGCGCGGCAAACAAGCGGGCGGCTTGGAGGGGATCGGGCACGTTGAGAAGCGCCTTCGCGTGAAGTTGGCGCAACAAGGCATCGATGTCGGCGATGACATGAGCGGCGCCGGCTTCGTAGTGGCGCTTGCTCAGGGCGTTTTGACTCGTTTTATCGGCCATGACCATGGCTTCGATACTGCTGACGTCTGGTCTCAATAGCGTGCGCAGCAGTGATGTTCCCACCGCCATAAGTTGGTCTTCGACCGAACCTTCGACACCTTCAAGCAGGGCCTGTGGTGCAAACGACTGCTGGCAGCCGGCCGCGATGGCTGCGCTGAACAGCGCCTCCTTGTTCTCGAAACGCCTATAGATGCTGAGCTTGGATATCTTCGCCCGCTGGGCGACCTTGTCCAGCGTCGTCGCTTGAAAACCCAATTCCACAAAAAGTTCGCTCGCGGCGTCGAGTATCGTTTGGGCAAGCGCCTCGTTGGTGGGCCGACCGCGCCGTGCCTGTATGGTTTCGGTCATGATATTGGTACTTTACAGTATCTTAATTTAAGATTTAGGATACCACTCAGTGTCTTAAATGAGCAATCCAAGGGCTTGGCTACAACCTGCCCTCCAGCGGAGCCCATCACCATGAATGACGTCATCATCATCGGCGGAAGTTTTGCAGGTCTCGCCGCCGCTTTGCAGCTCGGCCGTGCCCGTCGCAAGGTCATCGTTCTCGATACCGGTCGGCCGCGTAACCGCTTTGCCGGCCATTCGCATGGTCTGCTCGGTCACGATCACACGCCGCCGCTGGACATCCTGGCCGCGGCGCGGCAGCAGTTGACGCGCTATCCAACGGTCAGGCTAGTCAATGCCCGGGCAGAGAAGATTTCTGGCGTAATAGACGATTTCTGCGTTGTCACTGACGATCACGAAAGCCTAAAGGCCCGCCGCGTGATCCTGAGCTATGGCGTTGCCGATCAGATGCCTGATGTTCCAGGCTTTGCCGAGAGTTGGGGCACGTCCATCGTCCCCTGCCCCTATTGCGACGGCTTTGAAGCCGCCGGCCAGCATTGGGGCCTCGTGTGGTCCGGCCCGCAATCGCACAACCAGGTCAGGCTGTTCCTCGATTGGACCGACAGGTTGACTGTCTTTGCCGATGGTCACGACATTACACCTGATATCCAGGCCGATCTGGCGCACCGCAACATACCTGTCGTCGACGGACGGATCGTCGAGATCGCCCATCACCAGGGGCATATCGCTACCGTCAATCTCGACACTGGCTCCACTGTCGCGGTCGACATCCTGTTTGCTCATCCGCGCAACAAGCCGTCCGCAAACCTGCATGAATCGTTGGGCCTTGCCACGATGGATACGCCCACCGGCGTCGTGCTCAAGGTCGACGAGCGCCGCCAAACCAGCACGCCTGGCATCTATGCCGCCGGCGATCTCACCACCCCCATATTGCCCTCGGTCACCCAGGCATCATCGCAGGGCGCGATGGCGGGTATTTTCGCCCAGCAGTCGATGCTGGCTTGAGCCCATAGAGAGGAGATGAACATGGCCGTCGAGCCGGACAGCGCGGGGGTGCGCTTCCCTCCGCCCTTCATCTATCTGGGAGCGCTGCTGTTGGGGCTGGCGGCGGAGCGGTTCGTCGCCCTGCACTCTTTCGGCATCGATTGGTGGTTGCTGATCGCAATGGGCGCGCTGCCGTTCGCTGCCGGCGCGGTAATGATGCTTGCGGCGGCGGGGCTGTTCCGGCGTCTGGGCACCAACATTCCGCCGTCGCGACCAACGACCCTCATCGCAACGACCGGTCCCTATCGGTGGACGCGCAATCCCATGTATCTCGGCATGGCGCTTATCTATGCAGGCCTTGCGGTCGGCTTCGACGGACCGATCGCCTTCGCGTTGCTTCCGTTGGTGTTGGTCGCGATCCAGACGCAGGTGATCGCCCGCGAGGAGCGCTATCTCGAAGCAAAGTTCGGCGACGACTACCGCCGCTACAAGGCCGAGGTTCGCCGCTGGCTCTGACTATTCCGCAACTGCCGCCTGCGGGATTTTCTGATAACCAACACCGACTTTCTTGCCACGGCTACTGAATGGGCCCTGAGTTCGTAGATAACCAAGGGTCGCTTCTGGCCGGAAGCTGACACTAGTGGCGGGCAGCTACGGCCGTAATCGGACGCTCCAACCAATGTCAGAATCTAAGCTGACATCGCAAGTAGAGCGACAAAATGAAGTTCGTCTTCGCTTTGGGCACTCAGAGTTTCGATGTCTTAGACACGTCCAAATGGCCTATGCATAGACTTGGGCGAAAATTTCGACGGCTGCAGCTAGCCGCGCTTTGCTAACTGCCGAGGGGCTGCTGCAGTCTAGGCCCGAGTGGCCGGCCTGCAGGCGCGTCCATATCGTCTCGCTGCCACAGCATAGAGGGCTGACGATGCCCAGGCCGGTAACGACGATACGTGTGCTGTGTTCTCTGTGCATGGTGTGGTCTCGTACGTGAAGAGGTGAATCAGCCGAGGCCGAAGGTCTTGCGCAGGCCCGAGTCGACTGGGCCTGCCGGCATAAAGCGGCGCAGGCGTCTGAGCAGGGTGGCCTCGCCTTTGGGGGTGTGGCGCATTTTCCACGCGCCCAGGGCGGCCTCGACGATGGTCGCGGCGACCGCATCGGGCAAAGGTGCCTTCTGCACGTTCATCTGGATGGCCTGGGAGACGGTTGCCCGCTCGCTGTCGTAGGTAGCGATACGCAGGGCGGCCTGTGGCGCGTTGAGGTCCAGGCTGGTCTTGGTGAACGAAGGCTCGACCAACGCGACGCGAATGCCGAAGCGCCGCACCTCGTGATCCAGGGTCTCGGACAAACCCTCCACTGCATGTTTGGAAGCCGAGTACAGGCCCATGTAGGGTGCTGGCAGGAAGCCGAGCACCGAACTGACGTTGACGATGCGCCCTGCGCTTTGCTTGCGCATCTGCGGCAGTACCGCCTGGGTAACGCGCAGGACGCCGAAGACGTTGGTGTCGAACAGCGCCTGGGCCTCGTCGATGGCGGTTTCCTCTGTCGCACCGAGCAGTGTGGTGCCAGCATTGTTGACCAGTACGTCGATGCGCCCAGCTTCTGCAATCACATGTTCGATGCTCTGGCGAATCGAGGCTTCGTCACGAATATCCAGGTGAATCAGCTCGACACCGGGGATGGCCTGCGCAGTGGCCGGGTTGCGCACGCTGCCGAACACGCGGCAACCGCGTCCGGCGAACTGTTCGGCCGCCGTGCGACCGATGCCTGATGACACGCCGGTTATGACGACCACTGGGGAGTTGGGCATGGCAGTTACTCTCGATCAGGGAAGGGCTGTTCATGCAGGTTGTGCCTGCGCGAGTGGCTCGTGGGGGATGGGGCGGATGCCGAACCAGATGGCGTACATGGCCGGCAGGAACACCAGGGTCAGCACGGTGCCGGCGAAGGTGCCGCCGATCAGGGTGTAGGCGAGGGTGCCCCAGAACACGGAATGCGTAAGTGGGATGAACGCCAGGATCGCCGCCAGCGCGGTGAGGATCACCGGCCGAGCGCGTTGCACGGTGGCTTCGACCACGGCGCGGAACGGATCGAGACCCGCCGCTTCGTTCTGGCGAATCTGCCCGATCAGGATCAGCGTGTTACGCATGAGGATGCCGGACAGCGCGATCAGCCCGACCAGCGCGTTGATGCCGAACGGCTGCTGGAACAGGATCAGCGTCGGCACTACGCCGATCAGCCCCAGCGGGCTGGTGAGAAAGACCATGATCATCGCGGCGATCGAACGCACCTGCAGGATGATGATGATCAACGTGACGGCCAGCATGATCGGGAACAGCGGCAGCATGGCCTTGCTGGCTTTGCCCGATTCCTCGATGGAGCCCGCTTGCTCGATGCGATAGCCGCTCGGCAGCCTGTCGATGATGGGTTGCAACTGCTGGCTGATGGCGGTCGACACGTCTGGCGGTTGCAAGCCTTCGGCGATATCGCCACGCACTGTGATAGTCGGCACCCGGTCGCGCCAGCGCATGATCGGCTCTTCCATGCGTACCTCCACTTCGCCAATCTGCGACAGCGGGATGCGCTGACCATTGGCGCCGGCCAGGGTGAAATCCATCACCCGTGCCGGGTCGAGGCGAATATCGCCAGCGGCACGGGCCATGACCTGCACCGTGCGGATGTCTTCGCGTACGGCGGTGACGGGCACGCCGCTGAGCAAAAACTGCAGCTGCTGCGCAACGGCACTGGAGGTTAGCCCCACCGCTTGCAGGCGATCTTGCTGCAGATTGAAGTGCAGCGTGGGAGCGCGGGTGCCCCAGTCGGTATTGACCGTCCGCATCAGCGGGCTGGCATCCATCACTTGGCGCACCTCGCTGGCGATCTCGCGCAGGCGTTGCGGATCCGGGCCGCTAATCCGGTAGGCCACCGGGTAGGGCGAGTAGGGGCCGAACACCAATTGACTGACGCGCACCTGCGCCTCGCTGGCCAGACCCTCGGCAATCGCCTTGCGCAGCCTGTGCTTGAGTGCCTCGCGCTCATCCGGGTTGTCGGTGCGTACGACGATCTTGGCGAACGACGGATCCGGCAGTTCCGGGCTCATGGCCATGAAGAAGCGCGGTGCGCCCTGGCCGAGGTACGCCGTGACGATCTTCGCCTCTGCCTGCTGGGCCAGCCAGGCTTCGACTTTTTCCGCAGCTGCGCTGGTCTGGAGGATCGAGGTGCCATAAGGCATCTGTACCTCGACCATGACTTCGGGGCGGTCGGAGATGGGGAAGAACTGTTTCTTGACCAGCGCCATGCCGAGCACGGCCGTCACGAACAGCCCTATCACTGAACCTGCGACCAGCCACTTGTGGGCGATCACCTTACCCAGAATCCGACGAAAGTGGTTGTAGCGCGGAGTGTCGTAGATGGCGTCGTGACCGCCCTCGACCTTCTTGATCTCGGGCAGCAGCTTGACGCCGAAGTACGGCGTGAAGATCACCGCGACCAGCCAGGAAGCGATCAGCGCGATGCCGACGATCCAGAACATGTTGCTGGTGTATTCGCCGGCCGTGGAGCGGGCGAAGCCGTTGGGCATGAAGCCGACGGCGGTAACCAGGGTGCCGGAGAGCATCGGCGCCGCTGTGTGGCTCCAGGCATAGGCGGAGGCCCGCACACGGTCGTAGCCTTCCTCCATCTTCACCACCATCATCTCGATGGCGATGATGGCGTCGTCTACCAGCAGGCCAAGGGCGAGGATCAGCGAGCCCAGGGTTATGCGGTCGAAGTTCTTGCCAGTGGCGGCCATCACCACGAAGACCATCGCCAGGGTCAGCGGCACTGCCACCGCGACTACCACGCCGACGCGCCAGCCCATGCTGACGAAGCACACCAGCATCACCACCAGCAGCGCGACGAAGAACTTGATCATGAACTCGTCGACGGACGCGCTGATGTTGACGGCCTGGTCGGTGACCTTGCTCAGGCTCATGCCCAGCGGCAGCTCAGCGTTGATCTGCTGCACTTCATCGTTCAAGGCCTTGCCCAGGTCGAGCCCGTTCCAGCCTTCACGCATGATGATGCCGAGCAACAGGGCCGGTTCGCCGCCGTTGCGAATCAGAAAGGTGGCCGGGTCTTCGTAGCCGCGCTTGACCGTGGCAACATCGGAAAGCTTCAAGGTGCGGCCTTGGGCGATGATCGGAGTGTCACGAATCTTCTCTAGCTCATCGAAGGCACCGTCCAGACGCAGGAACACGTCGGGGCCACGGGTTTCCACGGAGCCGGCCGGGGTCAGGGCGTTCTGCCCGTTGAGCGCGGCGAACACGTCCTGGGGACCGATGCCCAGGGTGGCCAGGCGCTCGTGGGAGAACTCGACGAAGATGCGCTCGGCCTGTTCGCCGATGATGTTGACCTTCTTCACGCCCGGTACATGCAGCAGGCGCTGACGCAGGGTCTCGGCGTCGCGCACCAGGTGGCGTTGCGGCTCGCCCCTGGCTTTGAGCGCGAACAGGGCGAAGGTGACGTCCGAATACTCATCGTTGACCAGCGGGCCGATCACCCCGGTAGGCAGCGTCTTGGCCTCGTCGCTGATCTTCTTGCGCGCCTGGTAGAACTCCTCGAGCACCTCCGAGGGTGGGGTGGTGTCGAGCAGCGACAGGGTGGTGAAGGCCAGCCCCGGGCGTGTATAGGTTTCGCTGCGGTCGTACCAGCGCAGTTCCTGCAGGCGCTTCTCGATCTTCTCGGCGACCTGATCCTGCATTTCCTGGGCGGTGGCGCCCGGCCAGGCGGTGACGATGGTCATGACCTTGATGGTGAAGGCCGGGTCTTCGGCACGCCCCAGCTTGAAGAAGGCGACGAGACCCGCCAGGGAGATCAGGCAGACCAGGAACAGGGTGACGGAGCGCTCGCGCACGGCGAGTGCGGAGAGGTTGAAACGACCTTCGCTCATGGCTGGCCTT
The DNA here is from genome assembly GCF_021213715.1 of Pseudomonas sp. CP-1. Classification (NCBI taxonomy): domain Bacteria; kingdom Pseudomonadati; phylum Pseudomonadota; class Gammaproteobacteria; order Pseudomonadales; family Pseudomonadaceae; genus Pseudomonas; species Pseudomonas sp. CP-1. Next base: position 91,160 of record NZ_JAJQKY010000004.1, read on the forward strand.
CCTCGGCTGCCGCCACGGTGGCCGGCTCGGCCAGGCGAACGGCCTGGCCGTCGCGCAGCAGGTGCGCGCCCAGGGCGACGATCTGGTCGCCCGGCTTGATCGCGCCGCTGATGCGAGCGCTCTCATCATCCAGCGACTGAACGTTTACGGGCGTCCACGCCACCTCTGCGGGCTCTCCGCGAATCATCCAGATGCCAGGCCCGTTGCCTGCGTCGTACAGCGCGGCGATGGGCACCTGCACTGTGCTTGGTGAAGCAGTTTGCGGATCGCTGATTTGCACGGTGATGGTGGTGCCCAGCGGCGCGTCGGACAGCTCGCCTTCGAGCACGTAACGCGCCTCGAAAGTGCGGGTCTGGCGGTCGGCGACATCCGACAGCTGGCGCAGTCGGGTGGCGACGCTGACGTCTTGCCTGCCGAAGAGCTTGGCCTCAGCGCTGGAACCGACTGCTGGACGCAGGGTTTCCGGCAGTTGCACCAGGGCTTCGCGTGGGCCGGCATGTGCAAGCCGTACCACGGCCTGGCCGGCGCTGACCACCTGGCCTGGCTCGGCCAGTGTCTCCATGACGATACCGTCGGCATCGGCGAGCAGCTCGGCGTAGCGGGTGGCGTTACCGGCAACCTTGGCTTGGGCCTCGGCTGCACTGAGTTGCGCGCGAGCCGCATCCGCCGCTGCCTTGTATTGGTCGTAGGCAGATGCCGATACCGCGCCAGTGCCGCGCAGGGCGCGGTAACGAGCTTCGTCATCGCTGGCCTGCTGAGCCCGTGCCCGCGCTGCGGTCACCGCCTCGCGCTGGGCATGGGCGGCGAGTTGCAGGTCGATAGGATCGAGGCGCAAAAGCACCTGGCCACGCTTGACGGTCTGGCCGGTATCGACCAGGCGCTGCAACACCTTGCCGGACACGCGGAAACCCAGGTCGCTCTGCACCCTGGCCGCGACGATGCCGGTGAAGGCGCGCGATGTAGCGGTTGCCGACTGGATGGTGGTGATGCGAACCAGTGGCGCGTCAGTGCGGGGATCGGGGGGCGTCTGGTCGCTACAGGCGAGCAGCACGAACGGAATTACACCGACCAGGGGGGACAGAAGGAGGTTGCGCCGGCGCATGAGGAACCCGTTGCGAAGTCGTAGGGAGCCTCACTTTGATTCTTGTGACCAATTTAGTCAATAGTCACTAATCAGGGTGACAGACTGCGCAACACCAGGCTGGACAGCAGGGCCGGCGCTTCATCGGTGGTTTCGAGCCCGTACTGGAGCAGCAGCGGGTTGAAATAGGGGCGCATGATCAGGTGGATCGCGCGGGTGGTTTCATCCAGAGGCGTCTTGCGCTCGAAGTCGCCGCTCTGCCGGCCCTGCTGCAGGATCTCGCGAAGGGTCTGCTCGATGAAGCCTTCGTAGAGCAGGGTTGCCGGCCAGCGCCCGGAGGCGGCGGAGGCGGCGATTTCGTAGAGTTTTCGATCCTGGAAGAACAGCCGCAGGCAGGCTTCCATCAGCACCTTGAGCATGCGCCTCAGCTTCTCCGGCGGGCTGTCCACCTCATGGATGGCAGCATTCACCTCGGTCTGTATCTGCTGTAGGCAGCTCGAGCAGATCATCTCGCCGATGGCCTGCTTGGACTCGAAGAACTTGTAGATATAGGCCTTGGAAAAACCGATGGCCTTGGCCAGGTCGGAAACCGTGGTCTTCTCGTAGCCATACAGGCGGAAGTGCTCGGTCGCCGCTGCCACGATCTGATCACGCACCTCGTGATCCACCGGACCACGTGCTGCAACTTTGGGGGAGGGGGTCTTGTTCATGGGGGATAGCCTACAGAGCGGCAGGGTGATAGACAATTAGTGACCAAAAAGTATTATGGTCACAATTTCTGCAATCTCCTCCCTTGCCCTGGAAGAACATCCATGCTGTCGAAGCGACTCCTCGTTGTACTGATCAGTACCGACCTGGTGGGAGGCTGCGCGGTTGGCCCCGATTACCAGCGTCCCGAGATTTCCCTGTCCGAGCGCTTCCTGGGGCAGGAGGCTGTCGAGCAGCGGCCTGTGAGTTCCATGGGCGATTTGATCGATTGGTGTGCTGGGGCTGCGTTGGCGCCTGTTTGACTTCGGCCGCATCGATGCCCAGATCGACCTGGCCAAAGGGCAGGAAGCCGAGCAACTGGCGGCTTACCGCCTCGCCGTGCTGCGCGCCACCGAGGACGTGGAAAACGCCTTCTCGGCACTGGTCAAGCGTGAGCAGCAGGCCAACGTGCTTGAGCAGGGCGTGGATTCGCTCAGCCGCGCGCGGCAGGCATCGTTCGAGGCCTACCAGCAGGGCGTCGTCAGCTTGATCGAAGTGCTGCAGGCCGACGACAACCTGCTGCGCGCCGCCGATGCCCGAGCCCAGGCGCAAACCGAGTCGGCCCGCACTGGCGTTGCGGCATTCAAAGCGTTGGGCGGTGGCTGGAAGGTGCCCGAGGCGCTTGCGGCCAAGTGATTGCAATGCTGTATCAGGTAGTTGCTTTGTGCTGATCTTCAGTAACTAGTGATGGCGATGCCGACAGTCCGTTATTGGCCGTAGCTGCCCGCCACTAGTGTCAGCTTCCGGCCAGAAGCAGCCGCTCGATTTGGGCTGAATCTTACCTGTGGCGTTGCGTAGTCTATTACTAATGTCATCAGTCGGGATTTGGCAGGCTGCGGTGTGAAGCACGCGGCAGGCGAGAGCGAAGTCCAAGCAAGGGGGCAGTCGTGGAAAACTTCCATATTCTGGCGACCGTGCTTTCGATGATCCTGGGCTTGTCCATCACCAGGGTTCTGTTGGGCGCCATGACCGTTTTCAGGATTCGCCGCACGGCACAGCCAGACTGGGTCGCACTTGCTTGGGCACTCGTGCTTTTCCTGTTCCAACTGCAGTTCTGGTGGGCCCTAAACGACCTCCCCACCTTAAAGAATGCCTTTTCGTTCATCGAGTTCCTGCTTTTGGTCTGCCTGTCACTATCGCTGTTTAGTGCGGCGGCGTTGATATTGCCAAGTCGCAGCGAAGACGAGGCCGATGGCCTTCAGGTCTACTTTGAACAAGATGGACGCTTTGCCCTATTGGCGATCTGCATTTATCTAGGATTAGGAAGTACGACCAATATCCTGTTCTTCAACGCCTCACCATTCCAGCTATGGGGTGCGTTGGATTTGGTCATGTTCACAGTATCGCTGGCAGCGTTCTTCTCTCGCTCTCGCCGCTTTTACGCGCCACTGACACTGGTGTATCTACCCTTGGCAATGATAGATATCGCTGTTTCGTTGGGAGCGTAGAAAGTTAGCGCTTTTCAACACTCAGAGGCTACTGCCCGCTTGTGGCCGGTAGCTATCGCTCATTACCGGCTGCTTTCGCCCCCTGGCTGCCGTCAGCCGCTGACAGAAAAGGCCACAAGGAGTTTTGTGAAGCCAAGCCAAGGACACGTTCAACCCAAAACTAAAAATCCATGTCTACACAAAACCCTACCGCGACTCATAGAGCTATCGCAGAGCAGTGCAGCGAAGCGTGGTATGCTCCACCGCACGCTCAGATATCTGCCAAAGTGCCGGCAATAGCGCTTACTCTGATGGGCAATTTCGCATCGTTACCTCGAACTCATTGTAATCAAACGCCAGTACGCGAACGGTAGCAACCTCATTACTAAACGAGCGGCTTGCTCATATTGATACCGGTCACACAAAAGCCACTACCTTCATAAACATGTTTGGCTCGTTCGTTGTCGCCAGCTACTCGTAATTTTATCTGTTGAAATCCTCGAAGTTTAAGCTCCCGCTCCAAAGACTCCAAGGCCTGCTTGGCGAGACCTTTTCCCTGGTGGACGGGAAGAATGTGGAAATCATTTATAAATGCCAAGTGCAGGGACAGATCCTCTTCGTACCACAGATATCCTATGACCTCTTCAGGGCCATCTGCCGGATCGTACAGGCACAGCAAAGATTGTCCAGCCGTATTGATACCGTCAGGTAAATCATCTGCTATTTCCAATTTGGCTTGCACAAGAGATTCACTGTACGAAAGCCTATGACTGGATGAAATCTCAGATGCATAGGCAGGGACAAAATAATCGAGATAACCTGAGAATTCGCTTTCTCGCATAGGTCTTAACGAGATCATTGGACGCTTCCATTTTTTAATGTTTTTTCTAGGCAGAACATAAGTATTCAAAAAGTGAGAATTTCACAGCGCTAGCGCGATAATAATCAGCTACCAAAGGCATGACATCATCTCACGATAGAGCCCGAAAGGGTTCCGCCAGCACTAACGGAAAGACCAGACTTACACCCGCCCATGAGAGTTTACCGTATCGTCTCTCTTAAGTCTGGTAAACATCTGGGTCGGCTATTCGACCCGAGAGCCTGCCGATCATTGCCGAGGGCAACTCATGGTGCAAACTCTGTTAGGTAGTTCGTCTTCTTTGGTCGAACGGCAGCTTCCGAGCCCTAGCCGCTTCTCGTGGAGGACAGCTAATGCTGGCTCGTCACGCTCCCCACGAGAGCACGCTGCACTACACCGCTTGCACTGACATAAAGTCCAAGGGCGATGTCCATCATGATTGAGTAAGCAAGATCAGTTCAGCGGCCTTCGATCATTCCATTTCCTTACTGACTCCCTGCTGGGCAGATCAATCTAAACGAAAGGGTAAGTCCGCTCTTGGCCGAAAGCGGTCATTGAACGCCCACTCCACAAGCAATTGCCCCACGAATCCAGATCGCGCCTAGACCATCACGACGCAGTTACAGCATAGGAAAACCCACACGCTCTGGGGCAATGCGACATGAGTGGCTTCCCCTCCGCCAGCGTGCTCAGGAACGACTGGCAGAGGGGTCGCCCACCCTACACCCAACGCCGGAACAACAGGCTGGCATTCACCCCGCCGAAGCCGAAGCCATTGGACAGCGCGTGTTCCATCGGCCAGCGCCGGGCTTCGCCGCGAACCAGGTCGAGGCCCTCGGCGTCGGTGTCGGGCGTTTCCAGGTTGAGCGTGGCGGGGGCGAGCTGGTCGCGCAGTGCCAGGACCGTGAAGATCGCCTCGATGCCGCCGGCGGCGCCCAGAAGGTGGCCGGTGGCGGATTTGGTCGCGCTGATGGCGAGCCCGCTGCCGGTGCCGAACACGGCCTTGATGGCGGCCAGTTCGCCCTTGTCGCCTACCTGGGTGGAGGTGGCGTGGGCATTCAGGTGCTGCACCGCGGCCGCTTCCACGCCGGCCTGGCGCAGCGCCTGCTGCATGGCCCGGCGGGCGCCGCTGCCATCTTCCGGCCCGGCGGTCATGTGGTAGGCGTCGGCGCTGGTGCCGTAGCCCACCAGCTCGGCGATGGGCCTGGCGCCGCGCGCCAGGGCGTGCTCCAGTTCCTCGATGACCAGTAGGCCAGCGCCTTCGCCCATGACGAAGCCGTCGCGGGCCTGGTCGAAGGGGCGCGAGGCGCGTTCGGGGCTGTCGTTGAAATCGCTGGACAGGGCGCGCGCGGCGGCGAAGCCGGCCAGGCTGACCCGGTGGATGGTCGCTTCCGCGCCGCCGCAGAGCGCCACGTCGACCTCTCCCGCGCGGATCATCCGCGCCGCGTCGCCGATGGCTTGCACGCCCGCCGCGCAGGCGGTCACCGGGGCGCCCAGCGGTCCCTTGAAGCCATGGCGGATCGACACATGGGCGGCCGCCATGTTGCAGAGAAAGGACGGGATGGTGAAGGGCGACAGGCGCCGCGGTCCCTTGCCGTCGGTGGTCCGCACCGCTTCGGCGATGGCATGGAAGCCGCCCACCCCGGAGGCGATGACGGTCGCCGTGCGCTCCTGCGCCTCGGCGCTCTGCGGCGCCCAGCCGGCCTGCGCCAGGGCCTCTTGCGCGGCGGCCAGGGCGAAGAGGATGAAGCGGTCCATCTTGCGTTGTTCCTTGGCGGCCAGCAGCAGGTCGGGATCGAAGCCGGCCTGCGGGTCCTGGACACGGTCGGGGACCTGGCCGCCGATGCTGATGGGCAGGTCGCCGATCAGCTCCGCTGGGAGCGTGGCGATGCCCGATTGCCCGGCCAGCAGGCGTTGCCATATGGGTTCGACTCCGCAGCCCAGCGGGCTGACCGCGCCCATGCCGGTGACGACGATACGTTTGCTCATGAGGGTCCGAGTCCTTCTGTTCCGATGGAATAGCAGTCAGTGGACGTAACTATCATCATGAAAGTAACATGCGGACCAGCACTTTGTGAGCCTCGCCAAGGAAGAACCATGCAACGCAAGACCTTCGCCGATGCCGAATGCCCCATAGCCCGCAGCCTGGAACGGGTCGGCGAATGGTGGAGCATCCTGATCATGCGCGATGCGCTACAGGGCCTGCGCCGCTTCGACGAATTTTCCCGCAGCCTGGATATCGCGCCGAACATGCTCACCCGGCGCCTGAACGCGCTGGTGGAGGCGGGCCTGCTCGAACGCCAGCCCTACAGCCAGCGTCCGCTGCGCTATCAGTACGTGCCCACGGCCAAGGGCGAGGATTTTCGCGTCGTGCTCATGGCTTTCGTCGCCTGGGGCAATCGCCATTACGCAGAGGAAGGGCAGAGCGTGCAGCTCGTCGAGCGAACAAGCGGGCGGCCGGTGCGCTCGTTCATGGCGGCTCTCGCCGATGGCCGAACGGTACCGCTGGAGCAATGCACCGTGCAGGCCGGGCCTGCCGCCAGCGAGGAAATGCGCCAGCGCCTGGCGGCCATGCCGGAGCGGAGTGAGCTACCGGCTCGATGAACGGGCTCCCTGGCGTACGCCGCCTGGTCGAGGAGGCGGACGAGGCGTTCGCGGTTCTGTTCCTTGTAGCTGGCCATCGTTCGCGGTCGTGGTTGGGAGAAACGCGATCGTCGAGGCTTGCGCATGGCGCTGGCAGGTCCGCCTCGCGAGCCGTTCGGCAACACCGCGAGCCCTCGGCCTGCTAGAGTGTGCAGCCTCGTTCGCGGAGGTCTGCATGCGTATTCTCGCCGATGAAAACATTCCCGTGGTCGACGCCTTCTTCGCCGACCAGGGCTCCATTCGCCGCTTGCCCGGGCGCGCCATCGACCGCGCGGCGCTGGCCGAGGTCGACGTGCTGCTGGTGCGCTCGGTCACCGAGGTCAGCCGCGCCGCGCTGGCCGGCTCGCCGGTGCGCTTCGTCGGCACCTGCACCATCGGCACCGACCATCTCGACCTCGACTACTTCGCCGAGGCCGGCATCGCCTGGTCCAGCGCGCCCGGCTGCAACGCCCGCGGGGTGGTGGACTACGTGCTCGGCTGCCTGTTGGTGATGGCCGAGAAGCGCGGCGCCGACCTGGCCGAACGCACCTATGGCGTGGTCGGCGCCGGGCAGGTCGGCGGGCGGCTGGTGGAGGTGCTGCGCGGGCTGGGCTGGAAAGTGCTGGTCTGCGATCCGCCGCGCCAGGCACGCGAGCCGGACGGCGAGTTCGTCTCGCTGGAACGGCTGCTGGCCGAGGCCGACGTGATCAGCCTGCACACTCCGCTGAACCGCGACGGCGAATACCCGACCCGTCACCTGCTGGATGAGACCCGCCTGGCCGCCCTGCGTCCCGGCACCTGGCTGGTCAACGCCAGCCGTGGCGCGGTGGTCGACAACCAGGCCCTGCGCCGCCTGCTCGAAGGCGGCGCCGACCTGGAAGTGGCGCTGGACGTCTGGGAAGGCGAACCGCAGGCCGACCCCGAACTGGCCGCGCACTGCCTGATCGCCACGCCGCACATCGCCGGCTACAGCCTGGAAGGCAAGCTGCGCGGCACCGCACAGATCTACCAGGCCTACTGCGCCTGGCGCGGCATCGCCGAACGTGTGAGCCTGCAAGACGTGCTGCCGGAAACCTGGCTCGCCGGCCTGCAACTCAACCCCGGCTGCGACCCGGCCTGGGCGCTGGCCACTCTGTGCCGCGCGGTATACGACCCGCGCAGCGACGACGCCGCCTTCCGCCGCAGCCTGACCGGCGACAGCGCCACCCGCCGCGCCGCCTTCGACGCCCTGCGCAAACACTACCCGCCGCGCCGCGAGATCACCGGCCTGCGCGTCGCCACCGGTGGACAGGCGGAGTTGCAGCGGGTGGTGCGGGCGCTGGGGGCGCAGTTGGTCTAGGAATGGGCGGCTGGTTCGGTCTACTTGAGCAACTGCTCAGGCGTCTCCTGCCGCCGATAGGGAAACACGTCGATCACCTTGCCCTCGCGGATCTGCTCCTGCAGGCCCTGCCAGTATTTGGCGTCGTAGAGGTTGCCGTGCAGCTTGGCGAATAGCCGGCGCTGGTTGAGGTCGACGAACAGGAAGCGCGGGAATTCTTCCGGGAACACGTCGTTGGGCCCCACCGAATACCAGGGCTCGGACGACATCTCGTCCTCGGGGAAGCGCGGCTCGGGGATGTAGCGGAAGTTCACCTCGGTGAGGTAGCAGATCTCGTCGTAGTCGTAGAACACCACCCGGCCGTGGCGGGTCACGCCGAAGTTCTTCAGCAGCATGTCGCCGGGGAAGATGTTCGCTGCCGCCAGTTGCTTGATCGCCAGCCCGTAGTCGTTCAGCGCCTCGCGGGTCTGCGCCTCGCTGGCGTTCTCCAGGTAGATGTTCAGCGGGGTCATGCGCCGCTCCGTCCAGCAGTGGCGGATCAGCACCACGTCGCCTTCCATCACCACCGTCGACGGCGCCACTTCCAGCAGTTCTGCCAGGCACTCCGGCTCGAACTTGCTCACCGGGAAGCGGAAGTCGGCGAACTGCTGGGTGTCGGCCAGGCGTCCGACCCGGTCGTGGTTCTTCACCAACTGGTACTTCTGGATCACCGTGGCGTGGTCGACGCTCTTCGAAGGGTTGAAGCGGTCCTTGATGATCTTGAACACCGTGTTGAAGCCGGGCAGGGTGAACACGCTCATCACCATGCCGCGCACCCCGGGGGCCATGACGAAGCGGTCGTCGGTGGTCGCCAGGTGGTTGATCAGGGCGCGGTAGAACTCGCTCTTGCCCTGCTTGTAGAAGCCGATCGACGTGTACAGCTCGGCCAGGTGCTTGCCCGGCAGCAGGCGCTTGAGGAAGGCCACCAGCTCGGCCGGCACCGGCACGTCGACCATGAAGTAGGAGCGGGTGAAGGAGAAGATGATCGAGACTTCCGCCTCGTCGGTGATCACCGTGTCGAACTGGATGCCGTGGCCCTCGCGGTGCAGCAGCGGGAACACCAGCGGCCACTGCTCGTCCGGGGTGAACAGGCGACCCACCAGGTAGGCGCCCTTGTTGCGATAGAACACCGAGCCGATCAGCTCGATGGCCAGGTCCGGGTCCTTGCACACCCAGTCCGGCAGGTTGCTGTGCAGCAGTGCGTCGATCCGTTCGAGGTCGCGCTCGCGGTCGTCGTAGGGCACGTCGAAGCGGTAGTCGTCGAAGATCTTCTCCAGCGCCTGGCGCAAGTCGCCGCCCGGCCGGTAGGTGCGGGTGTAGGGCGCGCGGGCGTGGGCGCGCAGCGAGGGCCGGGTGGTGTGCACGAACATCGTGCCGTCGCTGATGTTGTCGTGGCTGAACAGCCCGCAGAAGATCGAGTTGAACCAGGTCTCGGCCAGCTCGTCGTCCAGCCGCAGGTCGATCTGCGCGATGTAGGCGCTCTTGATGATCGGCCAGCGCTCCACGTCCAGCAGCTCGCTGTCGGCCAGCCCCGCGCGCAGCCCGGCCACCGTCTCGGCGACCTTTTCCTCGTAGAGGTTGATCCGCTGCGCCGAGGCGCGCTGCGCTTCCTGCCACTGCGCCTGCTCGAAGCGGGCACGGGCGCCGTCGGTGATCTCGCGGAACTGCTCTCGGTAATCGTCGAAACCGCGCAGGATGAGGGCGGCGATTTCGCTGGCTGGGGCGCTCTGGACCATGCTGGCGTCCTTTCGTTGTTCGAAGGTCGAGCTTAGCCAGAGCCGCGCGGCAGGGAAAGCGCGATCTCCGACCGGCTGGTCGAGCCCGGCGCAGACGCTTATGCTGGGTGGCCAGACAGCCCAGGGATGACCGCAATGACCGCCGAATCGCCGACGATCCGCCTCGAACGCTACAGCGAACGCCACGTGGAAGGCCTCACCGCCCTGTACAACGACCCCGCCGTGGCCCGCCAGGTCCTGCAGATGCCCTACCAGTCGGTGGAGCAGCGGCGCAAGCGCCTGCACGACAGCGTGGACGACGACCGCCTGCTGATTCTCGTCGCCTTGCACGAGGGGGACGTCATCGGCAGCGCCAGCCTCGAACAGCACCCGCGCATCCGCCGCAGCCACAGCGGCAGCATCGGCCTGGGTGTCGCCGTCGCCTGGCAGGGCAAGGGCGTCGGCAGCCGCCTGCTCGGCGAACTGCTGGACATCGCCGACAACTGGATGAACCTGCGCCGCGTCGAACTCACCGTCTACACCGACAACGCCCCGGCGCTGGCGCTGTATCGCAAGTTCGGCTTCGAGACCGAAGGAGAAATGCGCGACTACGCGGTGCGGGATGGGCGCTTCGTGGATGTGTACAGCATGGCGCGCTTGCGGAGGGTCGAGGGTCGGGTGGGGGAGTGAGGGTGGCCGGGAGACTGCCTCCGGCCAGCAGTGGCCTATTTAAGGACCGCTCCAGCCCACCGATACAGGTGACTCAGCCACGCGAAACTCAGCAGTGCAGAAGTGTGGCTCCCCCCAGCTAGAGTTCGGACACCTTCGGGGCTTTTTTCATGAGCGTGTCAGTCGCGGCGATGCACCGAGCGACCGGCGGCGAAGGTTTCCTTCACCGTGCGGTCGTCGCCGAGGATGGTCAGCGCGAACAGCCGTTCGGCCAGGCTGCCGGCCTGGCTCAGGCGGTAGGAGAGCAGCGGGGTGGCGTGGTAGTCGAGGACCACGAAGTCCGCCTCGTTGCCGGTGGCGAAGCTGCCGATCCGGTCGTCCAGCTCCAGCGCGCGGGCGCCGCCGAGGGTGGCGAGGTAGAGCGACTTGAACGGATCGAGGCGGGCGCCCTGCAACTGCATGACCTTGTACGCCTCGTTCAGGGACTGCAGCTGGGAGAAGCTGGTGCCGGCGCCGACATCGGTGCCGAGGCCGACCTTGACCTTGTAGCGCTCCAGCTTCGGCAGGTCGAACAGACCGCTGCCGAGGAACAGGTTGGAGGTCGGGCAGAACGCCACTGCCGAGCCAGTCTCCGCCAGGCGCTGGCATTCGCCGTCGCACAGGTGCACGCCATGGGCGAACACCGAGCGCGGCCCGAGCAGGCCGTGGTGGTCGTAGACGTCCAGGTAGCCGCTGCGCTCGGGGAACAGCTCCTTCACCCACTCGATTTCCTTGAGGTTCTCCGACAGGTGGGTGTGCAGGTATACGCCGGGATGCTCGCGCAGCAGCCGCGCCGCCATGTCCAGCTGTTCCGCAGTGCTGGTCGGGGCGAAGCGCGGGGTCACTGCGTAGAGCAGACGGCCCTGGCCGTGCCAGCGCTCGATCAGCGCCTTGCTGTCGCGGTAGCTGCTCTCGGCGGTGTCGGTCAGGTAGTCCGGCGCGTTGCGGTCCATCATCACCTTGCCGGCGATCAGGCGCAGGTCCAGGCGCCGGGCGGCCTCGAACAGCGATTCCACCGATTGCCGGTGCACGCTGCCGAAGACCAGCGCGGTGGTGGTGCCGTTGCGCAGCAGTTCCTGCAGGAAGATCTCGGCGACCTGGTCGGCATGGGCCTGGTCACCGAATTGGCGCTCGGTGGGGAAGGTATAGGTGTTCAGCCAGTCCAGCAGTTGTTCGCCGTAGGAGGCGATCATCCCGGTCTGCGGGAAATGGATGTGGGTATCGATGAAGCCGGGGGTGATCAGCGCGTCGCGGTACTCGAAGACCTCGACCTCGCCGATCTCGCCGAGCAGGGTTTCGGCGTCACCGAGGCGAGCGACCTTGCCGTCCTCCACCAGCAACAGGCCGTCCTCGAAGTATTCGTAGGAGCGTTCGACGCCGACCTCCGCGGGGTCGGCGATGCTGTGCAGGATGGCGGCGCGGTAGGCTTTGGCGTTGCGGGTCATGGCAGTCTCGAAAAAAGGTTCGTGGGAGGTCCGCCGCCTGGCGGCGGACGCGGGGGAGCGGGGGGCCGCTCAGGATTCATGGGCGCGGCGCGACTCCGGGGTCAGCCGGGTGACGCTCGACGGCCCCTGCTTGCGTTCCAGGCCGAAGGCGGCGTTGTAGGTGGCGATCACCTCGCCGGCGATGGAGATGGCGATCTCCGCCGGCAGCTTGCCTTTCACCTGATCCAGGCCCATCGGGCAGCGCATCCGTTGCAGGCGTTCGGCGTCGACGCCACGTTCGCGCAGGCGGTGCTCGAACTTGACGCGCTTGGTCTTCGAGCCGATCAGGCCGAAGTAGGCGAAGTCGTTGCGCGCCAGGATCGCCGCGGTAAGCTCCAGGTCCAGCGGGTGGTTGTGGGTCATGACGATGAAGTGGCTGCCGGACGGCATCCGCTCGACCTCGTCGAGCACTTCGTCGTTCACCACTTTCTCCACGCCGTCGGGCAGGAGCGCGGGAAATTCGTGTTCCCGCGAATCGATCCAGCGCACCCGGCAGGGCAGGCTGGCGAGCAAGGGTACCAGGGCGCGACCGACGTGGCCCGCGCCGAACACGGCGATGTGTGCCTGCGGCTGGCCCATCGGCTCGAACAGCAGCACCGTGGCGCCGCCGCAGCACTGGCCGAGACTGGCGCCCAGGCTGAAGCGCTCCAGACGGGTGTCCTGGGTCCGCGCGGCGAGCATTTCCCGGGCAATGGCCTGGGCCCTGTATTCCAGGTGGCCGCCGCCGATGGTGTCGTAGAGCCGCTCGGCGCTGACCACCATCTTCGAGCCGGCGTTGCGCGGGGTCGAGCCGCGCTCCTCGATGATGGTCACCAGGACGCAAGGTTCGCCGCTACGCTGCAACTCGGCCAGGGCGCTGATCCAGTTCATCTCGTCATCCTCCCGATCGCGGCGGTTCAGGCCGGCTCGACCGCGGCGTCCGCCGCTTGCGCCTGGGCGGTCTTCAACCGGCGCATCTGTTCCACGCCCCAGAGCACCCGCTCGGGCGTCGCCGGCGCGTCGATGGCGGGTTGCGCGCGGTAGTCGGCGAGGCTGGCCACGGCGTCCTTGATCGCGCACCAGACCGAGATGCCGAGCATGAACGGCGGCTCGCCCACGGCCTTGGAATGGAACACGGTCTGCTCCGGATTCTTGCGGTTCTCCAGCAGTTTCACCCGCAGGTCCAGCGGCATGTCGGCGACGGCGGGAATCTTGTAGCTGGCCGGGCCGCTGGTCATCAGCTTGCCCTTGGCGTTCCAGACCAGTTCCTCCATGGTCAGCCAGCCCATGCCCTGGACGAAGCCGCCTTCAACCTGGCCGATGTCGATGGCCGGGTTCAGCGAGTCGCCGACGTCATGCAGGATGTCGGTGCGCAGCATGCGGTATTCGCCGGTGAGGGTGTCGACTATCACCTCCGAGCAGGCGGCGCCGTAGGCGAAATAATAGAAGGGCCGGCCACGGGCCTGTTCGCGGTCGTAGAAGATCTTCGGCGTGCGGTAGAAGCCGGTGCTGGACAACGAGACCTGGCCGAAGTAGGCCTGCTGGACCAGTTCCTCGAACGGCAGGATCAGCTCGCGGATACGCACCTGGTTGTTGCGGAACTCGACGTCTTCCTCGCTGACCTTCCAGTGCCGCGCGGCGAACTCCACCAGGCGCCGCTTGATGGTTTCGGCGGCATTCTGCGCGGCCTTGCCGTTCAGGTCGGTGCCCGAGGAGGCGGCGGTGGGCGAGGTGTTGGGCACCTTGTCGGTATTGGTGGCGGTGATCTGGATGCGCTCCACGTCGACCTGGAAGACCTCGGCGACCACCTGGGCGACCTTGGTGTTGAGGCCCTGGCCCATTTCGGTGCCGCCATGGTTCAGGTGGATGCTGCCGTCGGTATAGATGTGGATCAGCGCACCTGCCTGGTTGAGGAAGGTCGCGGTGAACGAAATGCCGAACTTCACCGGGGTCAGCGCCAGGCCTTTCTTCAGGACCGGGCTGGCGGCATTGAAGGCACGGATTTCCTCGCGGCGGCGGGCGTACTCGCTGCTCGCTTCCAGCTCGGCGGTCATCTCCGCCAGCAGGTTGTGCTCGACGGTCTGGTGGTAATGGGTGACGTTGCGCTCGTCCTTGCCGTAGTAGTTGAGCTTGCGCACCTCCAGCGGATCCTTGCCGAGGCTGCGGGCCACGGCGTCCATGATCTCCTCGATGGCGACCATTCCCTGGGGCCCGCCGAAACCGCGGTAGGCGGTGTTCGAGGCGGTGTTGGTCTTGCAACGGTGGCCGTTGATGGTGGCGTTGCCGAGGAAGTAGGCGTTGTCCGAGTGGAACATGGCGCGGTCGACGATCGAGCCGGAGAGGTCCGGCGAATAGCCGCAGTTGCCGGCCAGGTCGATCTGGATGCCGTGCAGGCGGCCATCGTCGTCGAAGCCGACGTCGTATTCGACGTAGAACGGGTGACGCTTGCCGGTGATCTGCATGTCCTCCATGCGCGGCAGGCGCATCTTCGCCGGACGCCCGGTGTGGTAGGCGACCACCGCGCACAGGCAGGCCGGCGCCGCGGCCTGGGTTTCCTTGCCGCCGAAGCCGCCGCCCATGCGGCGCATGTCGATGACGATGCGGTTGAAGGAAACCCCGAGGACCTCGGCCACCAGCTTCTGCACTTCGGTGGGGTTCTGCGTCGAGCAATAGACGATCATGCCGCCGTCTTCGCTGGGCATTACCGAGGAAATCTGCGTTTCCAGGTAGAAATGCTCCTGGCCGCCGATGTGCAGCGTGCCTTGCAGGCGATGCGGCGCGCCGGCCAGCGCGGCGGCGGAATCGCCGATGCGGTGCTGGTGGCTGTCGAGGACGAAATGGCGCTTGCGCAGGGCCTCGACCACGTCGAGCACCGGTTCCAGGTCTTCGTACTCGACGATCGCCGCCATGGCCGCCTTGCGCGCGGTTTCCAGGCTGTCGGCGGCGACCGCCAGGACCATCTGTCCGACATACTCCACCTTGCCATCGGCCAGCAGCGGGTCGCCGGCCACCACCGGGCCGATGTCCAGCTGGCCGGGAACGTCGGCGGCGGTGAGGGCGATGGCGACGCCGGGGAACTGGTAGCAGGGCGTCACGTCGAGGCGGGTGATGCGGGCGTGGGCGCGCTCGCTCAGGCGCGCATAGACGTGCAACTGGTTGGGAAACTCCAGGCGATCGTCGATGTAGATCGCCTCGCCGCTGACGTGCTTGGGGGCGCTTTCGTGCTTGACGCTGCGGCCGACCCCGGTGGTCAACTCGGCGCGGAACAGGTCGGCCAGCTCTTCCTGGCTCTTGTGCGGCTTGCGATGGTTAGACATAGGCGGTCACCCGGGTTTCGACGGCGGGAGCGTGCAGCTCCAGGAAGCATTTGCGCAGCAGGTTCTGCGCGGTCAGCAGGCGATATTCCTTGCTCGCGCGGAAGTCGCTGAGCGGGGTGAAGTCGTTCGCCAGGGCGGCCGCGGCGCGTTCGAAGCTGGCGGCTTCCAGGCGCGCGCCTTGCAGCGCCGCTTCGCAGGCGGCGGCGCGCTTGGGAATCGCCGCCATGCCGCCGAAGGCGACCCTGGCGCGGGCGATCCGGCCATCTTCCAGGTCGAGGCTGATGGCGGCGCAGACCGCGGAAATATCGTCGTCGATGCGCTTGGAGACCTTGTAGGCCTTGAACGCCTGGCCGGGCCGGGCACGCGGGACCAGGATCTTCTCGATGAACTCGCCTTCTTCGCGGGCGGTGACCTTGTAGTCGAGGAAGTACTCCTCCAGCGGCAGCTCGCGGCGCCGTTCGCCGCGGCGCAGGACGATCTTCGCGCCGAGGGCGATCAGCAGCGGCGGGGCGTCGCCGATCGGCGAGGCGTTGCCGATATTGCCGCCGAGAGTGCCCTGGTTGCGGATCTGCAGGGACGCGAAACGCTGCAGCAATTCGCCGAAGTCCGGGTAGTCCGCGGCCAGCGCCTGGTAGCAGTCGGTCAGCGGGGTGGCGGCGCCGATTTCCAGGCAGTTGACGCCCACTTCGATGCGTTTCATTTCGCGGATGTGGCCGACATAGATCATCACCGGCAGTTCGCGATGGAACTGGGTGACCTCCAGCGCCAGGTCGGTGCCGCCAGCCAGCAGGCGTGCCTGCGGATTGGCGCCGTAGAGGTCGGCCAGGTCGGCGACGGTGAGTGGCAGCAGGCAGCGCCGGTCACCGCTGTTCAGCTCGGCGGTTTCGCGCGGAGCGATGGCGCGCAATTGCTCGATGGTGGCGGCTTCCCGGGCGTCGAACTGGTCTGCGCGCTTGTGGCAGCAGGCCTGCTCGGCAGCGTCGAGGATCGGCCGGTAGCCGGTGCAGCGGCAGAGGTTGCCGGCGAGCGCCTCGTGGGCCTTGGCCGGATCGGCGCCGGCGCTGTTCTTCTGCAGGGCGAACAGCGACATGACGAAGCCCGGCGTGCAGAACCCGCACTGCGAGCCATGGCAGTCGACCATCGCCTGCTGCACGTCGTGCAGGCGGTCCTGGTGCTTGAGGTCCTCGACGGTGATCAATTGCTTGCCGTGAAGGGCGGAAACGAAGGTCAGGCAGGAGTTCAGGCTGCGATAGCGGATGCGTTCGGCACCATCCTCGCCGGTGACCAGTTCGCCGACCACCACGGTGCAGGCGCCGCAATCGCCGGAGGCGCAGCCTTCCTTGGTGCCGGTCTTGCCGAGGTGTCGGCGCAGGTAGTCGAGGACGGTAAGGTTGGGGTCCAGGCGTTCTTCGACGCGGATCTCCCGGTTGAGCAGGAACCTGATCAAGGCGTGCCTCCAGGCGGGTTCTTGTTATTGAATTCTAGGCCTTGCAGGAGAACCGGCCGGAGTGGGGCGGTTTCCGCACAGGGCTCCACGGTAGGAGCTATGGAGGCGAATCTAGAAAAAACTGACTTTTGAGTCAAATAATTTTTTGACCTGTAGGTCAGTCAGTTTGCCCATAAACGAAAACGGCACCCGAAGGTGCCGTTTCCCAGGGGCGGGACGCTCAGATGCGCTGGGTGTCGGTAAGTTGGTATTCCTCGCCGGCATAGTAGGCGCGCACCTTCGGGTCCATCACCGCGCGCCAGAGCGGCGGGAACAGGGCGAGGACGATCATCCCGGCGTAGCCGTTGGGCAGTTGCGGGCTGCTGTCGTAGTGGCGCAGCACCTGGTAGCGGCGCTTGGCGTAGGCATGGTGGTCGGAATGGCGCTGCAGGTGGAAAAGGAACAGGTTGGTCAGGAGGAAATTGCTGTTCCACGAGTGCTCCGGCGTGGTGCGTTCGTAGCGGCCGTTGTCCAGACGCCGCCGATGCAGGCCGTAGTGCTCGACGTAGTTGACGATCTCCAGCAGGGTGAAGGCCATCACCGACTGGCCGAGGAAGAAGATCGCTCCCAGCCAGCCGAAGGCCAGGCTGAAGCCGAGCAGGAAGAGGGCGCTGATGGCGTACCACCAGATCAGCTCGTTGCGCCAGTGCAGGGCCGGCAGGCCCTTGCGCTTCAGGCGCTCGGCCTCCAGGCGCCAGGCGTTGAGGAAGTTGTGCTTGTAGGCGTGCGGGAGGAACGAGTAGAGGCTCTGGCCGTAGCGCGAGGACGAGGCATCTTCCGGGGTCGAGACGTGTACATGGTGGCCGCGCACGTGTTCGACCTTGAAGCCGGCATAGCACACCGCTGCCAGCAGCAGGCCGCCGGCGTTCTGTTCCAGTTGCGGGTCCTTGTGGATCAGTTCGTGGGAGACGGTGATGCCGATGGCGCCCATCACGGTGCCCACCGACAGGATCCAGCCCAGTTGGCCGACCCAGTCCCAGCGGGTCTCGTGGGCGAGGATCCAGCCGGACCAGACGAGCATGCCCAGCAACAGCGGGACGGTGGCCAGGGACAGTACGCGGTAGTAGCCCTGTGCTTCCATCTCCGGCACTTCGCTGGCTTCCTCGGGGTTGGCCGGGTCGCGGCCGACGATGGCATCGAGGATCGGGATCAGCCCGAACACCACGCTGATCACCAGCCAGGGCCAGGCGTTGGGATAGTCGCTACCGAGCGACCACCAGTAGCTGAGCGGGATGCCGAGCACCGCGATCAGCCAGATCCAGTAGCCGTACTTTTTCAGACGCAGCATCCAGGCAGAGGAAAGCGAGGCAAACATGGGAAGTCCTCGTATTTATCTTGTTAGATTGTCTGACAATTGTCCTCCCTTGGCCGGCCTGCCCCATCCCAACCTTCGTTCTGTCCGCCGCTTCGCCGGGAAGCCGGCGGGGTAACGCCCTGTGTTACACTTCCCATCCATATACCCCCGGAAAACGCGCCCCTGGATAAAAGGATCACCATGACGTTCAAGGCCCCGGACAGCCTGGCAGAGCAGATCGCCCACCACCTCGCGGAACGCATCATCCGGGGAGAACTCAAGGAACGGGAACGTATCCAGGAGCAGAAGGTCACCCAGACCCTCAACGTCAGTCGCGGCTCGGTCCGCGAGGCGCTGCTGATTCTCGAACGCCGCCACCTGGTGAACATCCTGCCGCGCCGCGGCGCCCAGGTGTCCGAACTGTCCCCGCAACATGTGGAAAGCCTCTACGCGCTGATCGTGCAGCTCTACATCCTGCTGGCGGAAAGCGTCGCCCGGCGCTGGCGCAGCGAAGCCGAGCTGGCACCGTTCCTGGCCATCCAGCAGCGCCTGCTGAACAACCTGGCGCAAAGCGATATCGACGGCTTCGTCGAGGCCAGTTTCGACATCATGCGCGCGGCCTTTCCTTTCGCGAACAATCCCTACCTGCAGGAGACCGTCGAAAACCTGCTGCCAGCGGTGAGTCGCGCCTACCACCTGGCGCTGGAGCGGCGCAAGGCGGAAATGAACCAGTTCCTCGGCAGTTTCGCCCAGCTCCTGCAAGCGGTGATCGCCCGTGACGAGGCGAGGATCCGCGAGGTCCTGCTGGAATACGGCCGCCACAACTGCCAGCTGGTGCTGGCCGCGCTCGCCGAACGCTGATGGCGACCCTGGCGGGAGCGCACGCATGCGCCTGAAGAGCATCAAGCTGGCGGGGTTCAAGTCCTTCGTCGATCCGACGACGGTGAACTTCCCCAGCAACATGGCGGCAGTGGTAGGGCCGAACGGCTGCGGCAAGTCGAACATCATCGACGCGGTGCGCTGGGTGATGGGCGAAAGCTCGGCGAAGAACCTGCGCGGCGAGTCGATGACCGATGTCATCTTCAACGGCTCGAATACCCGCAAGCCGGTGAGCCAGGCGAGCATCGAGCTGATCTTCGACAACGCCGAGACCACCCTGGTGGGCGAATACGCCCAGTACGCCGAGATATCCATTCGCCGACGGGTCTCGCGGGATGGGCAGAACACCTATTTCCTCAACGGCACCAAGTGCCGGCGGCGCGACATCACCGACATCTTCCTCGGCACCGGCCTGGGGCCGCGCAGCTACTCGATCATCGAACAGGGCATGATCTCCAAGCTGATCGAGGCGCGTCCGGAAGACCTGCGCAACTTCATCGAGGAAGCCGCGGGTATTTCCAAGTACAAGGAGCGCCGCCGCGAAACCGAAAGCCGCATCCGTCGGACCCAGGAAAACCTGGCACGCCTCACCGACCTGCGCGAAGAGCTGGGGCGGCAACTGGAACGCCTGCACCGGCAGGCCCAGTCGGCGGAAAAATACCAGGAACACAAGGCCGAGGAGCGCCAGCTCAAGGCCCAGCTGGGTGCCGTGCGCTGGCGCGACCTGAACGAGCAGGTCGGTCAGCGCGAGCGGGTCATCGGCGACCAGGAGATCGCCTTCGAGGCCCTGGTGGCCGAGCAGCGTGGTGCCGATGCCGGCATCGAACGGCTGCGCGACGGCCATCACGAGTTGTCCGAACGCTTCA
Organism: Pseudomonas sp. CP-1; assembly: GCF_021213715.1. Classification (NCBI taxonomy): domain Bacteria; kingdom Pseudomonadati; phylum Pseudomonadota; class Gammaproteobacteria; order Pseudomonadales; family Pseudomonadaceae; genus Pseudomonas; species Pseudomonas sp. CP-1. The sequence goes on from NZ_JAJQKY010000004.1 coordinate 110,981, forward strand.
ACCAGGTGCAGGCGCGCTTCTATTCGGTCGGCGGCGACATCGCCCGGGTCGAGCAGAGCATCCAGCATGGCCAGCAGCGCCAGCGCCAGTTGCAGGACGACTTGCGCGAAGCCGAACGGACCCGCCAGGAAACCGAATCGCACCTCGGGCACGACCGTACCTTGCTCGCGACCCTGGCCGAGGAAATGGCCATGCTCGCACCGGAACAGGAACTCAGCGCGGCCGCCGCGGAAGAAGCGGGCATCGCCCTGGAACAGGCCGAGCAGGGCATGCAGGCCTGGCAGCAGCAGTGGGATGCCTTCAACCAGCAGAGCGCCGAACCCCGCCGCCAGGCCGAGGTGCAGCAGTCGCGCATCCAGCACCTGGAGCAGAGCCTGGAGCGCCTGCAGGATCGCGAGCGGCGCCTGCAGGAGGAGCGTGGCCAGTTGGCGGCCGACCCCGAGGACGCGGCGATCCTCGAACTCAACGAACAGGTGGCGATCGCCGAACTGGCCCTGGAAGAACTGCAATTGCAGGAGCAGGGCCAAGCCGAGCGACTCGAACAATTGCGCCAGGAATTGCAGCAGCTGGCCGCCGAACAGCACCAGGCGCAGGGCGAGTTGCAGCGCCTGAACGGGCGCATCGCTTCGCTGGAGGCCCTGCAGCAGGCCGCTCTCGATCCCGGACAGGGCGCCTTGGAGTGGTTGCGCGAGCAGGGCCTGGAACAACGTCCGCGCCTCGCCGAAGGCTTGCGTGTCGAGCCGGGTTGGGAGCTGGCGGTGGAGACCGTGCTCGGCGCGGATCTGCAGGCGGTCTTGCTGGACGGCTTCGACGGGCTCGCCCTGGCCGGCTTCGGCAAGGGCGAGCTGCGCCTGCTCAGCCCCGCTCGCGGAGCCGCGACGGCGGCCGGTTCGCTGCTGGACAAGGTCCGCGCCGACGCCGACCTGAGTCCCTGGTTGGCCCGGGTGAAACCGGTGGAGACCCTGGAACAGGCGCTCGCCCAGCGCGGCGCCCTGGACGACGGCGAGAGCCTGATCAGTCGCGATGGCTACTGGGTCGGCCGGCACTTCCTGCGGGTCCGGCGCAGCGACGAGGCCCAAGGCGGCATGCTCGCCCGCGCCCAGGAACTGGAGGCGTTGCAGGAACGGCGCGAGGTCCTGGAAACCCGCGTCGCCGAGGGCGAGGAGCGTCTGGCTGCGGCCCGCGACGAGCAGCGCGAGCTGGAAGGCGCGCGCGAGCAGGTGCGGCGCCAGGTCCAGGAGGAGGGGCGCCGGCACGGCGAGCTGAAGGCGCAGTTGTCCGCGCAGCAGGCCAAGGTCGAGCAACTGGTACTGCGTCGCCGCCGTCTCGACGAAGAAGTGGCGGAACTGGCCGAGCAGCGCGCGCTGGAACAGGAGCAACTGAGCGAGGCGCGCCTGACCCTGCAGGAAGCGCTGGATAGCATGGCGCTGGACACCGAGCGCCGGGAAACCCTGCTGGCGGAGCGTGACGCCCTGCGCGAACGGCTCGACCGGATTCGCCAGGATGCCCGTACCCACAAGGACCATGCGCACCAACTGGCGGTGCGGGTCGGCTCGCTGAGGGCGCAGCACAATTCCACCCAGCAGGCTCTGGAGCGCCTCGACCAGCAGTCGGCGCGCCTCAACGAGCGTTGCGAACAGCTCAACCTCAATCTGGAGGAGGGTGCGGCGCCGCTGGAAGAGCTGCGCATGAAGCTCGAGGAGTTGCTGGAGCGACGGATGGCCGTCGAGGACGAACTCAAGCAGGCGCGGCTGGCCCTGGAAGACGCCGATCGCGAACTGCGCGAGGTGGAGAAGCGCCGCGGCCAGGCCGAGCAGCAATCGCAACTGCTGCGTGGCCAGCTGGAGCAGCAGCGCCTGGAGTGGCAGGGGCTGGTGGTGCGGCGCAAAGCCTTGCAGGAGCAGCTCGCCGAAGACGGCTACGACCTGCATACGGTACTGGCCAACCTGCCCCTGGATGCCAGTGAACGCGAATGGGAGGAGCGTCTCGAGAGTCTCGCGGCGCGCATCCAGCGTCTGGGGCCGATCAACCTGGCGGCGATCGAGGAGTACCAGCAGCAGTCCGAGCGCAAGCGCTACCTGGACTCGCAGAACGACGACCTGGCCGAAGCGCTGGAGACGCTGGAAAACGTCATCCGCAAGATCGACCGGGAAACCCGCAATCGCTTCAAGGAAACCTTCGACCAGATCAATGCTGGCCTTCAGGCATTGTTCCCGAAGGTATTCGGCGGCGGTACGGCATATCTGGAACTTACCGGCGAAGATTTACTCGATACCGGTGTGGCGATCATGGCGCGCCCGCCGGGCAAGAAGAACAGCACCATCCACTTGTTGTCCGGCGGGGAAAAGGCGCTGACCGCGCTGGCGCTGGTATTCGCCATCTTCCAGTTGAACCCGGCGCCGTTCTGCATGCTCGACGAAGTCGATGCGCCATTGGACGATGCCAACGTCGGACGTTATGCGCGATTGGTGAAGGAGATGTCGGAAAAGGTGCAGTTCATCTATATCACCCACAACAAGATCGCCATGGAAATGGCCGATCAGTTGATGGGCGTGACCATGCATGAGCCGGGCTGTTCACGGCTTGTTGCAGTTGACGTGGAAGAGGCGGTCGCATTGGCTGAAGCCTGAGTGTCAGGCAGTGTAAACTTGTGCATGGGCATGTTAGTTTAATGGCCACTTTTTGTATCGCGTGGGAAAGTTCTGTCAGAACAAGGTTGGCTCCACGTTTCAAGGGACGGGACGTCCTTTTTTCATTTTTTTATTCACCATTTTCACTAGGGGCTACGGAATTACATGGATATCGGTCTGCGCGAATGGCTTATCGTTATCGGGCTTATCGTGATCGCCGGCATTCTCTTCGACGGTTGGCGGCGGATGCGGGGCGGCAAGGGCAAGTTGAAGTTCAAGCTCGACCGCAGTTTCGCCAATCTGCCGGACGACGACGGCGACTCGGCTGAACTGCTGGGGCCGGCGCGGGTGGTCGAGCATCGCGAGCCGTCCTTCGACGAACAGGACCTGCCCAGCGTCAGTGCCCGCGAAACCAAGGAGCGCAAGGGCGGCAAGCGCCAGGAAGAGCCGCGCCAGGGCGATCTGGACCTCGACGAGGGGCTGGCCCTGGAGGCGGACCCGAGCGATGCCGCCGAGACGGTGGAGCCGCGCAAGGGCAAGTCGAAGGGCCGCAAGGAGAAAGAGCGGGAGAAAGCCCCTGCGGTTGCTGCCGAACCTGCCCCGGTCGACGAGGTGCTGATCATCAACGTCATCGCCCGCGACGAAAGCGGCTTCAAGGGGCCGGCATTGTTGCAGAACATCCTCGAGAGCGGCCTGCGCTTCGGCGACATGGACATCTTCCATCGCCACGAAAGCATGGCCGGCAATGGCGAGATCCTGTTCTCCATGGCCAATGCGGTGAAACCGGGCACTTTCGACCTGGACGACATCGACAACTTCAGCACCCGCGCCGTGAGCTTCTTCCTCGGTCTGCCGGGGCCGCGCCATCCGAAGCAGGCCTTCGACGTGATGGTTGCCGCCGCGCGCAAGCTGGCCCACGAGCTGAACGGCGAGCTGAAGGACGAGCAGCGCAGCGTGTTGACCGCCCAGACCATCGAGCACTACCGCCAGCGCATCATCGACCATGAGCGTCGCAGCCTGATGCAGAAGCGCTGATCCGGCCACAGCCCCTTTCTTCGTACGGGAGGGGGCGAACTACTCTATAGAGCAGCCGAGGCTGCTCTTTTCGTTTCACGGACTCCCACCATGACCGACACCCAGGCTGCCGCCGAACGCATCGCGCAACTGCGAACCGAACTGGACACCCACAACTACCGTTACTACGTGCTCGACGAACCGAGCATTCCCGACGCCGAATACGATCGCCTGTTCCGCGAGTTGCAGGCGCTGGAGACCGAGTACCCGCAACTGCTGACGCCCGACTCGCCGACCCAGCGGGTCAGCGGCACGCCGGCCTCGGCGTTCGGCGAAGTGCGCCATGAGATCCCCATGCTCAGCCTCGGCAACGCTTTCGAGGAGCAGGACCTGCTGGACTTCGACCGCCGCGTACGCGAAGGACTGGCCGACCTGTTGCCTGGCGGCGACCTGCTCGGCGGTGGCGCGGAGGTCGAGTACAGTTGCGAGCCGAAGCTGGACGGCCTGGCCGTCAGCCTGCTCTACGAACGCGGCCAGTTGGTGCGCGGCGCCACCCGCGGCGATGGCAGCACCGGCGAGGACATCACCAGCAACGTACGCACCATTCGCAACGTACCGCTGAAGCTGCACGGCGAAGGCTGGCCGGAGATCCTCGAAGTGCGCGGCGAGGTGTTCATGTCCAAGGCCGGTTTCGAGGCGCTCAACGCCAAGGCCGTGGAAACCGGCGGCAAGACCTTCGCCAACCCGCGCAACGCGGCGGCCGGCAGCCTGCGCCAGCTGGATTCGAAGATCACCGCCAGTCGCCCGCTGGAGTTCTGTGCCTACGGCTTCGGCCAGGTCAGCGGGACGCTGCCGGACACCCAGGTGGGCATCCTCGAGGCGTTCCGCGGCTGGGGTATCCCCATCAGTCGCGAGCTGCGCCTGGTCAAGGGCGCCCAGGCCTGCCGCGACTACTACGACGACATCGGTCGCCGACGCGATGCGCTGGCCTACGAGATCGACGGCGTGGTGTTCAAGGTCAACCGCATCGCCTTCCAGCGCGAACTGGGCTTCCGCGCGCGCGAGCCGCGTTGGGCGATCGCCCACAAGTTCCCCGCGCGCGAGGAGTTGACCGAGCTGCTGGGTGTCGAGTTCCAGGTCGGCCGCACCGGCGCCGTGACCCCGGTGGCACGCCTCAAGCCGGTGCAGGTGGCCGGCGTCACGGTGTCCAATGCGACCCTGCACAACATGGATGAAGTCGCCCGCCTGGGCCTGCGCATCGGCGATACGGTGGTGATCCGCCGTGCTGGCGATGTGATTCCGCAGGTCATGCAGGTGGTGCTCGAGCGCCGCCCGGCGGATGCGCAGGCTATCGAGGTGCCCGAGCATTGCCCGGTCTGCGGCTCGGCCGTGGAGCGGACCCAGTTGGTCAAGCGCAGCAAGGGCAAGGAGTTGATCAGCGAGGGCGCCATCTATCGCTGCGTCGGCCGCCTCTCCTGTCAGGCGCAGTTGAAGCAGGCGATCATCCATTTCGTATCGCGCCGGGCAATGGACATCGACGGTCTTGGCGACAAGATCGTCGAGCAACTGGTGGATCGCGGGCTGGTCGCCTCGCCGGCGGATCTCTATACCCTGACCTATGAACAGGTGTTCGAGCTGGAAGGGTTCGCCGAGCTGTCCACCAACAACCTGCTGGCGGCCATCGCCGATAGCCGCAAGCCTTCGCTGGCGCGCTTCATCTTCGCTCTGGGGATTCCCGACGTCGGCGAGGAAACCGCCAAGCTGCTGGCGCGTTCGCTGGGTTCGCTCGAGCGGATCGGCAAGGCGCTGCCGGAAGTGTTGACCTACCTGCCGGACGTCGGCGCCGAGGTAGCCTACGAGATCCACAACTTCTTCGCCGACGAGCACAACCGCCAGGTGATCGCCCAGTTGCGCGATGCCGAACATGGCGTGCAGTTGCAGGAAGAGGGCGAGGTCGCCGCGGAGTTCGCCGCCTGTGCCTCGCTGGCCGGTTTCATCGACAAGCTGAACATTCCCTTCATCGCCGCCACCGGCGCGGAAAAGCTGGCCAGCCGCTTCGGTTCGCTCGACGGCATCATCCGTGCCGACTGGCTCGATCTGCGCCAGGTGGAGCGTCTGCCCGAGCGAGCGGCGAAAAGCCTGCGCGATTTCTTCGACGAGCCGGCCAACGTGCAGCGTGCCCTGGCCATCGAGGCGCAGTTGCGTGAGTTCGGCATGCATTGGCAGAGCGAGCGCAAGGCGGTCGAAGGCCTGCCTCTGGCCGGGCAGACCTGGGTGCTGACCGGCACCTTGGAGGCGATGAGCCGGGACGTAGCCAAGGACAAGCTGGAAGGGCTCGGCGCCAAGGTGGCCGGCTCGGTGTCGGCCAAGACCCACTGCGTGGTCGCCGGGCCCGGCGCCGGCTCGAAGCTGACCAAGGCCAACGAGCTGGGCGTGAAGGTGCTCGACGAAGACGGCCTGCTGAAACTGTTCGACGAGCACGGCGTCGCCCGCTGAAGCGGCGGCGCTGCTGCGAAAGATTTCCGAAGACTGGAGTGAACGATGGACAAGGCAAGAAAGCAGCGGTTGCTGGGCGTGCTCGCATTGGTGGTGCTGTTCGGCGCCTACGTGGGTTGGAGCGAGCGGCCGCGCATCCTGCTGCATTACAGTGGCCAGGCTTCGGCGCCGATCGCCTACAGCTACAAGGAGCAGGGTGTGGAAACCTTCTCCGGGGAGATCCGGCCCGGCCAGGTCCGCGAGTTTCCGGTGAAGCTGTTCGGCGGCAGCGATTACCGGATCGCCTTCTCCTTCCATCGCGGTGAGGAGAAGTATGCGTCGTTCAGCACCAAGCCGGGCTGGGGCACCCTGGACCTGTATGTCGATACCGAGCTGAGCGTATCGACCCAGCCGCCGCCGGAGGGTCTGATCCAGCAGCAATGAACCGCTTTCGCGAAATGGATTGCAAACGTAAGTGCTTGAAGTGGTTGTAACTTACGCGCAAGCCGGTAGAATGGCGCGGCCTACCCGAGGGTAGGCTGCAATGGTGGCCCTGTCGGTCCCCCCGCAACGATTACCCGTCAACCTGGTCAGGTCCGGAAGGAAGCAGCCACAGCGGGAACATTGTGTGCCGGGGTGTGGCTGGCGGGGCCGCCTCCATTTCTTAAGCCCTTAATTCTAAAGGGTTTTTCTGCTTATAATTCTGAGAGTGTGTACACCTAGCTAGATGGTACACCTCGCTCGGCATTCTAGTCGGTTGTTTTTCGCAAAGCACTGATTCCTATGCGCAGCTATCCGCCGCGTCGGTATCTTTGGGTCGCTCGGGACTGGCTACTAGAGCTTAGGTTGATTCCCACTGCCCGGATGGTTTCCGGTCCTTTAGATAGCAACTGGCCGGCCTGGCTCTCATGGCTAGTTGCTATCTAGGTGCCGTCCAAGCACAGCCCCTGCCGGGTGGGTGGCTACCCTACGCTGACGGTTTTGACCGAAGCACTGGAATACAGATTGACGGCCATTAGCCACATTGACGGCATGGGTTTTTGGGCTAGGCTGCAAGTTGATATCGCTTTGATATCGCCATTGGGAATCAAACGGAGTTTGATAGCTATGAGCAAAGCCCCTATCGGAACCACCGGCCGGACAGGCGAGCGCTGCCCTGAAAGTGGTGTGTGGAGATCGCAAGATGTCCCGTCGACGACTGCCCCCATTGCAAAGGGAAACGTGTTTCCGCCGCACAATGGTAAAGCCGTGACGTGGCAATTGACGTCCTACGCGTAGAGCAAGTGAAGAAGCCCGCTACTGCGGGCTTCTTCATAAATCTGTAAGTAATTCTGACAGCGAGATGTGCAATGCATCCTCTAGGACCTTGATGGTGTCCAAACTCGGATTACTCAAAAGAGTCCGTGCTAACGGGGTAGAACCCGTCGTCGGTGCTGGCTCGAACGTAGGCGATGGTGGCGGCTCGATGGATAGAGGCTCGCATTTTTTACAAAAAATGGCCGGTGGGGGTGTGGCCAAGTGATCCAAAAGGGATCCGAAACAGTGATCCAAAGCGCTCCCAAAGGCTAAAGCCCTGGCTATAGAATGTGATCCCCGATTGATAGTCGTGCGAAGAGCAGAAAACGCTAGAAGTCAGGAGTGGCGGGGTTTTCAGGTCCCCCCGCAACGATTACCCGTCAACCTGGTCTGGTCCGGAAGGAAGCAGCCACAGCGGGAACATTGTGTGCCGGGGTGTGGCTGGCGGGGCCGCCTCCATTTCAGGCCCGCCATTTTTCGCAGGCCGTCGACGCTCTTATCGGTAGCGCTGCAGTATCTCCTCGATCTCTCCGCTGCGCTTCATTTCCTCGAACGTCTTTAGTATCGCTTCCACCGGAACCTCCGCGGAATCCCGCACCAGGCAGCTCACCGCCGTTTCCTCGAGCTGCGCGGCTTCCTGGAGTGGCGGCTGCCCCGGCGCCTGGCGGTTGCTCCAGTGCAGCGACAGTTGATGGCTGACCGCGTAGCGGTAGCGGCCGGCGCGCAGCTTTTCCAGCACCAGATCCTGGGTGCGCGCATCGTCGCGGCGCAGTCGGCCGATGTCGAACAGCGCTTGCAAGCGGGGATAGCTGTAGCCAAGGACGGTACCGATACGCTGGGCCGGCAGCGCCTCGGGAATCGGCGCGAAGCCTTCGCGGGCGACCAGGATGTCGCGTTGCACCAGCAGCGCGACGCTCCAGCGATAGCCGGGGAAGTCGTGGCTGAGCCAGGCGGGGCTGATGTAGCAGCGGACATCGATTTCGCCAGCGTTCATCGCCTGCTCGATGCGCCCGCGCGGGTAGGGGTGGTAGAGCGCCTTGCGGCCGACCTGCCGGGCAAGGGAGCGGGTGATGTCGTAGACGATGCCGTCGATCGGCTGGCCCCGTTGCAGGCGGACCAACGGCATGCTCCAGCTTTCCATCACCGAGAAGCGCAATGGCGTCGCGTCGGCCTCCGCGGCCGTCGCTGGCAGGGCCGCGAGCAACTGCAGCAGGAGCAGCGCCGGTGCGCCGAAATGAGGCATGAACGAAGTCAGGGAGGGTAGAGTCATTGCCACCGACGAGGGCTGCTGAAGGGCCAGGGGAATTCTTAGCACGCAGTTTGCCAAGTCGGCGAGCGCAGAAGGGGTAAATTGCGCTAGCATTGGCCGACTTGTGCTTCCCTTCTGCGACGGTTTTCGATGAGTTATCAAGTTCTTGCGCGTAAATGGCGTCCCCGTTCCTTCCGTGAAATGGTCGGCCAGACCCATGTGCTCAAGGCTCTGATCAACGCCCTGGACAACCAGCGGCTGCACCATGCCTACCTGTTCACCGGTACCCGCGGGGTCGGCAAGACCACCATCGCGCGGATCCTGGCCAAGTGCCTGAACTGCGAGACCGGGGTCAGCTCCACGCCGTGCGGCGAATGCTCGGTCTGTCGCGAAATCGACGAAGGCCGCTTCGTCGACCTGATCGAAGTGGACGCCGCGAGCCGGACCAAGGTCGAGGATACCCGCGAGCTGCTCGACAACGTGCAGTACTCGCCGACCCGCGGACGCTACAAGGTCTACCTGATCGACGAAGTGCACATGCTTTCGTCGCACAGTTTCAATGCGCTGCTCAAGACCCTCGAGGAGCCGCCGCCGCACGTCAAGTTCCTGCTGGCCACCACCGACCCGCAGAAGTTGCCGGTGACCATCCTCTCGCGCTGTCTGCAGTTCTCCCTGAAGAACATGCCGCCGGAGCGGGTGGTCGAGCACCTGACCCACGTGCTCGGAGCCGAGAACGTGCCCTTCGAGGATGACGCCCTGTGGTTGCTCGGGCGCGCCGCCGACGGCTCGATGCGTGACGCCATGAGCCTGACCGACCAGGCCATCGCCTTCGGCGAGGGCAAGGTGCTGGCCGCAGACGTGCGGGCGATGCTCGGTACCCTCGATCACGGCCAGGTCTATGGCGTGCTCCAGGCCTTGCTGGAGGGCGATGCGCGCGCCCTGCTCGAAGCGGTGCGCCACCTGGCCGAGCAGGGGCCGGACTGGGGCGGCGTGCTTGCCGAAATACTCAACGTGCTGCACCGCGTCGCGATCGCCCAGGCCCTGCCGGAAGCGATCGACAATGGCCAGGGCGACCGCGAGCGGGTGCTGGCCCTGGCCCAGGCGTTGCCGGCGGAAGACGTACAGTTCTATTACCAGATGGGCCTGATCGGCCGTCGCGACCTGCCGCTGGCGCCCGATCCGCGTAGCGGCTTCGAGATGGTGTTGCTGCGGATGCTCGCGTTCCGCCCGGCGGACGCCGACGGCGCGCCGAGGACGCCGCTAAAGGACCTGGGGATCAGCAAGGCCACGACTGATCCCGCCAACTCCCCCGTGGCCGGCGCGGCCTCGCCTGCGCCGGTCGCTGCCGTTGCTGCCGCGCCTGTCGTGGCTGCGCCCGTCGAAGCCCCGGCTGCCCCGCCGGCAGCGCCATCCGCGCCGCCGGCGGCGGTCGAGGTGCGCGTCGCGGAAGCGGTTGTCGAAGAGCCCGCCGCCGCGGCAGAGGTCGTCGACTTGCCCTGGGAAGAGCCGGCTCCGAGCCTCGCTGCCGAGCCCGAGCCCGAGCCCGAGCCCGAGCCCGAGCCCGAGCCGCTAGCCGTGGAGGCTCCCTCGGTCCCTCCGGCAGTGGCGGTCGAGGCGGTGGTGGAAACCGTTCTGGAAGCCCTGCCGGCTGCGTTGCCGGTAGCACCTGACGAGCAGGACGAGCAGGACGATGAGCCACCGCCCGCGGACGACTACTACGAAGTCGACATGGATACCCTGGCCTACCTGGATGCCGCGCCCGAGCCTGACGTGGTCGTGGTGGAGGAGCCGCTGCCGGCGGCGAAGCCGGCCACCGGCCTGGCCGCGGAGTGGCTGGAGCTGTTCCCGCGGCTCGGCCTCGGCGGCCTGACCGCGAGCATCGCTGCCAACTGTACGCTGGTAGCTGCCGACGGCGACCACTGGCATCTGCATCTCGATCCGGGCCAGAGCGCGCTGTTCAACGCCACCCAGCAGCGGCGGCTGAACGATGCGCTGAACCAGCACCTGGGGCGCACCCTCAAACTGGAGGTGACCCTGCAGAAGCCTGAGCAGGAGACCCCGGCCCAGGCAGCGGCACGCCGGCGTGCCGAGCGCCAGCGGGCGGCCGAGGCATCGATCGATGCCGACCCGTTGGTCCGGCAGTTGCGCGAGCAGTTCGCCGCGGTGGTCCGTGACGGTACCATCGAACCTTTGGAAGCCAAGGCCTGACCGGCGCTTGGCGCACGCAACAAGACGACATTCGAGGTGAAGAACATGATGAAAGGTGGCATGGCCGGCCTGATGAAGCAGGCGCAGCAGATGCAGGAAAAGATGCAGAAGATGCAGGAAGAGCTGGCCAACGCCGAAGTGACCGGGCAATCCGGCGCCGGTCTGGTCAGCGTGGTGATGACCGGGCGCCACGACGTCAAGCGCGTCAGCCTGGACGACAGCCTGATGCAGGAAGACAAGGAAATCCTCGAAGACCTGATCGCCGCCGCGGTCAACGATGCGGTGCGCAAGATCGAGCAGAACAACCAGGAAAAGATGTCCGGCTTCACCTCGGGCATGCAACTGCCGCCCGGCTTCAAGATGCCCTTCTGATTCTGCGTTCGTGCCGGGTCCGCCTTCTTAGGACGGCGCCCGGCAGCCATTCCCCTCCCTCTATCCGACGAGTCCTGCATGAGTTTCAGCCCGCTGATCCGCCAACTGATCGAGTCCCTGCGCATTCTTCCCGGTGTCGGGCAGAAGTCGGCCCAGCGCATGGCGCTGATGCTGCTGGAGCGCGATCGCAGCGGCGGCCTGAAGCTGGCCCAGGCGTTGACCGCCGCGATGGAAGGGGTCGGTCATTGCCGGCAGTGCCGTACCCTCAGCGAGGAGGAGCTGTGCCCGCAGTGCGCCGACCCGCGACGCGACGACTCGCTGCTCTGCGTGGTGGAAGGCCCGCTGGACGTATTCGCGGTGGAGCAGACCGGCTACCGCGGCCGCTATTTCGTGCTCAAGGGACACCTGTCGCCGCTCGACGGCCTGGGGCCGGAGGCGATCGGCATTCCCGAACTGGAAGCGCGGATCAGGGACGGAGCCTTCAGCGAGGTGATCCTCGCCACCAACCCCACCGTGGAAGGCGAGGCCACCGCCCACTATATCGCCCAGCTACTGGCCGGCCGCGGCCTGACCTTGTCGCGTATCGCCCATGGCGTGCCGCTGGGCGGCGAGCTGGAGCTGGTCGATGGCGGCACCTTGGCCCACGCCCTGGCCGGACGGCGGCCGATCTCCTGAGCTCTGTGCCTCCCGTATCCGTAGGACGGGCGGCCTATACGCCCTCGCCGATGGCCAGTTTCCCGTATTGAAAACCAAGCAAGCGCTAGGTAAGTTCTGAGGCTCCCATCAGGAGCCCGGCCATGACTGACTTCCAGCAGTACTTCGACGAGTCCCATCAACTGATCCGGGATTCGGTGCGCCGTTTCGTCGAGCGCGAGGTGTTGCCGCACATCGATGAATGGGAGGAGGCCGAGGAATTTCCCCGTGAACTCTATCTCAAGGCCGGCGCGGCCGGGATCCTCGGCATCGGCTACCCGGAAGCCTACGGCGGCAGTTGCGAAGGCGATCTGTTCGCCAAGGTGGCGGCCAGCGAAGAACTCATGCGCTGCGGTTCCGGCGGCCTGGTCGCCGGGTTGGGATCGCTGGATATCGGCTTGCCTCCGGTGGTCAAGTGGGCCCGTCCCGAGGTGCGCGAGCGGGTGGTGCCGGCGGTGCTGCGCGGCGAGAAGATCATGGCCCTGGCGGTCACCGAGCCCTCCGGCGGCTCCGACGTGGCCAACCTGAAGACCCGTGCGGTGCGCGATGGCGATCACTATCGCGTCAGCGGCAGCAAGACCTTCATCACCAGCGGCGTGCGCGCGGACTACTACACGGTCGCGGTGCGTACCGGCGGCGAGGGTTTCGCCGGCATCAGCCTGCTGCTGGTGGAGAAGGGCACTGCCGGGTTCAGTGTCGGACGCAAGCTGAAGAAGATGGGCTGGTGGGCGTCGGATACCGCCGAACTGTTCTTCGACGACTGCCGGGTGCCTGCGGAAAACCTGATCGGCGTGGAGAACGCTGGCTTCGCCTGCATCATGGCCAATTTCCAGAGCGAGCGCCTGGCCCTGGCGGTGATGGCCAACATGACCGCGCAACTGGCTCTGGAGGAGTCGCTGCGCTGGGCGCGCGAGCGAGAAGCGTTCGGCAAGCCGATCGGCAAGTTCCAGGTGCTGCGCCATCGTCTCGCGGAAATGGCCACGCAACTGGAGGTTTCCCGCGAGTTCACCTATCGCCAGGCAGCGAAGATGGCTGCCGGCAAGAGCGTGATCAAGGAGATCTCGATGGCCAAGAACTTCGCTACCGATGTCGCCGATCGCCTGACCTATGATGCCGTGCAGGTGCTCGGCGGCATGGGCTACATGCGCGAAAGCCTAGTGGAGCGGCTGTATCGCGACAACCGGATTCTCTCCATCGGCGGCGGTTCGCGGGAAATCATGAACGAGATCATCGGCAAGCAGATGGGGTTGTAGGGCCGCGTTCTATCAGGTGAAGTCCAGGTCGTAATGCGCCTGGCCACAGTGCAGGCAGTCAAAGCGGTAGATGGCCGGATTGCCGCCGGGCGTATAGGCGTCGACGAGGCGTTGCCAGGTGATAGCCGGCCAGGCGAAATCGGCGAAGCGCTGCGCCAGGCCCTCGGCTCCCAGTTGCCCGATTTCCTCACGCCCCGCGTCGCCGCGAAAGGCGCAGGCATCCTCGCAGCAAACCAGCCAGCGCTCCTGCTGCCAGGAGGTGTAGCCGGGCGTGCGCTCGCAGACTTCGGTGACGATATCCGCGGCGACGCCGGCGTCGAGCAGCGGATAGTCGTCGGAAAAGCTCGCTTCGTAGCGCGCGGCCGCGCTGCCGTCGGCTATGCACCAGGGGCAAAGGCTGCCGGGCGGCAACTCGTGGCGGGAATAGGGCGAACCGGTGTAGACGTAGCCACGAGCCTTGCCACAGCACTGGCAGGTGGTGGCGGAAGCCTCGATGCTGCCGCTGGCGAGCGGTTCGGGATGGTAGCGGAAGTGAGGAAGGGGAGGGTTCATGACGGCCGTACCCTGGAGACTGGCCGTCGAGTATGACGTGCCGGGCAGCCTAGCGGCTACCCGGCGGGCCTGTTCACTCGCTGGCTTCGCGGGCGCCCTGGGGGCTCTTCGGGCGCGGCGCGAAGCGCGCTGCCAGGCGCATGCTGGCGGTGACCACGCGCTGGTAGAGCACTGGCGCCAGGCGCAGCATCACGTCGATCGCGTGGGCGTCGGCGCCGATCAGGATGCGCCGGCTGTCGCGCTGCACGCCGCGCAGGATGACCTGGGCGGCCTTCTCCGGGGTGGTCCGCAGCAACTGGTCGTTGAATTGCTGGCGAGCCTTGTCGGCAGCCTGGCCGGTGACCTTGGCCATGCTCTCGTTCATTCTCGCGGTCTTGGCGATGTTGGTCTTGATCCCGCCGGGATGCACGCAACTGGCGGAGACGCCGGAGTCCTCCATGTCCAGTTCCTGGCGCAACGACTCGGTGAAGCCACGCACCGCGTACTTGGTGGCGTTGTAGGCGCTCATGCCGGGCTGGGCGAACAGCCCGAAGACGCTGGAGACATTGACCACGTGGCCGTTGCCGGAGGCCTTCAGGTGCGGAAGGAACGCCTTGGTGCCGTTCACCACGCCCCAGAAGTTGATGTTCATGATCCACTCGTATTCCGAGTAGTCGCTGCCTTCCACGGTACCGGCGTGGGCGACGCCCGCGTTGTTGAAGATCAGGTTCACCCGGCCATGTTCGCTGGCCGCCTTGTCGGCCCAGGCCTGCACCTGCTCGCGGTCGGCCACGTCGACGACCGCGGTGGAGACGCGTACCCCGCTGCTGGCGAGCAATTGGCGGGTCTCCTCGAGAGCTGCGGCATTGACGTCGGCCAGGGCCAGGTGACAACCCTGCCTGCCCAGCTCCACGGCCAGGGCGCGACCGATGCCCGAGCCTGCGCCGGTGATGGCGGCGACTTTGTTTTCGAACGACTTCATGCGGGTACCCCTTCGGCCTGTTGGCGGGCTTCGTTGCTCAGGGCGGCGAGCGGTGTCGTGGTGAGGTGGTAGGCGGAGGCGTCGAACTGCCGGGTCAGGGCACGGAAGCGCCAGGTGAATCCCGGCCACAGGGTGCAGTTGCGGCCGCTGACCGGATGCAGGTACCAGCTCTTGCAACCGCCCACGCTCCAGACGCTGCGGTCCAGCTTGCGCTGGAGGTATTCGTTGTAGCGTTCCTGCACCGGGGCCTTGACCTCGAGACTGAGCAGTTCGCGGCGCTTCATCAGCTTCAGCGCATCGAGGACGTAGGCGATCTGCGACTCGATCATGTAGACCATCGAGTTGTGGCCGAGGCCGGTGTTCGGTCCCATCAGGAAGAACAGATTGGGGAAGCCGGCGGTGGTAGTGCCCTTGTAGGCTTCCGGGCCCTTGGTCCAGCTGTCCAGCAGGTCGCGGCCGTCGCGACCGAAGACCACTCCGCGGGGGATAGGGTCGTTGGCGGTGAAGCCGGTACCGAAGATGATCGCGTCGACCTCGCGTTCCCGGCCGTTGCCGTCGACGATTCCGTTGGCGGTGACGGCGCGGATGCCTTCGGTGATCACCGTGGAGTTGGCGGCAGCCAGGGCCGGGTAGTAGTTGTGCGACATGAGGATGCGCTTGCAGCCGATGGTGTAGTCCGGCGTGACCTTGCGGCGCAGTTCCGGATCCTTGATCTGCTTGTGGATGTGGCGGATCGCCAGGCGCTGCACCAGCTTCATCACCTGCGGGGCGAAGGTGAAGCCCAGCACCCGCCCTTCGAGCAGGCTGTAGAGGCCGCCGCGCCAGAGCTTCTGCACCAGCGGGAAGCGCCGGAAGCGGCGGCGCTCGGTTTCGCTGATTGCCCGGTCGGGTTTGGGCAGGATCCATGGCGGAGTGCGCTGGTAGAGATCGAGCGCGGCCACCAGCGGCTGGATCTCCGGGACGAACTGGATCGCCGAGGCGCCGGTGCCGATCACCGCCACTCGCTTGCCCTTGAGGTCGTAGTCATGGTCCCACTGCTGGGAATGGAAGACCTTGCCCTGGAAGTTCTCCAGGCCATCGAGGCGTGGATAGGCCGGGGTGGACAGGCCGCCCATGCCGGAAACCACGGCGTTCGCGGTGTAATGGTTGCCCTGGGCGTCATGCAGGTGCCAGAGGCTTTGCCGCTCGTCCCAGGCCAGCTTGCCGATCTCGGTGTTCAGCAGGGTCTTTTCCTGCAAGCGGTATTTTTCCCAGCACTTCTCCAGATAGGCGCGGATTTCCGGCTGGCGGGCGAACATCCGCGTCCACTCCGGGTTCGCTTCGAAGGAGAAGGAATAGACGTGGGATTGCACGTCGCAGGCGCAGCCAGGGTAGTTGTTGACTCTCCAGGTGCCGCCGACGCCGGCGTCCTTTTCGAAGATCAGGAAGTCGTCCTCGCCTTCCTGGCGGAGACGGATCGCCATCCCCAGCCCGGAGAAACCGGTGCCGATGATGGCGACCTTGCAGTGCCGGGCGGCGGCAGGGGTGGGTTGGGTACTCATGGCCAAGCTCCTGTTATGATTGTTTGCTGGCGTATACACTCGTCTACCTGCGAATGTAGACATCTGTATACTTCAGGGTCAAGCCAACCTTAGGTAGGGTCGGCGCGACGCAACGGCCGAACTTGTGGCGCATGGAAACAACCAGGTGGAACATGAGCGATATGAACGAAACGAAGGACAGGGTTGCCGACGCTCCCGGCAAACGCGCCTTGCTGGAGGCGGCCTTGCGCCTGGGCAGCAGCAGCCGCAGCCTGGGGGCCATCGGCTTGCGCGAGCTGGCGCGCGAGGCGGGCCTGAATCCGAACACCTTCTATCGGCATTTCCGCGATATCGACGATCTTGGCCTGACCATGATCCGCGACATCTCTACCCAGCTGCGCCAGCCGCTGCGCCAGCTTCGCCGCGAGGCCGCGACTCGTGCGGCGCCCAGCGCCCGAGCGCAGACGACGCCGTTCGGGCTGGACCTGGAAAGGGGGCGGCGGGTCTGCCGGGAGACGGTGCGGCTGTTCTTCGACTTCGTGGAGAGCAATCCCGCCGCGTTCATCGTCGGCGTGCGCGAACTGCATGGGGCTTCGCCGGTGCTGCGTGGTGCCCTGCGTCAGATCATGGATGAGTTCGCCGAGGACATGTCGGAGGACATCATCGAATTCAGGTTGTTGCCGGCGGTGAGCGAGGCGACCATCCGCCGCCTCTCCAGCCTGATCGGCCGCCAGCTGTTTCAGTTGTCGCTGGACTATATCGGCCAGCCGGAGCGGCGTCGGGAAATCTGCGCCCTGGGTGAGGAACAGATACTGCTGTTGTTCACCGGCGCCGCGGTCCTGCAGATGATGGGCGTTTCGTTGGACGCCGAGGCGTCAGGCCAGCTTGAGCAGGCTCATGCCGGCCAGCAGCAGCAACAGGCCGAGCCAGCCGCGCCAGGCCAGGCGCTGGCCGAACAGCGCCCAGCCCATGGCGACGGTGGCGAGGATGCCGAAGCCGCCCCAGATCGCATAGGCGAGTGACAGCTCGATGTCCTTCACCGCCTGCGCCAGCGCGGTGAAGGCGGCCATCACGCAGAGGATCGAGGCGATCCCGAGGCCGCGCCTGCGGAAACCGTCGGAGTATTTCAACAGCAGGTTGGCGACGACCTCGAGGGCGATCGCCAGGCCGAGCCAGGCGAAGGGAATCCAGTTCAGGGTCAGCATGTGACGGCCTCCCCACGGGGCTGCGCCGGCGTGCCGCTGGCGTTGCGGGTGCCGGACTTGATCAGCAGGATGCCGGCGATCATCACGCCGAGGCCGACGGCCTTGTACAGGCCGATGCTTTCGC
This sequence comes from Pseudomonas sp. CP-1, assembly GCF_021213715.1. Lineage (NCBI taxonomy): Bacteria > Pseudomonadati > Pseudomonadota > Gammaproteobacteria > Pseudomonadales > Pseudomonadaceae > Pseudomonas > Pseudomonas sp. CP-1. Next base: position 128,533 of record NZ_JAJQKY010000004.1, read on the forward strand.
CCAGCCAGGCGACGCTGACCGCCGTGATCAGGACGATGCCAATGCCTTCCCAAAGGGCGTAGGCGACTCCGACGGGGACACGCTTGACCGCCAGGGCGAGGAAGAAATAGGACAGGCCGATCATCCCGTACATCAGCAGCATGCCTGCGACAGGGGCGTGGGTGGCGGCCAGTTTCATCGAGGTGGTGCCGATCACTTCGGCGCCGATAGCCAGTAACAGATAGATCCAGGAACGCATGTTGCCCTCCCATGGGCACCGCGGAATGGAGGCCGCGGCCAAAGATGACGAAGAGCGGTGGCGAGGGGCGGGAAAGACCCCGAAGCGCAGGGGCGGTCGCCACCGACAGCAGGTGTCGAGGGAGGGAGCTAGAGGTCGCCGGTCCAGTGACGCTCGCGGGAGACCAGACGGGAAGTGGGGAGAGGTAATGCCTTAGTGTTCAACATAATGAACATGATATTACCTCAGGGCATCGTAAAAAGCCAATCGATAGGAATTGACTAATTATTTCCTCCGTAAAATGGCGGATTCAGGAACGGTAGTCGAAACGGAGGCTTTTCCGTGTGCAATATCCTGTTCTTCTCTCGAATAAGAAACGCCAGGCGGGGCCTGGCGTCGGGGGCGGAGCGGCACTGGCGGAGGCGGGCTTCAATCGGCGAAGGCCAGTTTGTCCTTCCAGTATTTCTCCAGTTTCGCGGTGTCGTGGTCGCTGGGGTGGAAGCCCGGCCGGTAGTAGTCCAGGTAGGGCAGCAGCAGGCGGGTGAAGAAGCCCTTGCGCAGGCCGAACAGGGTGCCCAGGCCATGCTTCCAGGAGCGCCAGTTGAACAATTGGCCGTCCTTGCGTAGCAGGTCGAGCTGGAACCAGCCGATGACGCCGAAGAACATCAGGGTGGTCAGCATCATCACCAGAACCCGGGTGAAGTAGCCGCCGTAGACTTTCTGGTACACATCGTAGGCGACATTCTTGTGTTCGTTCTCCTCGATGGCATGCCACATCCACAGCTTGTACATCTTCGGCGACTGCATCTGGATGGTCAGGTCTTCGCGCTTGAGCAGCTGCGCGGCCATGGTCGCGGTGAAATGCTCGAGGGCGCAGGTGATCGCCAACTGGTGTTTCCTGGTGGTGACCTTGCTGACGTTTTCCAGCAGGACCTTGATCCGCAGTTCGAGGCACTCCAGGTCGACCCCGTGCTCCTCGGCATATTCGTTGTAGGCGGCATGCTCCTTGGAGTGCATCGCCTCCTGGCCGATGAAGGCGCTGACGTCCTTCTTCAGTTGCGGATCCTCCAGGCGGTCGCGCACCGCGCGCACGCTATCGACGAAGAATTTTTCGCCGTAGGGGAAGAGCGAGGACAGGTTGTTCATGAACTGGGTCATGAAGGGTTGGCCGTCCCACCAGTACTTCGGGGTTTCGCTGAAGCTGAAATCCATCCGCCGCACGGGGAAATTGGCGCGAACCGGGGAGGCGGTGCCAGTGGCAGTCATGGCTAACTCCTTTTGTTGTTCTGGGGAGGGGAAACGCACAGGTTTCCTCGGGTTCCCTATGGCGAGTTCGCTATAACACCTCTGAATGTGTCATTAGCTGATGTAATTATTGCAGGATTGTCCAACAGCGGGAGGTCATTTCTGGCCATTTCGAAGTCATTAATGGCCAGGTCGGCTCGACCAGACGGAAGATGGGGCGCAAGGAGCGAACGCGGGGCGCCAGGGCGCGCCCCGGCGTATCAACGCTCGTCGAGAGCGAACGCGGTGAGACTGAAGGTGGAGATGCCGGCGTCCTGCAGGCGAGTGGAGCCGCCGAGTTCCGGCAGGTCGATGATCGCCGCGGCCTCGAAGACCCTGGCCCCGAGGCGTCGTACCAGGCTCGCGGCCGCCAGCAGGGTCCCGCCGGTGGCGATGAGGTCGTCGAAGATCAGTACGCTGTCGCCTTCGCAGAGGCTGTCGGCATGTACTTCGAGGAAGGCCTCGCCGTATTCGGTCTGGTAGCCCTCGGCGAGTACGTCGGCGGGCAGCTTGCCCTGCTTGCGGAACAGGACCAGCGGCTTGTTCAGCGCATAGGCCACCGCCGAGCCGATGAGGAAGCCACGGGCATCCATGGCGCCGATGTGGCTGAAATCGGCCTCGATGTAGCGCTGGACGAAGCTGTCCACGGTCATGCGTAGCGCGCGCGGCGACTGGAACAGCGGGGTGATGTCGCGGAACACCACGCCGGGCTTGGGAAAGTCCGGCACGGCGCGGATCTGCGACTTGAGGGTGAACTCGTCGAAAATCATGGAAGATCCTGGGCTGGGCGTTTTTCGGGGCCCATCATACAACGGGCCCGCGCTGAGGCGGGCCCGTTGGCGGTTCGCAGGCGCTTCAGCCTTCCAGCTGGCCGCCGGCGAGGGCGCACAGCTCGATGGAGTCGAGGATGTGCACTTCCTTGCCTTCCGCGCTGATCAGGCCGTTCTGCTGGAAGCGGGTGAAGACCCGCGACACGGTTTCCACGGCCAGGCCGAGATAGTTGCCGATCTCGTTGCGCGACATGGCCAGGCGGAACTGCTGGGCGGAGAAGCCACGGGCACGGAAGCGCGCCGACAGGTTGACCAGGAAGGTGGCGATGCGCTCGTCGGCAGTCTTCTTCGACAGCAGCAGCATCATCTGCTGGTCATCGCGGATTTCCCGGCTCATCAGACGCATCAGTTGACGGCGCAGTTGCGGCAGCTGCTCGGACAGTTCGTCCAGGCGCTCGAAGGGAATCTCGCAGACCGAGGTGGTTTCCAGAGCCTGGGCGGATACCGGATAGGTCTCGGTATCCATCCCGGACAGGCCGACCAGCTCGCTGGGCAGGTGGAAGCCGGTGATCTGCTCTTCGCCGGCATCGGTGATGCTGAAGGTTTTCAGGGCGCCGGAGCGCACGGCAAAGACCGAGCCGAAAGGATCGCCCTGGCGGAACAGGAATTCGCCTTTCTTCAGGGGACGACCGCGCTTGACGATCTCGTCCAGCGAATCCATGTCTTCCACGGTCAGCGACAGGGGGAGGCACAGCGGGGCCAGACTGCAATCCTTGCAGTGTGCTTGGGGCAGTGCGCGCACCTTGATGGTTTCGGCCATTGAGGGGTCCTTGCTAGGTTAAAGGCACAACAGGAGTAAGGGTAACGCAGCCGCGATGCGGGTGCCAGCCATAGGTCTGGCAACGACCATTTCTGACAGGCCGATGGCGTTTCCAATCAGTGACTTGCGTCAAACAGCTGCGACTACCTGTCGCACCCTGTCAAGGGGCGACGAAAAGGGGGCTCAAGTTCGCGACGCGTGGGCCGATCCAATGGAAGAATTCCATTTTTCCCGGAGTGACTGGAATGTTGACCCTCAGTGGCTGGATCACCACCCAGGTGCCGCCCTCATCGCGCGCCGCCGCGGACGCCAAGGCCGCGCGGACCGGCACCGCCGAGCAGGCGGAAGACCCGGCCGCCGGTACCGACGCCGCCGATCAGCATGTACGGCTTTCCCAGGCAGGGCGCGAGCTGGCCGCCACCATGGGGGTGCCGGTGGAGGAGGAGGACGAGGATATCCCGCAGGAGTTGCGGCCGATGGTGAAGATGATCCGCGAGTTGAAGAAGAAGATCGAGGAGAAGCTCAGGGAGCTGCAGGAGGCCATGAGGTCGTCCGATCCGGGGGCGAAGGAGGCTCGCGTGCCTGAGTTGCAGAAGGAGTTGCAACAACTCAACTCCGCCCTGCAGACGGCAACGGCAGCGATGGCATCGGCCATCAAGGAGATGGGTATCAGCGACCCGGCGCTGATCATGAAGGTCATGGGCAGCCGGTAGAAGGGGCGGGGATTCACCGCCCTGTCGTGCGGGCAGGGCGGTGCGCTTTCAGATCACCCGGGAGAAGCGCTGCCGGTTGAGGCTGGGCAGGTAGCGGTCGAACAGCATGCAGATCGAACGCACCAGCAGACGCCCGGAGGAGGTGATGTCGATGCCCTTGGCGTCCAGGCGGATCAGGCCGTCGGCGGCGAAGCGTTCGAGGTCGGGCCACAGCTCGGCGAAGTAGCTGCGGAAGTCGATGCCGAACTCCGTCTCGATATCCTCGAAGGCCAGTTCGAAGTGACAGATCAGTTGCTGGATCACCGCGCGCCGCACCCGGTCGTCGCTGTTGCAGTGCAGGCCGCGGCGGATCGCCAACTGGCCGTTGTCGAGGCTGGTCTGGTAGTCGTTGATGTCGCTGCTGTTCTGACTGTAGAGGTCGCCGATCTGGCTGATCGCCGAGACCCCGAGACCTACCAGGTCGCAATGCCCGTGGGTGGTGTAGCCTTGGAAGTTGCGTTGCAGGGTGCCGTCTTCCTGGGCGCTGGCCAGCTCGTCGTCGGGCAGGGCGAAGTGATCCATGCCGATATAGCGGTAGCCCGCCGCGGCGAGTTGCTCGGTGGTGCGCTGGAGCATTTCCAGCTTCTGGCCCGGGCTCGGCAGGTCGTCGGCGTTGATCCGCCGCTGCGGCATGAAACGCTCGGGCAGGTGGGCATAGTTGAACACCGAGAGGCGATCCGGCTGTAGCGCGATCACTTCGTCGACCGTGCGGGCGAAGCTGTCCGGCGTCTGTTTCGGCAGTCCGTAGATCAGGTCGAGGTTGATCGAGCGGTACTGCAGGGTGCGCGCGGCCTCGACGATGGTACGGGTCTCCTCCGGGGTCTGCATGCGGTTGACCGCCTTCTGCACCTCCATGTCGAAGTCCTGTACGCCGAGGCTGACGCGGTTGAAACCGAGTTCGCGGAGCAGGCCCATGGTCGACCAGTCGGCCTCGCGCGGGTCGATCTCGATGCCGTAGTCGCCCGAATCGTCGTCCAGCAGGTTGAGGTGGGTGCGCAATTGCGACATGAGTTCGCGCAACTGGCCGGGACTGAGGAAGGTCGGGGTTCCGCCACCGAAGTGCAGTTGCTCGACCACCTGCTCGCGGGAGAGGTGGCGGCTGACGATCTCGATCTCGCGGACCAGGCGCGCGAGGTACGGCGCGCTGCGCCCGCGATCCTTGGTGATCACCTTGTTGCAGGCGCAGTAGTAGCAGATGTTGGCGCAGAACGGGATGTGCACGTAGAGCGACAGGGGGTGTCCGGCCTTCCGGCTGTCGCGCAGGGCGTGCAACTGGTCGAACGGGCCGATGCCTTCGTGGAACTGCACGGCGGTCGGATAGGAGGTGTAACGCGGGCCGGAAAGGTCGTAGCGCCGAATCAGGTCAGCGTCCCAGCGAATGGTGTCGAGCATGCCAGAGATCCCCAGTTGGCGAGCTTTAGTCGGGAAGTCTAGGGACTGCGCCGGGAAGGCCTGTTGATTTGTATCAAGCGGGTGAATGTATACAGGATGTGTCGCCCGATGTTGGGACGGGCGTCCGTCAATGCCCCATCAGCCAGGCCTGGTGCGGTCCTGGGAGGGTCCAGAGGCCGAAGAGGATGACCATCAGGCCGCCCACGATGCGTACGCCGCGACGGCGCAGCAGGGCGGTCACCCGTTCGGCGGCCATGCCGGTGGCCAGCAGAACCGGCCAGGTGCCGAGGCCGAACGCCAGCATCAGCAGCGCGCTGTCCAGTGCCGATCCCTGGCTGGTGGCCCAGAGCAGGGTGCTGTAGACCAGCCCGCAGGGCAGCCAGCCCCAGATCGCTCCGAGCAGCAGGGCTCGTGGCAGGCTGGAGACCGGCAGCAGGCGCCGGGCGAAGGGTTCCAGGTGGCGCCAGAGACCGCGACCGAGCGCCTCGACGCGGGTCAGGCCGCTCCACCAGCCGGCCAGGTAGAGTCCCATGGCGATCAGCAGCAGCCCGGCGACCACCCGCAGCGCGCCGGCCAACGGGGTGCGCGCCACCGCCCAGCCGGCCAGGCCGAGCAGCAGGCCGGCGCAGGCGTAGCTGAGGATGCGGCCGAGGTTGTAGGCCAGCAGCAGGCGCAGGCGACGGCCGCGCTGTTCGGCGGGAATGGCCAGGGTCAGGGCGCCCATCAGGCCGCCGCACATGCCCAGGCAGTGGCCTCCCCCGAGCAGGCCGAGGATCAGCGCGGAAACCAGCAACGGCGCCAGTTCAGCCACGCGGTCGGTCCTCGGGTTTCGACGGCTTCTCCGCTTCGTCGACGCCGGCCTGGTGCTTCGGGTCTTCGTCGTCGAAGAGAATGCTGTGGGCGGGGCCGTCGAGATCGTCGTACTGGCCGCTGTCCACCGCCCAGAAGAACACGTAGATGGCGATGGCGACGATGACGATCGCGACGGGGATCAGGATGTAGAGCGCGGCCATACGGACCTCGGCGAAGGGATTCGGGTCAGCCGCAGGGCGTTGACCACCACCAGCAGCGAACTGACCGACATGCCGATCGCCGCCCAGCCCGGGGTGATCCAGCCGAGCGCGGCGAAGGGCAGGACCAGGCCATTGTACAGGCTGGCCCAGGCCAGGTTCTCGATGATGATATGGCGGGTGCGGCGCGCCAGCCGGAAGGCCTGCACCAGGCTGTCCAGGCGGTTGGACAGGAGCACCGCGTCGGCGCTGGTCTTGGCCAGGTCGGTGGCGCTGCCCATGGCGACGCTGATGTCGGCACCGGCGAGCACCGGTACGTCGTTGACTCCGTCGCCGAGCATCAGCACCCGGCGGCCCTCGCCGTGCAGGCGTTCGAGCATGGCCAGCTTGTCGTCCGGGGTCAGGCCGCCGCGGGCTTCGTCGATGCCCAGTTCGGCAGCGACGCTGGCGACCATCGGCGAGGCGTCGCCGGATAGCAGGAGGGTGCGCCAGCCGCGCGCCTTGCAGGCGGCGAGCAGGGCGGGGGCGTCGCTGCGCAGGCGGTCGTCGAGACCGAACCAGGCCAGCGGTCCCTGCTCGTCGCCGAGCAGCAGCCACTGTCCGGAGTCGCCGGGCATCGCGGGCGTGGCGCTGCCGCCCAGGTCGCTGACGAAGGCGGCCTGGCCGATGCGCAGGCGGCGGCCTTCCACCAGGCCTTCGAGGCCCAGCCCCGGATGGCTTGCGACGCTGTCGGCGGCCTCCGGCGCACGGCCGAAGGCGCGGGCGATGGGGTGTTCGGAACGGTTCTCGAGGGCGGCGGCGAGGGCCAGGCAGCGATCCGCGTCGAGATCGCGCAGGGGTAGCACCTGCTTGAGCGTCAGGCGGCCTTCGGTGAGGGTGCCGGTCTTGTCGAAGATTACCGTGTCGATGTGGTTCAGCCCTTCCAGCACGTGCCCGCGCGTGATCAGCAGGCCGAGCTTGTGCAGGCTGCCGGTGGCCGCGGTGAGCGCGGTGGGCGTGGCCAGCGACAGGGCGCAGGGGCAGGTGGCGACCAGCAGCGACAGCACCACCCAGAAGGCGCGCTGGTGGTCGACCTGCCACCACAGCGCGCCGACCGCTGCGGCGACCAGCAGGACGATGAGCAGGAACCACTGCGCGACCTTGTCGGCCAGTTCCGCCAGGCGCGGCTTGTCCGCCTGGGCGCGTTCCAGCAGGCGGACGATGGCCGACAGGCGGCTGTCGTCGCCAAGGGCGCCGACCTCGACGGTCAGCGGCCCCTCGACGTTCAGGGTGCCGCCGGTGACGGCGTCGCCGGCCTGGCGTGGATGGGGCAGGTACTCGCCGGTGAGCAGCGACTCGTCGACGCTGGACTGGCCGTCGAGGATCACTCCGTCGGCCGGCAGCACGGCGCCTGGCGGTACCAGCACGCGGTCGCCGACGCGCAGTTCGCTGAGCAGGATGCGCTCGCCCTGGTTGGCGGCGTCCAGGCGCAGGCAGGACGCCGGCAGCAGGTTGACCAGTTGCGCGGTGGAGGCGGCGGTGCGCTCCCGCGCGCGGCGTTCGAGGTAGCGGCCGGCGAGGAGGAACAGGGCGAACATGCCGACCGCGTCGAAATACAGCTCGCCCTGGCCGGTGATCGTCGACCAGATGCCGGCGACGTAGGCGCCGCCGATCGCCAGCGACACCGAGACGTCCATGGTCAGGTGGCGGGTGCGCAGGTCACGCAGGGCGCCACGGAAGAACTGGCCGCAGCAGTAGAAGACGATCGGCGTGGTGAGGATCAGGCTGACCCAGCGCAGGATGCGGTCCATGCCGGCGGAAAGGTCGAGGTTGAATTCCGGCCAGGTCGCCATCACCGCCATCATCACCTGGATCCACAGCAGCCCGGCGACACCGAGCTGGCGCAGGGCGCGGCGGTTCTCCATGGCCAGGCGCTCGGTGGCGCGGTCGGGTTGGTAGGGATGGCCGGCATAGCCGATCTGGCGCAGTTCGCCGAGCAACTGGCTGAGCGGCAACTGGCTGTCCTGCCAGCGCACGTGCAGGCGATGGTTGGACAGGTTGAGCCGCGCCTCGGCCACGCCAGGCAACTGGCGCAGGTGCTTCTCGATCAGCCAGCCGCAGGCGGCGCAACTGATGCCTTCGATCATCAGGCTGGTTTCCGCCAGCTCGCCCTCATGGCGGACGAAGCCGCCCTGTACGTCCGGGCGGTCGTAGAGCTGCAACTCTTCGCTGAGCGCCTTGGGCAAGGCTTCGGGGTTGGCGGCGTTTTCGCTGCGGTGCCGGTAGTAGCTTTCCAGGCCGCCGGCGACGATGGCCTCGGCCACCGCCTGGCAGCCCGGACAGCACATGGCCCGCGTCTCGCCGAGCACGCGGGCCTCGAAGCGGCTGCCGGCGGGGACCGGCAAGCCGCAGTGGTAGCAGGGCAGGGGGGCGCTCATGGGCGCTTCGCTTCTGCTCCCTGGAGCGGTTCGTCACCCAGCTCCATGACCACGGTCGGCGATACCACCTCTTCCTCGAACAGGCGCCACTGGCCGCTGCCTTCCTGGCCGAGCAGTTCGACGAAGCGACGGCCCTCGACGGCGTCGGTCAGTTGCCCGACGTAGCGCTCGCGGTCGGAGTTACTGCGCAGCAGCTCCACGCGGCGGTCCTTCTCCGGCTGGGTCGGCGAGATCAGGTTGAGGGTGAGTTGCTCCGGACGGCTGTTGCCGGTCAGGCGCACTTCGACTTCGCCGGTCAGGTCGTCGACCTTGACCTTGGCGTGCACTTGCAGGCGTACGGCCAGGTTCTCGCGTTCCAGGGAGCGGTTGATGCCCTTGCCGGCCTCGTAGTAGTTGTCGGTGACCAGGGTGTCCTGGTTGCGCACTGCGATGGTGACCAGGCTCAGCCCGAGCACCACCGAGGTCGCCAGGAGGGCCACGATGAACCAGGCCCAGAAGTGTTTGTACCAGGGTTGAGGGTGGGTCTCGGACTGCATGCTCAAGTTACTCAACGGGTGCGTGGGCCAATGAAGCGACTCTTCGCTTCTTTATGGATGCTCGGGTCGTCGGCCGACTCGATGGTGAAGACGATCTCGTTGGTGGTCGAAGGCAGCTTCTCCGGCTCGATGGACAGTTCCATCGGCAGGTTGAGGATGTCGCCCGCCGCCACCTTCAGCTCGCGCCGGCCTTCCAGGGTCAGGCCTTCGAGGCCCTTGGCGCCGAGGATGTAGGTGTGGTCCTGCTGATCCTTGTTCATGATCTTCAGGCTGTACACGTTCTCGATGCGGCCGAGTTCGTTCTCGCGGTAGAGCACGCGGTCCTTGCTGACGTCGAAGCCGACCAGCGGACGCAGGACCACCGCGGTGATCAGGGCGGAAATCATCAGTACCAGGGCGATGGCGTAGCCGATCAGGCGCGGCCGGGCCAGGTGGGTCTTCTGGCCGTTGAGGTTGTGCTCGGTGGTGTAGCTGATCAGCCCTTTCGGGTAGTTCATCTTCTCCATGATGCTGTCGCAGGCGTCGATGCACGCGGCGCAGCCGATGCACTCGATCTGCAGGCCGTCGCGGATGTCGATGCCGGTCGGGCAGACCTGCACGCACATCGTGCAGTCGATGCAGTCGCCCAGGCCCTGGGCCTTGTAGTCGAGGGACTTCTTGCGCGGGCCGCGCTTCTCGCCGCGACGCGGATCGTAGGAGACGATCAGGGTGTCCTTGTCGAACATCACGCTCTGGAAGCGCGCGTAGGGGCACATGTAGATGCACACCTGCTCGCGCAGCCAGCCGGCGTTGCCGTAGGTGGCCAGGGTGAAGAAGCCGACCCAGAAGTAGGCCCAGCCGTCGGCCTGGCCGGTGAGCAGCTCGGGAATCAGCTCGCGGATCGGCGAGAAGTAGCCGACGAAGGTCAGGCCGGTGACCAGGCCGATCAGCAGCCACAGGCTGTGCTTGGCGGTCTTGCGCAGCAGCTTGTTGCCGCTCATCGGGGCCTTGTCCAGCTTGATGCGCTGGTTGCGGTCGCCTTCGGTGACCTTCTCGCACCACATGTAGATCCAGGTCCACACGCTCTGCGGGCAGGTATAGCCGCACCAGACGCGACCGGCGAACACGGTGATGAAGAACAGGCCGAAGGCGCAGACGATCAGCAGCCAGGACAGCAGCATGAAGTCCTGCGGCCAGAAGGTGGCGCCGAAGATGTAGAACTTGCGCTCGGGCAGGTCCCACCAGACGGCCTGGCGGCCGCTCCAGTTGAGCCAGACGGTTCCGAAGTAGAGGAGGAAGAGCGCCGCACCGCCGACCATGCGCAGTCGGCGGAAGATACCGGTGAAGGCCCGGGTGTAGATCTTCTCGCGCTTGGCGTAGAGATCGTTGTTATTGGTGTCGCCCTTGGCAGGCGGGGTGACGTCTTGAACGGGAATCTGTTTGCTCATCAGTGCGTACCACGGCAGTGGGGGGCGCCCGGCCGGTACATGCCGACAGGGTCAGAAAATAGTTGCACGCCTACTGATTATACGCCTGATCTATCAGGCTTTTTGCGGTAACTGTGCGACTTTTGGTCGCGTATTGTCCCATTCGCGCTTTTCTTTTGCACAAAATAAAACGGCGCCGGGGTTGCCGGCGCCGTCTGGGTCGTGGGGGAGGGAGCGCTTATTCGGCGCTCTTCTCGCCGTGCGACAGGCTGTATACGTAGGCGGCCAGCAGGTGCACCTTGTCGTTGCCCAGGTGTTCCTGTTGCGCCGGCATCACACCCTGGCGACCGTAGCGGATGGTCTGCTGCAGTTGCGCGAAGCTGGAGCCGTAGATGAACGCGCCGGGGTGGGTCAGATCGGGAGCGCCCATCGCCGGGGTGCCCTTGCCTTCCGGACCGTGGCAGGCGACGCAGGTGGTAGCGAAGACCTGCTTGCCGGCCTCGATGTCTGCCTTGGCGCCTTCCGGCAGCTTGCGGCCATCCATCTGGGTGAGGACGAAAGCGGCGACGTTCTTCACGCCTTCCTCGCCGATCACTTCACCCCAGGCCGGCATGGCGGCGTGGCGGCCAGCCATGATGGTGGTCTTGATGGTTTCCGGCTCGCCGCCCCAGCGCCAGTCGGCGTCGGTCAGGTTGGGGAAGCCGTAGGCGCCCTTGGCGTCGGAGCCGTGGCAGATCGAGCAGTTGGAGGCGAACAGGCGACCGCCCATTTTCACCGCCTGCGGATCCTTGGCGACTTCCTCGATGGGCATCGCGGCGAACTTGGCGAAGATCGGGCCGTATTTCTCGTCGGCCTTGGCCATTTCCTTTTCCCACTGGTGGACGCCGGTCCAGCCTTTTTCCTTGTCGGCGAATTCGTCGGCGGACTGGTAGCCCGGCATCAGGCCTTTCCAGGTGCCCAGGCCCGGGTACAGGGCCAGGTACCCCACGGCGAACACCAGGGTGCCGACGAACAGCATGAACCACCACTTCGGCAGCGGGTTGTCGTACTCCTCGATGCCGTCGTAGGAGTGGCCCACGGTCTCGTCGGTGGTGCTGCTGCGCTGGCCCTTGCGGGTGGCGAAGATCAGCCAGGTCAGCGCCAGCAGGGTGCCGAGGGTGAGAGCTGTAATGTACAGACTCCAGAAGGTCGTCATTCTTTGTTACTCCTAGAAGCTTGCTCGACGTGCTTTTTGGCTTCGGGATCGTCTGCGAAGGGCAGCATCGTCGCTTCGTCGAAGCTCTTCTTGCGCTTGCCGCTATAGGCCCAGATCACCAGGCCGATGAAGGCGACCATGATCACCACGGTGCCCAGTCCACGCAGAGTCCCGATATCCATCACACTCACCGTTTGCTCTTGATAGAGGTTCCCAGGCCTTGAAGGAACGCCACCAGGGCGTCCATCTCGGTCTTGCCCTTCACGGCTTCACGTGCACCGGCGATGTCCTCGTCGGTGTAAGGCACGCCCAGCTTGCGCAGGACTTCCATCTTGGTGGCGGTGTCCTTGCCATCAAGCTTGTTCTCTACCAGCCACGGGTAGGCAGGCATCTTCGACTCGGGCACCACGTTGCGCGGGTTGTACAGGTGCGCGCGGTGCCAGTCGTCGGAGTAACGGCCACCGACGCGGGCCAGGTCCGGGCCGGTACGCTTGGAACCCCACAGGAACGGGTGGTCCCAGACGCTTTCACCGGCGACCGAGTAATGGCCGTAGCGTTCGGTCTCGGCACGGAACGGACGGACCATCTGCGAGTGGCAGCCGACGCAGCCTTCGCGGATGTAGATGTCGCGACCTTCCAGTTCCAGGGCGGTACGCGGCTTCATGCCTTCGACCGGGGTATTGGTCACGTCCTGGAAGAACAGCGGAACGATCTGGGTCAGGCCGCCGATGCTGACGGCGATCACCATGAAGATGGCCAGCAGGCCGACGTTCTTCTCGAGTATTTCGTGGTTCTTCATTTACGTCGGGCTCCTCAGGCGATCTGCGCGGCGGCTTCGTATTCGGCCGGCTTGGCAGCACGCACGGTGCGCCAGGTGTTGTAGGCCATCAGCAGCATGCCGGTGAGGAAGAAACCACCGCCGATCATGCGCACGATGAAGCCCGGGTGGCTTGCGACCAGTGCTTCAACGAAGGAGTAGGTCAGGGTGCCGTCCTCGTTGACCGCGCGCCACATCAGGCCCTGGGTGATGCCGTTGACCCACATCGAGGCGATGTACAGCACGGTGCCGATGGTGGCCAGCCAGAAGTGCGCGTTGATCAGGCCGATGCTGTGCATCTGCGGACGGCCGAAGACTTTCGGGATCAGGTGGTAGAGCGAGCCGATGGAGATCATCGCCACCCAGCCGAGGGCGCCGGCGTGCACGTGGCCGATGGTCCAGTCGGTGTAGTGGGAGAGGGCGTTGACGGTCTTGATCGCCATCATCGGGCCTTCGAAGGTGGACATGCCGTAGAACGCCAGGGATACCACCAGGAAGCGCAGGATCGGGTCGGTGCGCAGCTTATGCCAGGCGCCGGAGAGGGTCATCATGCCGTTGATCATGCCGCCCCAGCTCGGTGCCAGGAGGATCAGCGACATCACCATGCCCAGCGACTGCGCCCAGTCCGGCAGCGCGGTGTAGTGCAGGTGGTGCGGGCCGGCCCAGATGTACAGGGAGATCAGCGCCCAGAAGTGGACGATGGACAGGCGATAGGAATAGACCGGACGCTCGGCCTGCTTGGGCACGAAGTAGTACATCATGCCGAGGAAGCCGGTGGTCAGGAAGAAGCCCACGGCGTTGTGGCCGTACCACCACTGGACCATCGCATCGGTGGCGCCGGAGTAGGCGGAGTAGGACTTGAACCAGCTCACCGGCAGCGACATGTGGTTGACGATGTGCAGCATCGCCGTCACCAGGATGAAGGCACCGTAGAACCAGTTGCCCACATAGATGTGCTTGACCTTGCGCTTGACGATGGTGCCGAAGAACACGATCGCGTAGGTGATCCAGACGATCGCCAGGAGGATGGCCAGCGGCCATTCCAGTTCGGCGTATTCCTTGGAGGTGGTGAAACCCTGCGGCAGGGTCAGCACGGCGCCCACGATCACGGCCTGCCAACCCCAGAAGGTGAAGGCCGCCAGCGTGTCTGAAATCAGTCGGGCTTGCGAGGTACGTTGCACCACGTAGTACGAGGTGGCGAAGAGGGCGCACCCACCGAAGGCGAAGATCACCGCGTTGGTGTGCAGGGGGCGAAGGCGGCCGAAGCTCGTCCATGGCAGGTCGAAGTTCAATTCGGGCCATACCAGTTGGGCGGCGATCAGGACACCGAGACCCATTCCAATGACCCCCCAGACCACCGTCATAACGGCGAACTGGCGGACCACCTTATAGTTATAAGCAGTCTGACTGATTGCTGTGCTCATGCTAGGGGTTCCACGGTTAATGGACTTTTTTAGGGACAAAAAATCGGCGGCAAGTATGGAGAAAGCGGGTGGGCATTGCAACGCGCCAGGCCAGGGGCGACGCCAGTTTGATGCCTGCTTCAGAGCGCTTTCCAAGGCGGCCGTATGGCTTTCTGGCGCTATCCGGACGAGTGGGTTCGGCCGGTGAAGTTAGGTGTCCCGTCGCTCTGCCGGAGAGGGACGAATGCAGAGCAGCTTAGACGCGATTGAAAAGGAAGGGTAGGAAAGGCGTCCGCTGGTGCGACACTTCGTCGCGCCGCCTGGGACTAAGGTCTGAGACCGGGGGAAGGACCCGCGCCCGGGAGGGCGCGGGTGGGGGGAGGGGTCAGTTGCTGCCCTGGTTGTGCGACAGGTTGTAGATGTAGGCGGCCAGGATGTGCACCTTTTCTTTGCCCAGGTAGGGCTCCTGGGCCGGCATCTGGCCCTGGCGGCCATGGCGGATGGTTTGTTGGAGCTGGGCGTAGCTGGAGCCGTAGATGAACGCGCCGGGGTTGGTCAGGTTCGGCGCGCCGACCAGGGCGGTACCCTTGCCTTCCGGGCCGTGGCAGGCGACGCAGTTGACCGAGAAGATCTGCTTGCCGGCCTCGACGTCGGCCTTGGTGCCTTCCGGCAGCTTCAGCCCGGCGAGTTCGGTGCGGACGTAGGCGGCGACGTTCTTCACCCCGTCTTCGCCGAGGATGTCGCCCCAGGCCGCCATGATCGCGTGGCGACCGCCGAGGATGGTGGTCTCGATGCTCTGCGGGTCACCGCCCCAGCGCCACTCGTTGTCGGCCAGGTTGGGGAAGCCGAGGGCGCCCTTGGCGTCGGAACCGTGGCAGATCGAGCAGTAGGTGGCGAACATGCGGCTGCCCATCTTCATGGCGTGCTCGTCCTTGGCCACTTCCTCGATGGGCATGGCGGCGTACTTGGCGAAGATCGGCCCGTACTTCTCCTGGGCGATGTTCATCTCGCGTTCCCACTGCTTGTCCTGGGTCCAGCCGCCCTCGTAGCCCGGCAGCACGCCTTTCCAGTTACCCAGGCCCGGGTACAGGACCAGGTAGCCGACGGAGAAGACGATGGTGCCGATGTACAGCATGAACCACCACTTCGGCAGCGGGTTGTCATACTCCTCGATGCCGTCGTAGGAGTGGCCCATGGTCTTTTCGGTAGTACCCTTGGCCTCGCCCTTGCGGGTGGCGAAGACCAGCCAGAGCAGGGCGATCAAGGTACCGACGGTAAGAGCTGTGATGTACAGACTCCAGAAGGTGGTCATTCTTTGTTACTCCTAGAAGCTTGCTCGACGTGCTTTTTGGCTTCGGGATCGTCTGCGAAGGGCAGCATCGTCGCTTCGTCGAAGCTCTTCTTGCGTTTGCCGCTGTAGGCCCAGATCACCAGACCGATGAAGGCGACCATGATCAGCAGCGTGCCGAGTCCTCGCAGCGTCCCGATATCCATTGCCGTCACCGTTTGTTCTTGATCGAGGTGCCGAGCACCTGCAGGTAGGCGACCACGGCGTCCATTTCGGTCTTGCCTTTCAGCGAGTCCTTGGCGCCCTTGATGTCTTCGTCGGTATAGGGCACGCCGAGGGTGCGCATCACTTCGAGCTTCTTCTCGATGTCCTTGCCGTCGAGCTTGTTCTCCACCAGCCACGGGTAGGCCGGCATCTTCGACTCGGGCACCACGTTGCGCGGGTTGAACAGGTGCGCGCGGTGCCAGTCGTCGGAGTAGCGGCTACCGACGCGGGCCAGGTCCGGACCGGTACGCTTGGAACCCCACAGGAAGGGGTGGTCCCAGACGCTCTCGCCGGCCACCGAGTAGTGGCCGTAGCGTTCGGTTTCGGCGCGGAACGGACGGATCATCTGCGAGTGGCAGCCGACGCAGCCTTCGCGGATATAGATGTCGCGGCCTTCCAGTTGCAGCGCGGTGTAGGGCTTCATGCCTTCGACCGGGGTGTTGGTCACGTCCTGGAAGAACAGCGGCACGATCTGGGTCAGGCCGCCGATGCTCACGGCCACGGCCATGCATAGCGCCAGCAGGCCGACGTTCTTCTCGAGTATTTCGTGTTTCATGCTCGGCTCCTCAGGCGATCTGTGCGGCGGCTTCGTATTCGGCCGGCTTGGCGGCACTGACGGTGCGCCAGGTGTTGTAGGCCATCAGGAACATGCCGAGCAGGAAGATGAAACCGCCGAGCATGCGCACGATGAAGCCGGGGTGGCCGGCGGCCAGCGCTTCGACGAAGGAGTAGGTCAGGGTGCCGTCCTCGTTGACCGCGCGCCACATCAGGCCCTGGGTGATGCCGTTGACCCACATCGAGGCGATGTAAAGCACGGTACCGATGGTGGCCAGCCAGAAGTGCGCGTTGATCAGGCCCAGGCTGTACATCTTCTCGCGGCCGAAGACCTTCGGGATCAGGTGGTAGAGCGAGCCGATGGAAACCATCGCGACCCAGCCGAGGGCGCCGGCGTGGACGTGGCCGATGGTCCAGTCGGTATAGTGGGAGAGGGCGTTGACGGTCTTGATCGCCATCATCGGGCCTTCGAAGGTGGACATGCCGTAGAAGGCCAGGGACACCACCAGGAAGCGCAGGATCGGGTCGCTGCGCAGCTTATGCCAGGCGCCCGAGAGGGTCATCATGCCGTTGATCATGCCGCCCCAGCTCGGCGCCAGGAGGATCAGCGACATCACCATGCCCAGCGACTGCGCCCAGTCCGGCAGCGCGGTGTAGTGCAGGTGGTGCGGGCCGGCCCAGATGTACACCGCGATCAGCGCCCAGAAGTGGACGATGGACAGGCGGTAGGAATAGACCGGACGCTCGGCCTGCTTGGGCACGAAGTAGTACATCATGCCGAGGAAGCCGGCGGTGAGGAAGAAGCCCACGGCGTTGTGCCCGTACCACCACTGGACCATGGCGTCGGTGGCGCCGGCGTACAGCGAGTAGGACTTGGTGAAGGTCACCGGCAGCTCGAGGTTGTTCACCACGTGGAGCATGGCGACGGTGAGGATGAACCCGCCGAAGAACCAGTTGCCCACATAGATGTGCTTGACCTTGCGCTTGACCAGGGTGCCGAAGAACACCACCGCGTAGGCGACCCAGACCACCGTGATCAGGATGTCGATCGGCCACTCCAGCTCGGCGTACTCCTTGGACGAGGTGTAGCCCAGCGGCAGGCTGATGGCGGCCAGCAGGATCACCAGTTGCCAGCCCCAGAAGGTGAAGGAGGCGAGGGTGTCGGAGAACAGTCGCACCTGGCAGGTGCGCTGCACCGCGTAGTAGCTGGTGGCGAACAGCGCGCAACCGCCGAAGGCGAAGATCACCGCGTTGGTGTGCAGCGGGCGCAGGCGGCCGAAGCTCGTCCACGGCAAGCCGAAGTTCAGGTCGGGCCATACCAGCTGGGCGGCGATCAGGACACCGACGGTCATGCCGACGATGCCCCAGACCACGGTCATGATGGCGAATTGGCGGACCACCTTGTAGTTATAGGCGGACTCTGGGTTAGTGGTGCTCATGCTATGGGCTTCCATCCACGGTTATACGCTATGGCTTTTTCCGGCAGTTGGGATGCCGGGCGTCCCCCCATTGGGGCTGGTCTAATTGGCGTAATTAGCGAGAGGAAGCATGGATAATGGGGCGTTATGAAATATTGATCGGGATCAATTGGCTTCCCGACCCCCACTGCATACGAGGTGTGGCAAGTTGTCGCTGAAATGGAACCGCCCGGCCGGCTCGCTGTCGGCCACCCTGATTCTCGCCCATGGCGCCGGGGCGCCGATGGACAGCCCGTTCATGGAGCGCATCGCCGAACTGCTCGCCGCCCAGGGCATCGCCGTCGCGCGCTTCGAGTTTCCCTACATGGCCCAGCGCCGCGAGGACGGCCGCAAGCGTCCGCCGAATCCGCAGGCGCAGTTGCTCGACTGCTGGCGGCGGGTCCATGCGCAGGTCCGCGAGACCCTGGACGGGCCCTTGGCCCTGGGCGGCAAGTCGATGGGCGGGCGCATGGCCAGCCTGCTGGCCGACGAGCTGGGCGCGGATGCCCTGGTCTGCCTCGGCTACCCGTTCTACGCCGCCGGCAAGCCGGAGAAGCCGCGGGTCGCCCACCTCGCCGGGCTGCGCACGCCGACCCTGATCGTCCAGGGCGAGCGCGACGCCCTGGGCAACCGCGAGGCGGTGGCGGGATATGCGCTGGCGCCGACGATCCGCCTGCACTGGCTGGCCGCGGCGGACCACGACCTCAAGCCGCTGAAGGCCTCCGGCCTGACCCACGAGCAGCACCTGGCGGCAACGGCGCGGGAGGTGGCCGGCTTCCTTCGCGGGCTCCAGGGCCATTAACGGTTCCTTAAGGCATCCCCTCATAAGCTGCGGCGCAACCACCCTCGCATCGAGGCGTGGGCGACTGACTTCTCTGAGGGGGGAAGACATGAACATGCATGCCGACGGTGAGCAGATCACCGCTATCGATACCCGCGAACGCATCCTGCTGACGGGGGCCACCGGCTTTCTCGGCGGTTCGGTCGCCGCCCAGCTGATCGCCGCCGGGCACGGCGCCAACCTGTCCTTCCTGGTCCGCGCCGAGTCCCGCCAGCAGGGGCTCGAACGCCTGCGCGGCAACCTGCTGATGCATGGCGTCGACGAAGCCGACTGCCTGGCACTGCGGGCGGAGCAGATCCTCTGCGGCGATTTCCTCGACACCTCCTGGCTGGCCCGCGAGACGCCGCGCCTGATGCAGGTGGAGCGGGTGATCAATTGCGCCGCCGTGGCGTCGTTCTCGAAGAACCCGACCATCTGGCCGGTCAACGTCGACGGCACTTTCGCCTTCGCCGACGTGCTGAGCCGTTCGAAGCGACTGAAGCGTTTCCTCCACGTCGGTACCGCGATGTGCTGCGGACCGCAGCGAGAGTCGCCGATCAGCGAGTCCTGGGAATTCCCGGCGGCGGAGCAGCAACTGGTGGACTACACCGCGTCCAAGGCGGAAATCGAGCGGCGTATGCGCGAGGAACTGCCGGGCCTGCCCCTGGTGGTGGCGCGGCCATCCATCGTGGTGGGCCACCGTACCCTTGGCTGCCAGGCCTCCGGCAGCATCTTCTGGGTCTTCCGCATGGGCTTCGCCCTGGAAAGCTTCACCTGCGGCCTGGACGAGCAGATCGACGTGATCCCGGTCGACTACTGCGCCGAGGCGCTGATCGGCCTGGCGCTGAAGCCGTGCCTGGGGCACAGCCTCTACCATATCTCCGCCGGCCATCGCGCGGCCTGCACCTTCGGCGAGATCGACGAGGCCTTCGCCCGCGCCAACGGGGCGGCGCCGGTAGGCGAGCGCTACCGCAAGGTGGAGGTGGACGACCTCAAGGAACTGGCGAAGAGCTTCGAGTCGCGCATCGGCCCGGCCAATCCGCGTCTGGTCCTGCGCGCGTTGCGCTTGTACAGCGGCTTTGCCGACCTCAACTACCTGTTCGACAACAGCCGTCTGCTTGAGGAGGGGATCTCCGCGCCACCGCGCTTCACCGACTACCTCGACGTCTGCGTGCAGTCGTCCAGCGCGGTGAGCATCCCGGCGCAGATGCAATGGGACTTCAAGTGACGGCAGGCGCGGGGAGCTTCCTCCCCGCGGCCTGATCTCAGCGGTTGAAGCGCTCGACCAGGGAATACTGGCTCTGCGCGGTGGTGGTCAGTTCCTCGCTCAGTTTCGCCGTGCGCAGCGCCTCGTCGGAGGTCTGCTCGGCCAGGGCGGCGATGGTGCTGATGTTGCGGTTGATTTCCTCGGCCACCGCGCTCTGTTCTTCCGCGGCGGCGGCGATCTGGGTGGTCATCTCGGTGATGTTGCTGACCGCCTCGCTGATGCCGACCAGCGCGCTGTCGGCTTCCAGCACCCGCTGGACCCCTGCTTCGGCCTGCTGCAGGCCGCTCTCCATGGTATGCACCGCATCGTTGGCGGTGTTCTGCAACTTGGCGATCAGATGGTGGATCTGCTCGGTGGAGGCCGCGGTGCGTTGCGCCAGCGAGCGCACTTCGTCGGCTACCACGGCGAAGCCGCGCCCCTGGTCGCCGGCCCGCGCCGCCTCGATGGCGGCGTTGAGGGCGAGCAGGTTGGTCTGGTCGGCGATGCCCTTGATCACATCGACCACACCGCCGATCTCGTTGCTGTCCTGGGCCAGGCGACTCACCGCGGCCCCGGTCTCGCCCACCGACTCCGACAGGCGCTGGATGGCGTTGCGCGTCTCCGCGGCGATGTCGCGGCCGCGCGAGGTCAGTTCGTTGGCCTTCTGTGTGGCGTCGGCGGTCAACTGGACATTGTTCGCCACTTCCTGGGTGGTGGCGGCCATCTCGTTGACCGCGGTGGCCACCTGTTCGGTCTCTGCGCGCTGCTGTTCCAGACCGGCGGAGCTGTGGTGGGCCAGGGTGTCGGCCTGGCGCGCCTGTTCGGTGAGGTATTCGGCGGTGTCCTGCAGGCGCGTCAGGCAGGTCTTCAGACGCGCGTCCTGGCTGAGGATGGCCATTTCCAGGCGCGCCTGGTCGCCGCGGCTGTCGGTGTACATCTGCGCGATCAGCGGGTCGGAGGTGGTCTGTTCGGCGAGCCGCATCAGGCGCTTCAGCCCGCGCTTCTGCCAGCGCAGTCCGGCCAGGCCGAGCGGAACGGCGAGCAGGCCGGCGAGGATGAAGCCCCACCAGGAGTTCAGCCAGATACCGATGAGGAAGCCGATCTGGCTGATCAGGATGAACGGCAGCCAGTCGAGCAGTACCGGCAGCCAGCGGTCGCGCCGGGGGATCGCCGGCTTGCCGGCGCCGAGGCGACGGTAGAGGGCCTCGGCGCGCTGGATCTGTTCGGCGGTCGGCTTGACCCGCACCGACTCGTAGCCGACCACCGCGCCCTGGTCGTAGATCGGCGTGACATAGGCGCTGACCCAGTAGTGGTCGCCGTTCTTGCAGCGGTTCTTGACGATCCCCATCCACGGGCGGCCGGCTTTGAGGGTGGTCCACATGTGGGCGAACACCGCCGGCGGGACGTCGGGGTGACGGATCAGATTGTGCGGCGCGGACATCAGCTCCTCGCGACTGAAGCCGCTGATGTCGATGAAGGCTTCATTGCAGTAGGTAATGATGCCTTTGAGATTGGTGGTGGTGATCAGGCGTTGCTCCGCCGGATAGACGCGCTCGTGCTGGGTGATCGGTTGATTGTTGCGCATGGGCCTTCCAAAACAAGTGAAGCATTTACCTCTGCATCGGCGAAAACGCCTTTCACATGAGGGATTTGTGAATGCTTTCACGAGGAAAAACAGATAGCTATTGACCCAAAGCATGAGAACCGACCACGTGGTCGGATAGATGGCGGATTCGCTGATGGAGGTCAATACGTTACGGTTTCGTGTCATTCCCGGCGGCGCGCATGGGCTGGGGAGGGGCCTGGCGGATAAGCGCGAGGCGGCCATTCGCCGGTACTGCGGGGTATCGGCGGATGACGCCGGGGCGTTGTTCTCCCTGCGAAGCGCCCGCCGCCCCGGGCGCCGGAATGAAAAAGGGGTGGCCGAAGCCACCCCTCCGCGCGTACCGCCGCTGCCTCAGAGCATGCTGCGCAGCACGTAGTGGAGGATGCCGCCGGCCTTGAAGTACTCGACCTCGTTGAGGGTGTCGATGCGGCAAAGGACCTTGAAGCTGTCCTGGCTGCCGTCCTCGCGGGTCACTTCCACGCTGAGCGGCATGTGCGGCTTGAGTTCGCCGCCGAGGCCGCGGATGTTCAGCACCTCCTTGCCGGTCAGCTTCAGGCTCTTGCGGTCCTGGCCGTTCTCGAACTGCAACGGCAGCACGCCCATGCCGACCAGGTTGGAGCGGTGGATGCGCTCGAAGCTCTCCGCGATCACCGCCTTTACGCCCAGCAGGTTGGTACCCTTGGCCGCCCAGTCGCGCGACGAGCCGGTGCCGTATTCCTTGCCGGCGACGATCACCAGCGGGGTGCCGTCCTGCTGGTAGCGCATGGCCGCGTCGTAGATCGCCAGTTTCTCGCCACTGGGCACGTACAGGGTATTGCCGCCTTCCTCGCCGCCGAGCATCTCGTTCTTGATGCGGATGTTGGCGAAGGTGCCGCGCATCATCACCTCATGGTTGCCGCGACGGGAGCCGTAGGAGTTGAAGTCCTTCGGTTCCACGCCGTGCTCGCGCAGGTAGCGGCCGGCCGGGCTGTCGGCCTTGATGTTGCCGGCGGGGGAGATGTGGTCGGTGGTCACCGAGTCGCCCAGCACCGCCAGCACCCGTGCCTGCTCGACGTCGGCGATGGCCGGCGGCGCCTCGGCGATGTGTTCGAAGAACGGTGGATGCTGGATGTAGGTGGAGTCGGCCTGCCACTCGTAGGTGTCCGACTGCGGCACCTGGATCGCCTGCCATTTCTCGTCGCCGGCGAAGACCTCGGCGTACTCCTTGTGGAACATCTCGGTGTCGACCTTCTGGATCGCCTCGGCGATTTCCTTCTGGCTCGGCCAGATGTCCTTCAGGTAGACCGGCTGGCCGTCCTTGCCGGTGCCCAGCGGTTCCTCGCTGAGGTTGATCCGCACGCTGCCGGCCAGGGCGTAGGCCACCACCAGCGGCGGCGAGGCCAGCCAGTTGGTCTTCACCAACGGGTGCACGCGGCCTTCGAAGTTACGGTTGCCGGAGAGTACCGAGGCGACGGTCAGGTCGGCCTGCTGGATGGCTTTCTCGATCGGCTCCAGCAGCGGCCCGGAGTTGCCGATGCAGGTGGTGCAGCCGTAGCCGACCAGGTCGAAGCCGAGTTCGTCGAGGTAGCGGGTCAGGCCGGCGGCCTTGAAGTAGTCGGTGACCACCTTGGAGCCCGGCGCCAGCGAACTCTTCACCCAGGGCTTGCGTTGCAGGCCTTTCTCCACCGCCTTCTTCGCCAGCAGGCCGGCGGCCATCATCACGCTGGGGTTGGAGGTGTTGGTGCAGGAGGTGATGGCGGCGATCACCACCGCGCCGTTCTTCAGGCGGTGGGTCTGGCCGTCGTGCTGGTAGTCGATCTCGCCGAAGGCGGCGTTGGCGCCGACCGCGGTGCCGCCGCCGCCCTCGCTGAGCAGGCGGCCTTCTTCGGTGCTGGAGGGATGCAGTTGCAGGCCGAGGAACTCGTTGAAGGCGCTGGCGACGTTCTGCAGGGCCACGCGGTCCTGCGGGCGCTTCGGTCCGGCCAGACTGGCCTCGACTTCGCCCATGTCCAGGTGCAGGGTGTCGGTGAACACCGGCTCGTGGCCCTTCTCGCGCCACAGGCCCTGTTCCTTGCTGTAGGCCTCGACCAGCTTGACCGTGCTTTCCGGGCGTCCGGACAGGCGCAGGTAGCCGAGGGTGATCTCGTCCACCGGGAAGAAGCCGCAGGTGGCGCCGTATTCCGGGGCCATGTTGGCGATGGTGGCGCGGTCCGCCAGGGGCAGGTCGGCCAGGCCGTCGCCGTAGAACTCGACGAATTTCCCCACCACGCCCTTCTTGCGCAGCATCTGCGTGACGGTCAGCACCAGGTCGGTGGCGGTGATGCCCTCGCGCAGCTTGCCGGTGAGCTTGAAGCCGATGACCTCGGGGATCAGCATCGATACCGGCTGGCCGAGCATGGCGGCTTCCGCCTCGATGCCGCCGACGCCCCAGCCGAGCACGCCGAGGCCGTTGATCATGGTGGTGTGGGAGTCGGTGCCGACCAGGGTGTCGGGGAAGGCGTAGGTCCTGCCATCCTCGTCCTTGGTCCAGACCGTGCGGCCCAGGTACTCCAGGTTGACCTGGTGGCAGATGCCGGTGCCCGGCGGTACCACGCTGAAATTGTCGAAGGCGTTCTGGCCCCAGCGCAGGAAGGCGTAGCGTTCGCCGTTGCGCTGCATCTCGATCTCGACGTTCTGTTCGAAGGCCGATTCGCTGGCGAACTTGTCGACCATCACCGAGTGGTCGATGACCAGGTCCACCGGCGACAGCGGGTTGATCTTCTGCGGGTCGCCGCCGGCCTTGGCCATGGCCGCGCGCATGGCGGCCAGGTCGACCACCGCGGGCACCCCGGTGAAGTCCTGCATCAGGACCCGCGCCGGGCGGTACTGGATCTCGCGGTCGGAGCGGCGCTCCCTGAGCCAGCCGGCGAGGGCCTTGAGGTCGTCGCCGGTGACGGTGCTGCCGTCCTCCCAGCGCAGGAGGTTTTCCAGCAGGACCTTCAGCGACATCGGCAGCTTGCCGAGATCGCCCAGGGTCCGGGCGGCTTCCGGGAGGCTGTAGTAGTGGTAGGTCTTGCCGTCCACAGCGAGACTGCGAAGGGTTTTCAGGCTGTCCAAAGCAGGCATTTCTGATTTCCTCACGGCGGGCCCGGGGGCGGCGGGCCTGGCCTCGTCCTGACGCCAGGCCCGTCGTCGAGCCGATAGTGCCTGGCTTCGCCCGGGACCCGCGGCGTCCGCGGACGCCAGGGTGCCGTTACCTCGGTAATGCGCGGTGGCCCGATCCCATCGGTACCGGCCGCTGGCGAGAGTCAGACTTTGGGATAGCGTTGTTCGAAACCTTCAAGCTAGACCGGCTCGAGGGCTCCTGCCATATACACTGGACCGACGAACGGTCGCTGCAGTTCCCTTGAGGCATGCCCGGCACTATAGTGCGCGGCCAAGGAGACAACCCCATGAATACCCTGTTGATGCACTGCCGGCCAGGCTTCGAAGGTGAAGTCTGCGCCGAAATCGCCGAGCATGCAGCCACTCTCGAGATTCCCGGCTACGCCAAGAGCAAGCCGGCCAGCGCCCACGTCGAGTTCGTCTGCCAGGACGCCGACGGCGCCGAGCGCCTGATGCGCCGCCTGCGTTTCGCCGACTTGATCTTCCCGCGCCAGTGGGCGCGCGGACCCGGCTTCATCGAATTGCCGGAAAGCCAGCGCATCGAGGTGCTGCTGGCGGAACTGGCGAGTTATCCGGTCTGCGGCAGCCTCTGGCTGGAGGTGCTGGACACCAATGCCGGCAAGGAGGTCTCGACCTTCTGCCGCAAGTTCGAGAAACCGCTGCGCGCCGCGTTGGTGAAGGCCGGGCGGTTGCAGGAGGACCCGGCGCTGCCGCGCCTGCTGCTGACCTTCCGCTCCGGCCGGGAAGTCTTCGTCGGCCTCGCCGAGCCGCGCAACAGCGCGCTCTGGCCGATGGGCATCCCGCGCCTGAAGTTTCCCCGCGAGGCGCCGAGCCGTTCGACGCTGAAGCTGGAGGAAGCCTGGCACCAGTTCATCCCGCGCAGCGAATGGGACAAGCGTCTGGCGCCGGACATGCTCGCCGTGGACCTCGGCGCGGCGCCGGGCGGCTGGACTTGGCAACTGGTGAACCGGGAGATGCGGGTGACCGCCGTGGACAACGGGCCGATGGCGGAGAACCTGATGTATTCCGGGCTGGTCGACCACCAGAAGGTCGACGGCTACCAGTACCGCCCGCGCCAGCGGGTCGACTGGATGGTCTGCGACATCGTCGAGAAGCCGGCACGCACCGGTGCGTTGATCGAGACCTGGATCGGCGAAGGGCTTTGCCGCGAGGCGGTGGTCAACCTCAAGCTGCCGATGAAGCAGCGCTACGCCGAGGTGCGCAAGATCCTCCAGCGCCTGCGCGAGAGCTTCGACGCGCGCGGCCTGAAGGTAGCGATCGGCTGCAAGCAGCTGTATCACGACCGCGAGGAAGTGACCTGCCATCTACGCCGCCTTGAACGCTGAGGGGCGGCGGCATTCCGGCCGGGGACAGGTGACCGGCCGCGCCGCATGCGCGACAATGCGCGGATTCTGTTGCGGAGTTTCCCGATGACCCATTCTGTCGACGCCATTCTCGACGCCACCGGCCTGAACTGTCCCGAGCCGGTGATGATGCTGCACAACAAGGTCCGCGACCTGGCGCCCGGCGGCCTGCTCAAGGTGATCGCCACCGATCCCTCGACCCGCCGCGACATCCCCAAGTTCTGCGTGTTCCTCGGTCACGAGCTGGTCGAGCAGCAGGAAGAGGCGGGCACCTATCTCTACTGGATCCGCAAGAAGGCCGACTAGGCCTTCCGCGGACCCCGCCATCCCACGCGCTTCAGCGCAGCTTCTCCATGAGCTGGTAGTACCACATCCCGGCGGCCAGCATCGGATTGCCGAAGAGGTCGCCCAGCGGCACCTTGAGGTGCTTGCAACGGGCGAAGGTGTCGAACTGCTCCAGGCTCCCGCTCATCGCCTTGGCCATGATCTCGCCCATGATGTGGCTGGTGGCCACGCCATGCCCCGAGTAGCCCTGGCAGTACCAGACGTTGTCGGAGAGCTTGCCGAGCTGGGGGATGCGGTTCATCACGATGCCCATGGCGCAACTCCACTGGAACTCGATCTCCACGCCCTTCAGGCGCGGGAAGGTGCGCTCGATGCATGGCCGCAGCTCGGCGGCGATGTCCCGCGAGTCGCGGCCCGAGTAGTTGGCGCCGCCGCCGAACAGCAGGCGGCCGTCGGCGGTGGGGCGGTAGTAATCGAGGACGAAGCGGCAATCGTAGACCGCCAGCCCCTGCGGGTTGATCTCCCGTGCCAGCTCGCCCAGCGGCCGGGTGGTGACGATTCCGCCCATGGCCGGGAAGATCATGCCCTTGAGCTGCCTGCGTTCGAGCTTGTGGTAGACATCGCCGGCAAGCAGGATCTGCTGCGCCTCGATCCTTCCCTCGCGGGTGATCACCGCCGGCCGCGGGCCGTGGACGATATCCAGGACCTCGGAATGTTCGAAGATCAGCGCGCCGAGGCCGGCCGCCGCCCTGGCCTCGCCGATGCACAGGTTGAGCGGGTGCAGGTGCATGTTGCGGGTGTTCTTCAGCGCGCCGCAGTACAGCGCGGTCTCCAGGTGGGCCTGGACGCCGGCCTTGTCCAGCAGGAGCACCTGGTCGCCCATGCCGCGGCGCACCGCCTCCTCGTAGGAGGCCTGCAGCTCGCCCATGTGGCTGGCCTTCATCGCCGCGTGCAGGTGGCCATGGCGGAGGTCGCAGGCGATGCCGTACTTCTCCACCCGCTGGCGGATGATCTCGTGGCCGCGCCAGCGCAGGTGCCAGATGAAGTCCTCGACCTCGGCGCCCAGCCACTGGCGCATCTGCTTGTGCATCGCCGCGTCGCCGGACAGGCTGCCGGTGACCTGGCCGCCGTTGCGCCCGCTGGCGCCCCAGCCGATGCGATGGGTCTCGACCAGGGCCACCTTGTAGCCACGCTCGGCCAGTTCGACCGCCGTGGCGACGCCGGTGAAGCCGCCGCCGATGATGGCGATGTCGACCGTCACCGCGCCCAGCAGGGTCGGATAGTCGGTTTCCTCGTTGAGCGTGGCGGCGTAGTAGGACGGCGCGCGTTCCGCGGCCGGACGGGGATGGATTGCTGCGTTCATCGGGTATTCCTTGTTCCAGTGCGGCGCGTCCTGCCGGCGCGCCGCCGTATGCGGGCGGGTCCGGGGTGGCTCAGGCCTGGGTCAGGTACCAGCGCCAGTCCTGCTCGCCGACCTCGCCCATGAATTGCCGGTATTCCGCGCGCTTCACCGCCAGGTAGACGCCGAGGAACTGCTCGCCGAAGGCTTCCCGCGCCCACTCGGAGCCTTGCAGGGCGTCGAGGGCGGTCAGCCAGTCGGTGGGTAGGCGCTTGCCGGCCTGGGCGTAGCCATTGCCCTCCACCGGCGCGCCCGGATCGATGCCTTCGCGGATGCCGCGGTGGACCCCGGCGAGAAGCGCCGCGGCGGCCAGGTAGGGGTTGGCGTCGGCGCCGCAGATGCGGTGCTCGATATGCCGACTGGAGGCCGGGCCGCCCGGCACGCGCAGGCTCACGGTGCGGTTGTCGACGCCCCAGGTCTGCGCCAGCGGCGCGTAGCTGTTGGCCTGGAAGCGCCGGTAGGAGTTGGCGTTGGGACAGAACAGCAGGAGCGAGTCGAGCAGGCTGGCGAGCATGCCGCCGACCGCCTGGCGCAGCAACGGCGTGCCGGCGGGGTCGTCGCTGGCGAACAGGTTGTGGCCTTGTTCGTCGGCCAGGCTGACGTGCAGGTGCATGCCGGTGCCGGCCAGGTCGTCGAACGGCTTGGCCATGAAACAGGCGAGCATTCCGTGCTTGTGCGCGACGCCCTTGACCAGGCGCTTGTAGCGGATCGCCTGGTCCATGGCGGCGAGGGCGTCGCCGTGGTCGAGGGTGATTTCCACCTGGCCCGGGGCATATTCCGAGATCGCCGTGCGTGCCGGCAGGCCCTGCGCCTTGCAGGCGGCATAGAGGTCGGCGAGGAACGGCTCGATCTGCTCCAGTTCGCGCAGGCCGTAGACCTGGGTCGCCCGCGGGCGGCCGCCATCGGCGTCGCGAGCCGGTTGCGGGCGGCCGTTGGCGTCGCGCTCACGGTCGAGCAGGTAGAACTCCAGCTCGGCGGCCATCACCGGGTGATAGCCCTCGCTCTTCAGCGCGTCGATGGTGCGCACCAGGAGGTGGCGCGGATCGGCGACGCTGGCGGGCAGGCCCTCGCTCGGGTGCATGCTGACCTGCACCGCCGCCGTCGGGATCTGCCGCCAGGGCAGGCGCACCAGGCTGCCGGACAGGGGGTAGGCGCGGCAGTCGATGTCGCCGACGTCCCAGACCAGGCCGGAGTCCTCGACGTCCTCGCCGTTCATCGTCAGCCCCAGGATGGTGCTCGGCAGCGGCCGGCCGCTGCGGTAGACGGCCAGCAGTTCGTCGCGGTGCAGCAGTTTGCCGCGTGGCACGCCATTGGCGTCGAGGATGAACAGTTCGAAGAGTTCGATATCGGGATTGGCGGCCAGGAAATCCTGGGCTTCTTGTTCGCAGGCGAAGTTCATGGGGCTCTCTTGTCGGTCTTGTCCGGTAGCGTCGCGACGCTCGCAGCGGCGCTCCGGCGACGGCAGCGTCGCGGAACGGCATGCAAGCGGCAGGCCGGCCCCGCCGTTGCGCGGGGCCGGAGGGATATCAGGCGTGACGAGCGTCCGGCGGACGCGCGTGGCGGCAATGCCAGAGCGCCCAGAAGGCCAGTTCGAGAGGGAGGGCGAGCGGCTCCAGTTCCAGCCAGCGGCTGTGCTTGCGGGGTAGACGCGCGGGCGTTCCGGCCGGGTTGGCGGAAGGCTGGTAGGGCAGGGTGCGCGTCGTCGGTAGGTGCATGAAGGAAAACTGGGCCAGGGGTTGGAACAGCCTCGCACAGGCTGACGGGTGAATTAAATGCGCTTTTTACGACCTTTGCTTGAGCGAAATCGAAACCGAAGGAAAAAGAAGGGCGCCCCCGAATGGGCTGAAGAGACGCCCGGAAAGCGGCTCAACCCTTGTCGGCCTTGCCCGCGGCGGCGGCGAACCTAGCCAGGCGTACGTCGAGATGACGCGGGCGCCGGCCGGCGTCTTCGGCGTGCTCCTTGCGACGGATCGCGTTGCGCACCATCAGCGAACCGACATAGCGGATCGGCTCCGGCGGGAAGCGGCCGAGCGGCCCCTGGATCAGCGGCGAACGGGTCCAGGGATTGTCCAGGCCGAGCGCCAGCGAAGAAAGGATCTGCCCGCCCATGTGGCATGGGCCGACGCCGCTGCCGGAGTAGCCGAAGCCGTAGAACACATTGTCGCGGCCGTCGAGCCGGCCGAAGAACGGCAGGCCGGTCACCGAGCGATCCGATGGACCGTTCCAGTTGGCCTCGATGGCGACCTCGGCGAACTCGGGGAAGAACTCCCGCAAACTGCCGCGTAGTTGCCTGAGATACGGCGAGGGGCGGTCGAACACCGGCAGCATGCGTCCGCCGTAGGCGAAGGTGTTGCCGCCCTTGCCGAGCATCAGCCGGCCGTCCGGGGTGTTGTGGTAGTAATGCACGAAGATCCGCGAGTCGAGCACGCTGACCCCGCTGGTCAGGCCGATCTCCTGCAGCAGGTCCGGTCGTGGCTCGGTGATGAGCATGTCGCTGGAGACGATCGCCACGCTGCGTTCGAACTGCGGGAAGGCCCTCGCCATCCAGGCGTTCAGCGCCAGCACCACGCGGTCGGCGACGACCCGCCCGTGGGGGGTGACCACTTCCGCCGGGCGGCCGTGCTCCAGTCCTCGCATCGGCGTGCCTTCGTACAGGCGTACCCCCAGTTGCAGGGCGACCCGGCGCAGGCCGCGAACCAGCTTGCCTGGTTGCACCGTCGCGGCAGCCGGCGAGAACCAGCCCTCCAGGTGCCGGCGCGAGCCGGCCAGGCGCTGCACGTCGGCCAGCGGGCGCTTGGCGAAGGAGTTGATGCCATGGCGCTCCAGGGCGGCGATCACGCTGTCGGTGCTGCCGACCTGGGCCGGGTTGGTGGCGGTATAGAGGGTGCCGTCCAGCCGGTAGTCGGCCTCGACGTCGTAGCGCTGGCAGAAGGCGCCGATGGCCCGGATGCTGTCCTCGGAGGCCTTGACCAGGCGGATCGCCTCGGTGAGCCCGAACAGCCGTTCCAGGGTGAAGAATTTGGCCGACCAGGACAGCGCGCAGCCGCCGTTGCGGCCGCTGGCGCCGGCGCCGCAGAGGTCGGCCTCGACCAGCACCACGTCGAGTCCGGGATCGTGCTCCTTGAGCATGATGGCGGTCCACAGGCCGGTGTAGCCGCCGCCGACGATGCACAGGTCGGCGCGGGTATCGCCGGCCAGCGGCGGGCAGGGGGCCGCATGTTCGGAGCGTAGGGCCTGGTCCAGCCAGAAGGGTCGGAAGGTCATGGCTGTGCTCTCACTGCGGACGGGCGGCGACGACGATCATTTCCACCCGCCAGCGCGGGTCGATCAACTCGGCCAGGCTACAGGCGCGGGTCGGCGCCCGGCCTTCGGGAAACCACTGGTCCCAGACCTGGTTGAGACCGGCGTAGTCCTCGCGGTGGGCGAGCAGGATGCGTACCGAGAGCACCTGGCCGCGGTCGCTGCCGACGCTCTGGAGCAGCCGGTCGATGTTCTCCAGGACCTGGCGGGTCTGGTCCTGGATGTCACCGCTGGGATCGTCGGCGACCTGGCCGCCGATGTAGAGGGTGTTGCCGTGCAGGGCCATTTCGGCCCGGCGTTTGACGACTTCGAAGCGTTCGATATGCATGAGGGTTTCCCTGGCTTGAAAAGACGCTGGTGGCGCGGCGGGCGCGCCGGAGTCAGGAGCGGATCGGGCGGAAGTCCCCCAGGCTGGGGATGTTCCTGTGGCCTTTCACGACACCGTCGGGTCGGCTGTTCCAGTGCGGGAGGAGCACCGCGGTGGCGATCAGGGCGGCGACGGTGAAGCCGATGAACACCGTGTAGGTGTCGAAATAGCCGGGCAGCAGGCCACCGAGGATCGCGCCCACCGAACCGCAGCCATTGACGAAGCCGGAGGCGGTGCCGGCGGCCTCGCCGGTGCCGAAGTCGATGGCGGCGGAGCCGCAGATCATCGAGTCCGGGCCGTACAGGGTCAGTCCCATCATGAACAGCAGGCCGACCACTATCGGAATGCTGCCGGTGGTCATCGCCGGGACGAACAGTGCCAGGCAGACGGTCAGCGCCAGCAGGCTGATCACGCAGGCCGGCATGCGCCGTGCGCCGAACAGCTTGTCCGAGGCGAAGCCGATCAGGATCGGGCCGAGCAGGCCGGCTACCTCGAAGGCGGTGGGAACGATCGCCGCGCCGACCTTGCCGAGCGCCGGCATGCGTTCGTAGACGATCACCGGTCCCCACAGGAGGATCGCGTAGCGCGCCGGCTTGAGCAGGAAGTAGGCCAGGCCGAGGCAGAGCACCGTGCGGTTGCGCACCACCTTGGCGAGTACCTGCAGGCTGCCGCCGTTGCCGCCTTCCGGCCTGAAGCCGGCATAGCGCACGGCCTCGCTCGCGACCTGCGGTTCGACGGGTGGATGGCCGACGTCCTCCGGGCGGTTGCGCTGCAACAACAGGAACAGCAGGGCCACGCCGCCGACCACCGCGGCGCTGGAGTAGAACGCCGCGTGCCAGGTACCGAACACGCTGTACGCCCACCAGCCGGCGAACGGCGAGGCGACCAGGCCGCCGAAGGCGTAGCAGGTGCTCCACAGGCCGAGCACCCGACCGCGTTCGTGGGTGGCGAAGAAACTGCCGATGTTCTTGCACAGCCCCGACCAGCCGGTGGACTGCGCCAGTCCCTGGACCACCATGCAAGTGGCGAAGATCGGCAGGGTGGCGAAGGTGCCCATGACCAGCGCGGCCAGTGCGGAGATCAGCAGGCCGCCGAACACCACGATGCGTGGGCCGAAGCGGTCGGCCAGCACGCCCCAGGTGAACTGGCCGACGGCATAGGCGGCGAGATAGATGGCGTCGAGATCGGCCATCGCCATCTTGTCCAACTGGAAGCCCGGATCTTCGGCGATGCCGAGCTTGGCGACGGAAAAGGCCTTGCGGGTGAAATAGAAGGCGGCGTAGGCCAGCCAGGTGATCGCGAATATCTGCAGGCGCCAGCGCTGGAAGCTGGACACGGGAGAGGACGGCAGCGCCGTCCCGGGACGTTGATTCATGGTTCTGACCTCGATCTTGTTATCGGTGCCGGCAGGTGTGAGGGGAACACGCCTTGTTGTTGTTCTGATGAGCACTTCCGCACCGCCATGTCGCGGTGCCTGGTCAGAGGGATCTGGAGTCGGCTTCACCTCCTGGGTAAGGGTTGCGGATGCCCAGGCAGGGGCTGGCTGCCGAGGCGCTGGCGCGCTGTGGTGAAGCGATGGAAACAATTCCGGATAAATAAATGAAATCGATTTATCAAATTTTAAATATAAGTTTTACTTGTTTGTCCGTAGGCCTGGCGCGGCGTGGGTCGAGGAAGTTGACCGAACGGTCATCCCCGTGTGCGCCGCCCATGGCGCGGAACCCCTTGTCCTGCCTGGAGTGGTGAAGGTCCATGTCGGTATCCCATGCGCAGTTGAAGGCTTTCCATGCAGTCGCCGTGTACGGCAGCTTCACGCGCGCCGCCGAGCGCCTGTTTCTCACCCAGCCGGCGGTTTCCGACCAGGTGCGCAAGCTGGAGGAGCGTTACGGCGTGCTGCTGTTCCACCGTAACAAGCGCTCGGTGCGCCTGAGCGAACTGGGCGAGCGCCTGCTCGCGGTGACCCAGCGGCTGTTCGCGATCGAGGCAGAGGCGGAGGAGCTGTTGTCCGCCTCCAGCGCCCTGCAGACCGGCACCCTGACCCTGGCGGTGGATGCGCCGGTGCACGTATTGCCGCAGATCGCGCGTTTCTGCGAGCGCTATCCGGGCATCGCGGTGCGGGTGGAGACCGGCAATACCGACGAGTCTCTGCAGCGACTGTTCAGCTACCAGGCCGACCTGGCCCTGTTGGGCCGGGACGTCAGCGACGAGCGGTTGCTTTCGCTGACCCTGCGCAACGACCCGATCGTCGCCTTCGTTTCGCTCAGCCATCCGTGGGCCGGGCGCGAGTCGATCCGCCTCGCCGATCTCGACGACATGCCGCTGGTGCTGCGCGAGCAGGGCTCGGTGACCCGCCAGACCCTGGAGGAGGAGATGAGCCGCGCCGGCCTGCGGATCCGCCCGGCGATCCAGGTCGAGGGCCGCGAGGCCTCGCGCGAGGCGGTGGTGGCGGGGATCGGCGTGGGGGTGGTGTCGGCCGCGGAGTTCGGCGCCGACACGCGGGTCCATGCGCTGCCCATCGTCGATTGCCAGCGACGCCTGACCGAGACCCTGGTGTGCCTGCGCGAACAGCGCTCGCGGCGGATCGTCGAGACCTTCCTCGACCTGGTCGGCGAGGACCTGTCGGCGCCGAGCTAGGGCGCGGCTTCGCGCAAGCGAAAAAAAGCCCGGCGGATGCCGGGCCTCGAAGTCGTGCTGGCGGGCACTCAGGCCTGCTTCTGTTCCTGCTCCAGGGACCTGTCCAGCTCGCGGCAGGCGCGCTGGATCATCACCTCGGTGATCGGGATTTCCCGGCCCTGGGCGTCGATGATGGCGCCACCGCTGTGCTGCTGCGTATTGAAGGGGATCACGCGGCGCTTGGCGGTATCGGTGTGTTGCGAATTCATTGCCCGTCTCCTCATCAGGTTTATCGGCAGTCTAGGGAGCGCAGATGAAACCGCCGTGACAAACGGCGGATGTCGTGCCGCTCCAACGCGAAAGCCATGGACCATAGCAATCTTGCAGCCGGCGTGCCAGCTTGCCGGCTACCGCTGGGTTTTTCTGGTTATAGTGGTCCGACCGGTGTGGGCGCCCTGGAGTTCGCCCGAGGATGAGTATGGACATGTTTCGCCTGGGATTGGTGGTCAATCCCCTGGCCGGGCTGGGTGGCCCGGTCGCCTTGAAGGGCAGCGACGGGGTGGCTGCCGAGGCCCTGGCCAGAGGCGCCGAACCACGTGCGCTGGAGCGCACCCGGATAGCCCTGGAGTGCCTGTTGCCGCTGGTCGAGAAGATCGAGTTCCTGACCTTTCCCGGGGCCATGGGCGGCGAGTTGCTCGAGCGCATGGGCTTCCGCCATCGCCTGCTCGGCGAGTGGCAGGGAGCGGTCAGCAGCGCGGCGGATACCCGGTTGGCGGTCGAGCGTTTGCAGGAGGCCGGCGTCGCCCTGATCCTGTTCGCCGGTGGTGATGGCACAGCACGGGATGTTGCCGGGGTGGTGCGCGAGCAACAGCCGGTGCTCGGCATTCCGGCCGGGGTGAAGATCCACTCCG
This sequence comes from Pseudomonas sp. CP-1, assembly GCF_021213715.1. Lineage (NCBI taxonomy): Bacteria > Pseudomonadati > Pseudomonadota > Gammaproteobacteria > Pseudomonadales > Pseudomonadaceae > Pseudomonas > Pseudomonas sp. CP-1. The sequence goes on from NZ_JAJQKY010000004.1 coordinate 163,150, forward strand.
GGGTCTATGCCGTCAGTCCGCGCGCGGCCGGAGAATTGGCCAGGCGCCTGGTCGAGGGCGGCCTGGTGCGCCTGGCCAGCGGCGAGGTGCGCGATCTCGACGAAGAGGCGCTGCGCGCCGGCCGCGTCGCCGCGCGTTGGTACGGCGAGATGACGGTGCCGGAGGAGGGCCACTTCATGCAGCACGTGAAGCAGGCAGGGATGGAGTCCGAGGAGTTGGTGCTGGTGGACCTCGCCGATTGGCTGGCGGAAAGCTGGGAAGACGGCGTGCGTTATGTGCTCGGACCGGGCTCGACCCTGCATGGCCTGGCGCGCAACCTCGGCCTGGAAACCACCCTGCTGGGCGTCGACGTGCTGGAGAATGGCGCGGTGCTCGCCCGCGACGTCGACGAGGCGCGGCTGTTCGAACTGGTGGACGGTCATCCGGCGTTCCTGCTGGTCACCGCCATCGGCGGCCAGGGCCACGTGATCGGTCGCGGCAACCAGCAGATCAGTCCCCGGGTGTTGCGCGCCATCGGCCTGGAGCGCATGCGGGTGGTCGCCACCAAGCGCAAGCTGGGGACCCTCGGGGGCCGCCCGTTGCTGGTCGACAGCGGCGACCCGGCGCTGGACGACAGCTTCCCGGACGCCATCCGGGTCTGGGCCGGCTACAAGGAAGAACTGCTGTATCCGCTGGGATACGCGAAGGACCAGGACGCGCCCGCGGGCGCCTAGGAGGAAAGGATGGACAAGGACGTATCCGGCGCGTTGCGCCGCCTGTTGCTGCTCGCCATGCTCGGACTGCCACTGGCGGCGGCCGCTGCGGTCGAACCGCAGCGACTGGTGGATGCGGCGCGTGCCCAGGTGGGCGTGACCCTGGGCTACGACCCGGCCTACCGGCAACTGGACTATCCGGGCGGCGACGTGCCGCTGCAGACCGGGGTCTGCACCGACGTGGTGGTCCGTGCGCTACGTGGACAGGGGCTGGACCTGCAGAAGGCGGTGCACGAGGACATGCGTCGCCACTTCGCGGCCTACCCGCAGCAATGGGGGATGAAAGGCACCGACCGCAACATCGATCACCGCCGCGTACCGAACCTGATGACCTGGTTCAGCCGCCAGGGCCTGGCACTGACGCCGAGCCGCGACGCCTCCGCCTACCGGGCCGGAGACATCGTCGCCTGGCGCCTGGACAACGGCCTGCTGCATATCGGCGTGCTTTCCGATCGCAGGCTGGAGGGCAGGCCGCTGGTGTTGCACAACATCGGTGCCGGCGTGCGGGAAGAGGACCTGCTGTTCCGCTACCAGGTCATCGGCCACTACCGCTTCCCGCAGGGCTGAATGGGCTAGGCAAGCCGCTCCGGCGGCGGATGAGCGTACCGATCCCTCCGCCGCCGCTGGACGGCGGGCAAGAAAAAACCGGCCTGCGGCCGGTTTTCCTGTCTGCCCGGGCTCAGCGGTATTCGCAGAGGTAGGCGGTGTCCTGGGCGACCTTGAGCTGGAACTTGCTGTTCGCCGGGACGGTGAACTGGCTGCCGCTGGCGTATTCCTGCCACTCGTCGCTGCCCGGCAGCTTGACCGTCAGCGCGCCGGCGACCACATGCATGATCTCCAACTGGCTGGTGCCGAATTCGTATTCGCCTGCCGCCATCACGCCGATGGTGGCCGGGCCGGCGGTCATGTCGAAGGCGATGGATTTGACGGTGCCGTCGAAGTATTCGTTGACCTTGAACATGGGCTTCTCCTGAAGGGGTGAACAGGCGGGTTTGAAAAGGCCCGCCAGTATGCCCAAGCCTCGGAAAGGCGTCACTAGGCGGCGCGGGCCTCGTTCAATGCTCCACCGGCAATACCAGCGGCAGCAGCCGTGCGGTATTGCGGGCATCCTCCAGGGCGCGGTGCTGCTGGCCCTGGAAACTCATCCCGGCCAGTTGCAGGGCCGCGTTCAGGCCGACCGGGCGGGGCAGCTGGCGGACTTCGCCGAAGCGTTGCTTGAGATTGACGTGCGGCACTTCGCTGAGCTGGCTGGTCAGCCCGTGCTGGCGCCATTCCTGCTCCAGCTGGCGGCGGTCGTAGTCGCCCCAGCTGGCCCAGCCGGCCAGTCGCGGACGATGCTGGGCGAGCCAGCGCTCGAAGGCTTCCCAGACCGTGTCGAGATGGGCGGCGCCATCGACGTTGGCCTGGCTGATATGCGTGAGGTCGCGGCAGAAGTGGGTCAGCAGCGGCCGCCTGACCGGTCGTACGAAACGCTGGAAGTGGTCCAGTTCGCGGGCGTCCGCGGCGGCGACCAGGGTGGCGCCGATCTCGATGATTTCCATTTCCTCCAGGGGCCAGCCGCCTTCCGCGGTAGTGGCCTCCAGATCGATTACCAGCCAGTGAGGCATCGGAGCTATCCATACCAGGGTCCGCGCTGAGTATGGCGGGGCTTCCGGACCTCGGCAAACCGCTGTGCTAGGCTGCGGGATCGGATTTCGAGGAGATGACGGAATGACTGCGGTCGCATTTCTCGGCCTGGGCACGATGGGCTACCCGATGGCCGGGCACCTGCAGCGCGAGGGCTATCACGTCTGCGTCTACAATCGCTCGTCGGCCAAGGCGCTGCGCTGGGTCGAGGAGTACGCCGGACGATACGCCGATACGCCGCGCGAGGCCTGTGCCGGCGCCGAACTGGTGTTCTGCTGCGTCGGTAACGACGACGACCTGCGTGCCGTGGCGCTGGGCGAGCAGGGCGCCTTCGCCGGAATGGCGCCGGGCAGCCTGTTCGTCGACCACACCACCGCTTCGGCGGAAGTCGCCCGCGAGCTGTCGCTGCTGGCTGCCGAGCGTGAGCTGGGCTTTCTCGACGCGCCGGTCTCCGGCGGCCAGGCGGGCGCGGTCAACGGCGCCCTGACGGTGATGGTCGGTGGCGAGGAGGCCTTCTATCGACGCGCCGAACCGCTGCTGCGCAGCTATGCGCGGATGGTCCGGCGAATGGGCGACGTGGGTAGCGGGCAATTGACCAAGATGGTCAACCAGATCTGCGTCGCGGGGCTGCTCCAGGGCTTGGCCGAGGCGCTGCACTTCGCCCAGTGCGCCGGTCTCGACGGCGAGGCGGCGATGCAGGTGATCGGCAAGGGCGCGGCCCAGTCCTGGCAACTGGAAAACCGCCACCAGAGCATGCTGGCCGGAGAGTTCGACTTCGGCTTCGCCGTGGACTGGATGCGCAAGGACCTGTCGATCCTGCTCGCCGAGGCGCGACGCAACGGCGCGCAGTTGCCGGTCACGGCGCTGGTCGACCAGTTCTACGCCGAAGTGCAGGCGATGGGCGGCGGTCGTTGGGATACCTCCAGCCTGATCGCCCGGCTAGGTTCGTGACGCGGCTCAGGCGCGGAAGATGAAGTACACCGCGCCGAGCAGGCACAGGCCGGCCCAGAGGTAGTCCAGTTTCAGCGGCTGCTGCATGAAGTAGACGCTGAACGGGACGAAGACCGCCAGGGTGATGACTTCCTGCATGATCTTCAGTTGGCCGACCGAGAGTTCGGTGTAGCCGATGCGGTTGGCCGGCACCTGCAGCAGGTATTCGAACAGCGCGATACCCCAGCTGATCAGGGCGGCGATGATCCAGGGCTTGCTGTTGAGGGTCTTCAGGTGGCCATACCAGGCGAAGGTCATGAACAGGTTGGAGCAGGCTAGCAACAAGGCGGTTTGCAGCCAGACAGGCATGATGGATGGGCTCCGGAGGGCTGGGACGGCGCAGCCTAATTGGCTGCGGCGATAAAACCAAGTGGGCAGGCATCGGTCGGTAGGGGTTGGTGCTCGGAAAAGGATGAAAGGTATGCGGTTGCACAAGCGCTCGCTGGTCTGGGGGCTCGCGCTGAGCGGGCTGGCCGTCGTGCTGGCGGCCGCCTGGTGGGCGAGCCAGGCGTCGCGGGAGCCGGCTCTGTGGAGCGAGCTGCGGGTGCCGCCGGCGTTTGCCATCCCGCGCGATTTCGACCTGGGCGAATACCGCTTGAGCTGGGGCGGCAAGAGCCTCGCCCTGTCAGTGGCGGGTAGCGCCCGGCCGCCGTTGTGGGAGAGCGAGGGCGGTTTTCTCGGGGCCGGGCGGGAAAGCGCCGGTCGCCTGCAGTTGCGCTGCCAGGAGCAGAGCCTGGAGAGCTTCGAGCTGGTCGGTCGACGCTTGTCCCTGAAGGGGCACCTGCGCTGCGCCGATGGCCGGCTCAGCGCCTACGAGCTGTCGTTCGAGCCGCGCCAGGGCGGCGTGGAGGTGCGCGTCGCGCTGGCGGACAGCGAGCTGAACCGGGTCGCCCTGTCCTGGCGGCGTGGAGCGGGGGAGCGCTTGTCCGGTATCGTCGATGACGAGGCGGAAGGTCGCTCCTGGGTCTTGCCGGCCGGGGTCGCCGGCTACTGGAGTTCCGCTGGCAACGCCTTCCTCGGCCACTCGATGGCGGCGCAATCCCTCGACCTGCGCGAGCCGGGCCGGGTGCAATGGCGGGCTGCGACCGAGTCGGCCAGGGCCTGGCTGTTCGCTGCCGGCAACCGCGAGCAGTGGCAGCTTCGTAGCGCGCGTCTCGAGGCGGAAACGCGCCGCTGATCCGCCGGGCTTGGCGGCGGCCTGGCCGGTCCGTATTCTTTGCGCCCGTTCCGGACGGCTGTCCTGGCCGCTCCTCTGCCAACTTTCGGGCGAGATCCTTCCCATGCAATGTAGAGCCGGCTGCGGCGCCTGCTGCATAGCACCGTCGATTTCCTCTCCGCTGCCGGGCATGCCGGCCGGCAAGCCCGCGGGCGTACGCTGCCTGCACCTGGACGAAAACCATCTCTGCGGGCTGTTCGGCCGACCGGAGCGACCGGCCGTATGCGGCCAGTTCGGCGCCGATCCGGAAATCTGCGGCGACAGCCGTGAGCAGGCGCTGGCCCTGATCGCGGAGTGGGAAGTCATCACTGCCGCTTGAACGGGTTGGAAGTCTGGCTGTCTCACGCCATACTGCTGCGCATCCTGCGCCGAAGGCTCAGGATCGCGGCTTGCAGGGCGTCGACCGCCCGGCCGGCGAACCGAAAATAACCATAAAGAGAGGAACAGGAACGATGCGTGGCATTTTGCGTATGACCGTGCTGGCTGCCGCAGTGTTCGGGGTGGCCGGCAATGCGCTGGCCGAAGACTGGAAGCTGGCCAAGGACGAGGATGGCGTGAAGGTCTACCTCAGCAGTGTCCAGGGCTCCAAGTACAAGGCTTATCGCGGCGTTACCGACATCAAGGCCGACGTGGCGACCATCGAGGCGCTGCAGGAGGACGTCAAGGGTTCCTGCAAGTGGATCCATGCCTGCGCCGAGATGAAACTCCTGAAGCAGGAAGGCGCCGACGCCTGGACCTACTCGAAGATCGACATGCCCTGGCCAGTTACCGGTCGCGACGTGGTCATCCATGTCACCACCGAGAAGACTGCGGATGGCACCGTGATCCGTCACCTTAAGGCCGATCCGACCTATATCCCCGAGGAAAAGGGCCAGATCCGCGTGCCCAAGCTGGTCGGCGAGTGGAAGTTGCAGCCGAAGGGGCAGGGCGTGACGGAAGTGACCTACCAGGTGGAAACCGAGCCGGGTGGCAGCATTCCTTCCTGGTTGGCCAACAGCTTCGTGGTCGACGCGCCGCTGAACACCCTCAAGGGCCTGCGTAGCGCCGCCGAGAAGCGCTGAGCGCGCCTTCGTTGCAAAAAGACCGCCTCCGGGGCGGTTTTTTTGTGTCCGGAGGAAAGGGGAGGGCACAAAAAAGGCTGCCGAAGCAGCCTTTCTCGCCAGGCGTGACGGGTTTCAGCCGCGATCCTTGAGGGCGGTGAAGTCGCGCTGGGTGTGGCCGGTATAGAGCTGGCGCGGGCGGCCGATCTTATAGGGACCGGAGAGCATTTCCTGCCAGTGCGAGATCCAGCCGACGGTACGCGCCAGGGCGAAGATCACGGTGAACATGCTGGTCGGAATGCCGATCGCCTTGAGGATGATCCCCGAGTAGAAGTCGACGTTCGGGTACAGGTTGCGTTCCACGAAGTAGGGGTCGTGGCGGGCGATTTCTTCCAGCTTCATCGCCAGTTCCAGTTGCGGGTCGTTGATGCCCAGCTCCTGGAGGACCTCGTCGCAGGTCTGCTTCATGACCTTGGCGCGCGGGTCGAAGTTCTTGTAGACACGATGGCCGAAGCCCATCAGCTTGAACGGATCGTTCTTGTCCTTGGCCTTCTCGACGAACTTGTCGATGTTGGACACGTCGCCGATCTCGTCGAGCATGCGCAGCACCGCTTCGTTCGCGCCGCCATGGGCCGGTCCCCACAGGGCGGCGATGCCGGAGGCGATGCAGGCGAACGGATTGGCGCCGGAGGAGCCGGCCAGACGCACCGTGGAGGTGGAGGCGTTCTGCTCGTGGTCGGCGTGGAGAATGAAGATGCGGTCCATGGCCTTGGCCAGCACGGGGCTGATCGGCTTGGTCTCGCAGGGGGTGTTGAACATCATGTGGAGGAAGTTTTCCGCGTAGTTCAGGTCGTTACGCGGATACATCATCGGCTCGCCCTTGGAGTACTTGTACACCATGGCGGCGATGGTCGGCATCTTGGCGATCAGGCGATGCGCGGAGACTTCGCGATGCTTCGGGTTATTGATGTCCAGGGAGTCGTGGTAGAAGGCCGAGAGGGCGCCGATCACGCCGCACATCACGGCCATCGGGTGGGCGTCGCGGCGGAAGCCGTTGAAGAAGGTCTTCAACTGCTCGTGAACCATGGTGTGGTTCTTGATGGTGCCGACGAACTGTTCCTTCTGCGCGGCGGTGGGCAGCTCGCCGTTCAGCAGCAGGTAGCAGGTTTCCAGGTAGTCGGATTTCTCTGCCAGTTGCTCGATGGGGTAGCCGCGATGGAGGAGGACGCCTTTGTCGCCGTCGATATAGGTGATCTTCGACTCGCAGGAGGCGGTCGACATGAAGCCAGGATCGAAGGTGAAGTGGCCCGTGGCGGTGAGGCCCCGTACATCCACTACATCGGGACCCATGGTACCGGATAGGACGGGCAGTTCGACGGGGGCTGAGCCCTCGATGATCAACTGCGCTTTTTTGTCAGCCATGATGGCCTCCTATTTATGCTTGAAATCATCAGTACCCCCCACGCAGGGCCCGCACCACTATAGAGGGATAAATTCGAAAGTCAATTTGCGCGAATCCATGCCGTAGAGCCTTTCGTTGCGGGGTTTTCGCAGAAAAAGGGGGCTATTTACGCCTTTTATAAAAGGCCCGCAATCAACCATTTGGCGATGGGTGTTTTCGTTGTCATTAGTAGCCTAACTGTCTATACTCGGCGTCCGACCGCAAGGGGTATTCCTGGCCCGCTTTCATAGACGGTCGCCACTCCCTGGTGATGGGTACCTGACAAGTGCACTTCCCGACAACTAGCCCTGTTCGTTAGGGCTCTCAGTGTGAAAAAAGCCGTGAATAGCAAACGACCTGTAAACCTAGACCTAAGGACCATCAAACTCCCTGTCACCGCTTACACGTCCATTCTCCACCGTATCTCTGGCGTCATCCTGTTCCTCGGTATTGCCGTGCTGCTGTTCGCGCTCGACAAGTCGCTGAGTTCGGAAGAAGGCTTCGAGCAGGTGAAGGCGTGCCTGACCAGTCCCCTGGCCAAGCTGGTGATCTGGGGCCTGCTGTCTGCGCTGCTGTACCACCTGGTGGCCGGTGTTCGCCACCTGGTCATGGACGCTGGCGTCGGCGAGACGCTGGAAGGCGGTAAGCGTGGCTCCAAAATCGTCATCGCCATCGCGGTGGTGCTGATCGTTCTGGCGGGGGTATGGGTATGGTAACTAACGTCACAAACTTCTCGCGCTCCGGCCTCTACGACTGGATGGCTCAGCGCGTTTCCGCGGTCGTTCTCGCGGCTTATGTCATTTTCCTGCTGGGCTACCTCATTGCTCACCCCAACATTTCCTACGCGGACTGGCACGGCCTGTTCTCGCAGGGTTGGATGCGCATCTTCAGCCTGTTGACCCTGGTTGCCCTGAGCGTCCATGCGTGGGTCGGTATGTGGACCATCTCCACCGACTACCTGACTTCGATGGCTCTCGGCAAGGCGGCGACAGTCGTGCGTTTCCTCTTCCAGGCGGTTTGCGGCATGGCGATGTTCGCATTCTTCGTCTGGGGTGTGCAGATTCTTTGGGGTATGTGATCCATGGCTAGCATTCGTACACTTTCCTTTGACGCCATCATCGTCGGTGGCGGTGGCGCCGGCATGCGTGCCGCGCTGCAACTGGCCCAGGGCGGCCACAAGACCGCCGTGGTGACCAAGGTCTTCCCGACCCGTTCCCACACCGTATCCGCACAGGGTGGCATCACCTGCGCCATCGCTTCGGCCGACCCGAACGACGATTGGCGTTGGCACATGTACGACACCGTCAAGGGCTCCGACTACATCGGTGACCAGGACGCGATCGAATACATGTGTTCCGTCGGCCCCGAGGCCGTGTTCGAGCTCGAGCACATGGGCCTGCCGTTCTCCCGTACCGAAACCGGCCGCATCTACCAGCGTCCGTTCGGCGGCCAGTCCAAGGACTTCGGCAAGGGTGGCCAGGCCGCCCGTACCTGCGCCGCCGCCGACCGTACCGGCCACGCGCTGCTGCACACCCTGTACCAGGCCAACCTGAAGAATGGCACCTCGTTCCTCAACGAGTGGTACGCGGTCGACCTGGTGAAGAACCAGGACGGCGCGGTGGTCGGCATCATCGCCATCTGCATCGAGACCGGCGAGACCGTCTACATCCGTTCCAAGGCCGTGGTCCTGGCTACTGGCGGTGCCGGCCGTATCTACGCCTCCACCACCAATGCGCTGATCAACACCGGTGATGGCGTGGGCATGGCCCTGCGTGCCGGCGTGCCGGTGCAGGACATCGAGATGTGGCAGTTCCACCCGACCGGCATCGCCGGCGCCGGTGTACTGGTCACCGAAGGTTGCCGCGGCGAAGGCGGTTACCTGATCAACGCCCACGGCGAGCGCTTCATGGAGCGTTATGCGCCGAACGCGAAGGACCTGGCCGGCCGCGACGTGGTCGCCCGTTCCATGGTCAAGGAAGTCCTGGCCGGCAACGGCGTGGGCCCGAACAAGGACCACGTGCTGCTGAAGCTCGACCACCTCGGCGAGGAAGTCCTGCACAGCCGCCTGCCTGGCATCTGCGAACTGTCCAAGACCTTCGCCCACGTCGACCCGGTCGTCGCGCCGATCCCGGTGATCCCGACCTGCCACTATATGATGGGCGGCGTTGCCACCAACATCCATGGCCAGGCCATCACCCAGGACGCCAACGGCAACGACCAGATCGTCGAAGGCCTGTTCGCCGTGGGCGAAGTGGCCTGCGTATCGGTACACGGCGCCAACCGCCTGGGCGGCAACTCGCTGCTCGACCTGGTGGTATTCGGCCGTGCCGCCGGTCTGCACCTGGAAAAAGCGCTGAAAGAGGGCATCGACGCCCGCGGCGCTTCCGAGAGCGACCTGGAAGCCTCCTTCAAGCGCCTGAACGGCGTGAACGAGCGCACCAGCGGCGAAGAAGTCGCTCCGCTCAAGCGCGAGCTGCAAAGCTGCATGCAGAACTACTTCGGTGTGTTCCGCACCGGCGAGTACATGCAGAAGGGCATCGCCCAGCTGGCCGACCTGCGCGAGCGTATCGCCAACGTCAAGATCAACGACAAGAGCCAGGCATTCAACACCGCGCGCATCGAAGCGCTGGAACTGCAAAACCTCCTCGAGGTGGCCGAGGCCACCGCGATCGCGGCCGAGCACCGCAAGGAGTCCCGTGGCGCCCACGCCCGTGAAGACTTCGAGGAGCGCGACGACGAGAACTGGCTGTGCCACACCCTGTACTTCCCGGGTGAGAAGCGCGTATCCAAGCGTTCCGTCAACTTCGCGCCGAAGACCGTTCCGGCATTCGAACCCAAGGTTCGGACTTACTAAGGGTGCCCGCCATGTTGCAAGTGAGTGTTTATCGTTACAACCCCGACAAAGATGCTGCGCCGTACATGCAGGATTTCCAGGTCGACACCAACGGCAAGGACGTGATGGTCCTCGACGTGCTGGCGCTGATCAAGGAACAGGACGAGGGCTTCTCCTACCGTCGTTCCTGCCGTGAAGGCGTCTGCGGCTCCGATGGCATGAACATCAACGGCAAGAACGGCCTGGCCTGCATCACCCCGCTGTCGGCCGCCGGCCTGAAGGGCGGCAAGCTGGTGATCCGTCCGCTGCCTGGCCTGCCGGTCATTCGTGACCTGGTCGTGGACATGAGCATCTTCTACAAGCAATACGAGAAGGTGAAGCCGTTCCTGCAGAACGATACGCCGGCCCCGGCCATCGAGCGTCTGCAGACCCCGGAAGAGCGCGAGAAGCTGGACGGTCTGTACGAGTGCATCCTGTGCGCCTGCTGCTCGACCTCCTGCCCGTCCTTCTGGTGGAACCCCGACAAGTTCCTCGGTCCGGCCGCACTGCTGCAAGCCTATCGTTTCCTGGCCGACAGCCGTGACACCAAGACCGAAGAGCGCCTGGCTTCGCTGGACGACCCGTTCAGTGTGTTCCGCTGCCGCGGAATCATGAACTGCGTGAACGTTTGCCCGAAGGGTCTGAACCCGACCAAGGCGATCGGCCACGTGCGTAATATGCTGCTGCAGAGCGGAACCTGATCCTCTCGCAGTTGTTATATGAGTTGTACCTAGCAACACCTGTGGCGCCGGAGTTCTTCCGGCGTCGCAGCAACTAAGCGGGCCAAGCTCACAAAGCCATGGCCCAGATTTGAAAAATATGACCAGCAGGGGCATCCGGGCTGGTACCCGGACTATCTGCGGGATCTGTAGTGGCCATACCGATGTCGCTGCCTGAGGACTTCGGAGCCTTCAAGGTTTCGCCAGGTGGTTGTCCCCTTACCGAGGGTGACCTAGCATGCACGAAAGCGTAATGCAGCGGATGTGGAACAGTGCCCATCTATCCGGTGGTAACGCTGCCTACGTCGAAGAGCTCTACGAGCTCTACCTGCACGACCCTAACGCTGTGCCAGAAGAGTGGCGCACGTATTTCCAGAAGCTTCCCGCCGATGGTAATCCCGCCCCCGACGTCTCGCACTCCACAGTGCGCGATCATTTCGTCCTGCTGGCCAAGAACCAGCGCCGTGCCCAGCCGGTTTCCGCCGGTAGCGTGAGCAGCGAGCACGAGAAGAAGCAGGTCGAAGTCCTTCGTCTCATTCACGCTTACCGTCTCCGCGGCCACCAGGCTTCCACCCTCGACCCGCTCGGCCTGTGGCAGCGTCCCGCGCCTGCCGACCTGTCGATCGACCACTACGGTCTGACGGGTGCCGACCTGGACACCACTTTCCGCACCGGTGAGCTTTACATCGGCAAGGAAGAGGCGACCCTGCGTGAAATCGTCGACAGCCTGAAGAGCACCTATTGCGGTACCTTCGGCGCCGAGTTCATGCACATCGTCGATTCCGAGCAGCGCAAGTGGTTCCTCCAGCGCCTGGAAAGCGTGCGTGGCCGTCCCGGCTTCTCCGCCGAGGCGCGTGCGCACCTGCTCGAGCGCCTGACCGCGGCCGAAGGCCTGGAGAAGTACCTGGGCACCAAGTACCCGGGCACCAAGCGTTTCGGCCTGGAAGGCGGCGAAAGCCTGATCCCGATGGTCGACGAGATCATCCAGCGCTGCGGTTCCTACGGCGCCAAGGAAATCGTCATCGGCATGGCCCACCGCGGTCGCCTGAACGTCCTGGTCAACACCCTGGGCAAGAACCCGCGCGACCTGTTCGACGAGTTCGAAGGCAAGAAGATCGTCGAGCTGGGCTCCGGTGACGTGAAGTACCACCAGGGCTTCTCCTCGAACGTGATGACCAGCGGCGGCGAAGTCCACCTGGCGCTGGCGTTCAACCCGTCCCACCTGGAGATCGTTTCCCCGGTGGTCGAGGGTTCCGTTCGTGCCCGCCAGGACCGTCGCAAGGACAGCTCCGGCGACAAGGTGGTACCGATTTCCATCCACGGCGATGCCGCCTTCGCGGGGCAGGGCGTGGTCATGGAAACCTTCCAGATGTCGCAGACCCGCGCCTACAAGACCGGTGGCACCATCCACCTGGTGATCAACAACCAGGTCGGCTTCACCACCAGCCGCCAGGACGATGCGCGTTCCACCGAGTACGCCACCGACGTGGCGAAGATGATTCAGGCGCCGATCTTCCACGTCAACGGCGACGATCCCGAAGCCGTGCTGTTCGTCACCCAACTGGCCGTCGACTATCGCATGCAGTTCAAGCGTGACGTGGTCATCGACCTGGTCTGCTACCGTCGCCGTGGCCACAACGAGGCGGACGAGCCGAGCGGCACCCAGCCGCTGATGTACCAGCAGATCGCCAAGCAGCGTACTACCCGCGAGCTGTACGCCGACGCCCTGGTGAACGCCGGCGTGCTCAGCGCCGAGCAGGTTCAGTCGAAGATCGACGACTACCGCGACGCCCTGGACAACGGCCTGCACGTGGTGAAGAGCCTGGTCAAGGAGCCCAACAAGGAACTGTTCGTCGACTGGCGTCCGTACCTGGGCCATGCCTGGACCGCGCGTCACGACACCCGCTTCGACCTGAAGACCCTGCAGGAACTGTCCAGCAAGATGCTGGAAGTGCCGGAAGGCTTCGTGGTTCAGCGCCAGGTTTCGAAGATCTACGAAGATCGCCAGAAGATGGCGGCCGGTGGCCTGCCGATCAACTGGGGCTTCGCCGAGACCCTGGCCTACGCGACCCTGCTGTTCGAAGGCCATCCGGTACGGATGACCGGCCAGGACGTCGGCCGTGGCACCTTCTCGCACCGTCACGCGGTGCTGCACAACCAGAAGGACGACTCGGTCTACGTACCGCTGGCCAATCTGTTCGATGGCCAGCCGCGCCTGGATATCTACGATTCCTTCCTTTCGGAAGAGGCCGTGCTGGCGTTCGAATACGGTTTCGCCACCACCACGCCGAATTCGCTGGTGATCTGGGAAGCCCAGTTCGGCGACTTCGCCAACGGCGCCCAGGTGGTCATCGACCAGTTCATCACCAGTGGCGAAAGCAAATGGGGCCGACTCTGCGGCCTGACCATGCTGCTGCCGCACGGCTATGAGGGGCAGGGTCCGGAACACTCCTCCGCGCGCCTGGAGCGCTACCTGCAGCTCTGCGCCGAGCAGAACATCCAGGTCTGCGTGCCGACCACCCCGGCTCAGGTCTACCACATGCTCCGCCGTCAGGTGATCCGCCCGCTGCGCAAGCCGCTGGTGGTGATGACGCCGAAGTCCCTGCTGCGTCACAAGCTCGCCATCTCGACCCTGGAAGATCTGGCCAACGGTTCCTTCCAGACCGTGATCCCGGAAATCGACAGCCTGGATCCGAAGAAGGTCGACCGCGTCGTGCTGTGCAGCGGCAAGGTGTACTACGACCTGCTGGAGAAGCGTCGCGCGGAAGGCCGCGAAGATACCGCGATCGTCCGTATCGAGCAGTTGTATCCGTTCCCGGAAGACGACCTGGCGGAAGTTCTGGCTCCCTACAAGAACCTCAAGCACATCGTCTGGTGCCAGGAAGAGCCGATGAACCAGGGCGCCTGGTTCTGCAGCCAGCATCACATGCGTCGTGTCATCGCCGCGCACAAGAAGGGCCTCAATCTCGAGTACGCCGGCCGCGAAGGCTCCGCTGCTCCGGCTTGCGGCTACGCCTCGATGCACGCCGAGCAGCAGGAAAAACTGCTGCAAGACGCCTTTACTGTTTAACGCCTACGCGCTGAAGAAACCGAATTTAAGGAAACGCACACAATGGCTATCGAAATCAAAGCCCCAACCTTCCCGGAATCGGTCGCCGACGGCACCGTCGCCACCTGGCACAAGAAGCCGGGCGAAGCGGTCAAGCGTGACGAACTGATCGTCGACATCGAGACCGACAAGGTGGTCATCGAGGTTCTCGCCGAGGCTGACGGCGTGCTGGCCGAGATCATCAAGAACGAAGGCGACACCGTTCTGAGCAACGAGCTGCTCGGCAAGCTGAACGAAGGCGGCGCCGCCGCTCCGGCCGCTCCGGCTGCCGCTGCGCCCGCCGCCGCTCCGGCTGCCCAGGCCGCCGCTCCGGCCGCCGCTGGCGGCGACGACGCCATCCTGTCCCCGGCCGCGCGCAAGCTGGCCGAGGAGGCCGGTATCGATCCGAACAGCATCGCCGGCACCGGCAAGGGCGGTCGCGTGACCAAGGAAGACGTGGTCGCTGCGGTCGAAGCGAAGAAGAACGCCCCGGCCGCCCCGGCCAAGCCTGCTGCCCCGGCTGCCGAGGCGCCGATCTTCGCCGCCGGCGACCGTGTCGAGAAGCGTGTGCCGATGACCCGCCTGCGGGCCAAGGTCGCCGAGCGCCTGGTCGAGGCGCAGTCCGCCATGGCCATGCTGACCACCTTCAACGAGGTCAACATGAAGCCGATCATGGACCTGCGTTCGAAGTACAAGGACCTGTTCGAGAAGAAGCACAACGGCGTGCGCCTGGGCTTCATGTCCTTCTTCGTCAAGGCCGCCACCGAGGCGCTGAAGCGCTTCCCGGGGGTCAACGCTTCCATCGACGGCAACGACATCGTCTACCACGGCTACCAGGACATCGGCGTTGCCGTTTCCAGCGACCGCGGCCTGGTGGTTCCGGTACTGCGTAACGCCGAGTTCATGAGCCTGGCCGAGATCGAGGGCGGCATCGCCAACTTCGGCAAGAAGGCGAAGGAAGGCAAACTGACCATCGAAGACATGACCGGCGGCACCTTCACCATCTCCAACGGTGGCGTGTTCGGTTCCCTGCTGTCGACCCCGATCGTCAACCCGCCGCAGACCGCCATCCTCGGCATGCACAAGATCCAGGAGCGCCCGATGGCCGTGAACGGCCAGGTGGTGATCCTGCCGATGATGTACCTGGCGCTGTCCTACGACCACCGTCTGATCGACGGCAAGGAAGCGGTGAGCTTCCTGGTGGCGATCAAGGACCTGCTGGAAGATCCGGCTCGCCTGCTGCTGGACGTCTGATTTAGCGTTTCTCTTCACGGCGGCCCCCTCGTGGGGCCGTCCGGTTTCACCCGAATAAGGATTGAGATATGAGCCAGAAATTCGACGTGGTAGTGATTGGTGCCGGCCCCGGCGGTTACGTTGCCGCCATCCGCGCTGCCCAGTTGGGTCTGAAGACCGCCTGCATCGAGAAGTACATCGGCAAGGAAGGCAAGGTGGCGCTCGGCGGTACCTGCCTGAACGTTGGCTGCATCCCGTCCAAGGCGCTGCTGGACAGCTCCTACAAGTACCATGAGGCCAAAGAGGCCTTCAAAGTCCATGGTATCGAAGCCAAGGGCGTCACCATCGACGTTCCGGCGATGGTTGCGCGCAAGGCCAACATCGTCAAGAACCTGACCGGCGGCATCGCTACCCTGTTCAAGGCCAACGGCGTGACCTCCTTCGAAGGCCACGGCAAGCTGCTGGCCAACAAGCAGGTGGAAGTGACCGGTCTGGACGGCAAGACCCAGGTCCTGGAAGCCGAGAACGTGATCATCGCTTCCGGCTCCCGCCCGGTGGAGATCCCGCCGGCCCCGCTGACCGACGACATCATCGTCGACTCCACCGGCGCCCTGGAATTCCAGGCCGTGCCGAAGAAGCTGGGTGTGATCGGCGCCGGCGTCATCGGCCTGGAGCTGGGTTCGGTATGGGCCCGCCTGGGTGCCGAGGTGACCGTGCTGGAAGCCCTGGACAAGTTCCTCCCGGCTGCCGACGAGCAGATCGCCAAGGAAGCCCTGAAGGTCCTGACCAAGCAAGGCCTGAACATTCGCCTGGGCGCCCGCGTGACCGCTTCGGAAGTGAAGAAGAAGCAGGTCACCGTGACCTTCACCGATGCCAACGGCGAGCAGAAGGAAACCTTCGACAAGCTGATCGTCGCGGTCGGCCGTCGCCCGGTGACCACCGACCTGCTGGCCGCCGACAGCGGCGTGACCCTGGACGAGCGTGGCTTCATCTACGTCGACGACCACTGCAAGACCAGCGTTCCGGGCGTCTTCGCCATCGGTGACGTGGTTCGCGGCGCGATGCTCGCGCACAAGGCCTCGGAAGAGGGCGTGATGGTCGCCGAGCGCATCGCCGGCCACAAGGCGCAGATGAACTACGACCTGATCCCGTCGGTCATCTACACCCACCCGGAAATCGCTTGGGTCGGCAAGACCGAGCAGACCCTCAAGGCCGAGGGCGTCGAAGTCAACGTCGGCACCTTCCCGTTCGCCGCCAGCGGTCGCGCGATGGCTGCCAACGACACCACCGGCCTGGTCAAGGTCATCGCCGATGCGAAGACCGACCGCGTCCTGGGCGTCCACGTGATCGGCCCGAGCGCCGCCGAGCTGGTACAGCAAGGCGCGATCGGTATGGAATTCGGCACCAGCGCCGAAGACCTGGGCATGATGGTCTTCTCCCACCCGACGCTGTCCGAAGCCCTGCACGAAGCTGCCCTGGCGGTGAATGGCCATGCCATCCACATCGCCAACCGCAAGAAGCGCTGAGTGATCCGACGCCCCGGTTCACGCCAGGGGCGTCACAGCGACGCGGGACGCGTCGTCCGTCAGGCCAGGACAGGTTCCTGGCCTTGTCGGGTCCGGGTTCTGTAGAATCCACGGTTTGCCGCCTGCGTCGGGATGACGCAGGCGGCAGACTTTCAGAAGAACCACG
Organism: Pseudomonas sp. CP-1; assembly: GCF_021213715.1. Taxonomy (NCBI): domain Bacteria; kingdom Pseudomonadati; phylum Pseudomonadota; class Gammaproteobacteria; order Pseudomonadales; family Pseudomonadaceae; genus Pseudomonas; species Pseudomonas sp. CP-1. The sequence continues at coordinate 179,819 of NZ_JAJQKY010000004.1, forward strand.
GCGGGTGAGCGCCGGCGACCGTTGCGAGGTGGCCGCGGGCGTATGCCGCCGGACTGTTTTTTCGCGAGCCGGGTGGTTCGCGAAGCGACGGTCACAGGTGGTGGGGTGCCACGAGCGCTCCGCCGAAATGCGCAATACCTAGACGAATAACGGTAGACAAGCATGAATCTCCACGAATATCAGGGTAAGCAGCTGTTCGCTGAATACGGCCTGCCTGTATCCAAGGGCTTTGCCGTAGACACCCCCGAAGAGGCCGCAGAAGCCTGCGACAAGATCGGCGGCAACGAGTGGGTCGTCAAAGCTCAGGTGCACGCCGGCGGCCGCGGTAAAGCGGGCGGTGTGAAGCTGGTGAAGAGCAAAGAGGACGCCAAGGCGTTCGCCCAGCAGTGGCTGGGCAAGAACCTGGTGACCTACCAGACCGACGCCAACGGCCAGCCGGTCAGCAAGATCCTGGTGGAGTCCTGCACCGACATCGACAAGGAGCTGTACCTCGGCGCCGTCGTCGATCGTTCCAGCCGCCGCATCGTGTTCATGGCTTCCACCGAAGGTGGCGTGGACATCGAGAAGGTCGCCCACGACACTCCCGAGAAGATCCTCAAGGCCACCATCGACCCGCTGGTCGGCGCGCAGCCGTACCAGGGCCGCGAGCTGGCCTTCCAGCTGGGCCTGAAGGGCGACCAGATCAAGCAGTTCACCCATATCTTCGTCGGCCTGGCGAAGCTGTTCCAGGACTACGACCTGGCCCTGCTGGAAGTGAACCCGCTGGTGATCAAGAAAGACGGCAACCTGCACTGCCTGGATGCCAAGATCAACATCGACAGCAACGCCCTGTACCGTCAGCCGAAGCTGCGCGCCATGCACGACCCGTCCCAGGACGATGCCCGTGAAGCCCATGCGCAGAAGTGGGAGCTGAACTACGTCGCGCTGGAAGGCAACATCGGCTGCATGGTCAACGGCGCCGGCCTGGCCATGGGTACCATGGACATCGTCAACCTGCACGGCGGCAAGCCGGCCAACTTCCTCGACGTTGGCGGCGGTGCGACCAAGGAGCGCGTGACCGAAGCGTTCAAGATCATCCTGTCCGACAGCAACGTGAAGGCTGTCCTGGTGAACATCTTCGGCGGCATCGTGCGTTGCGACATGATCGCCGAAGGCATCATCGGCGCCGTCAAAGAAGTCGGCGTGAAGGTTCCGGTTGTCGTCCGCCTGGAAGGCAACAACGCTGAACTGGGTGCCAAGGTCCTGGCCGAAAGCGGCCTGAACATCATCGCGGCAACCAGCCTGACCGACGCTGCCCAGCAAGTCGTCAAGGCCGCGGAGGGTAAGTAATGAGCGTCCTGATCAACAAAGACACCAAAGTCATCTGCCAAGGCTTCACCGGTAGCCAGGGCACCTTCCACTCCGAACAGGCCATCGCCTACGGCACCAAGATGGTCGGCGGCGTGACCCCCGGCAAGGGCGGCACCACCCACCTCGGCCTGCCGGTGTTCAACACTGTCAAGGAAGCCGTGGAAGCCACCGGCGCCGAAGCCTCGGTCATCTACGTTCCGGCTCCGTTCTGCAAGGACTCGATCCTGGAAGCGGCATTCGGCGGCATCAAGCTGATCGTCTGCATCACCGAAGGCATCCCGACCCTCGACATGCTGGACGCCAAGGTCAAGTGCGACGAGCTGGGCGTACGCCTGATCGGCCCGAACTGCCCGGGCGTGATCACTCCCGGCGAGTGCAAGATCGGCATCATGCCGGGTCACATCCACCTGCCGGGCAAGGTAGGCATCGTGTCGCGTTCCGGCACCCTGACCTACGAAGCCGTGAAGCAGACCACCGACGCCGGCTTCGGCCAGTCCACCTGCGTGGGCATCGGCGGCGACCCGATCCCGGGCTCCAACTTCATCGACATCCTGAAGCTGTTCCAGGAAGATCCGCAGACCGAAGCCATCGTCATGATCGGCGAGATCGGCGGTTCCGCCGAAGAAGAAGCCGCGGCCTTCATCAAGGCCAACGTGACCAAGCCGGTGGTGTCCTACATCGCTGGCGTGACTGCCCCTCCGGGCAAGCGCATGGGCCACGCCGGCGCCATCATCTCCGGCGGCAAGGGCACCGCGGACGAGAAGTTCGCCGCCCTGCAGGACGCCGGTGTGAAGACCGTGCGTTCCCTGGCCGACATCGGCAAGGCCCTGGCCGAGCTGACCGGTTGGGAAGTGAAGAAGGCCTGATTTCCCGGGTTTTCTGAGTTCCAGGACGAAGGCCACCGCCTCACAGCGGTGGCCTTCGTCGTTCTATCGCATCCGTCAAACGAATGTTGCCGCGATGCGCTATCATTGCCAACGGTTCGTGTCCGACAAAACCCCGGGCGCGCCACGCATCATCCCGCAGGCCAGCGCGCCTGCAGCTATAGCGCCACATGGCCCTCAAAAGGGGTCGGGCGGCTTGACCGGTCCTCCTCATCCGGAAGGACGATGTTTCCTAACACCCCCAAAGGGAAACCCCGAACAACCGAGACTTCTGCCAGTGGTACATCCTCCTATGACTCATTTGAAAGGGTTCGACCTGCTCGCCCTTGGCTTCATGACGTTCGCGCTTTTTCTCGGCGCGGGTAACATCATCTTTCCTCCCAGTGCCGGCATGGCGGCGGGCGAACACGTATGGAGCGCGGCTTTCGGCTTCCTCCTTACCGGTGTCGGCCTGCCGTTGCTGACGGTGGTCGCCCTGGCCCGGGTCGGAGGCGGTATTGGCCGCCTGACCCAGCCGATCGGGCGGCGCGCGGGAGTGGCGTTCGCCATCGCCGTCTATCTTGCCATCGGCCCGCTGTTCGCCACCCCGCGTACAGCCGTGGTGTCCTTCGAGATGGGCGTCGCGCCTTTCACCGGGGACGGCGGCGCGCCGTTGCTCGTCTATACCGTCGCTTACTTCTCCGTGGTTCTGTTCCTGGTGCTGAACCCGGGTCGCCTTGTCGACCGGGTCGGAAAGGTCATCACGCCGGTGCTGCTGTCGGCCCTGCTGGTTCTTGGCGGCGCGGCGATCTTCGCGCCGGCGGGAGCGATCGGCAGCAGTTCCGGCGAGTACCAGAGCGCGCCCCTGGTGCAGGGTTTCCTGCAGGGCTACCTGACCATGGATACCCTCGGTGCCCTGGTCTTCGGTATCGTCATCGCCACCGCCATTCGCGACCGCGGCATCAGCGACAGCCGGCTGGTCACGCGCTATTCCATGATCGCCGGGATCATCGCCGCCACCGGCCTGTCCCTGGTCTACCTGGCGCTGTTCTATCTTGGCGCCACCAGCCAGGGCATCGCCGGCGACGCCCAGAATGGCGTACAGATCCTCACCGCCTATGTGCAGCAGACCTTTGGCGTTTCCGGCAGCCTGTTGCTGGCGGTGGTCATCACCCTGGCCTGCCTGACCACGGCGGTAGGGCTGATCACGGCGTGCGGCGAGTTCTTCAGCGACCTGCTGCCGGTTTCGTACAAGACGGTGGTGATCGTGTTCTCGCTGTTCAGCCTGCTGGTCGCCAACCAGGGACTGACCCAGTTGATCAGCCTTTCGGTACCGGTTCTGGTGGGACTCTATCCGCTCGCCATCGTGCTGATCGCCCTGAGCCTGTTCGACCGGCTCTGGGTGTCGGCCCCGCGGGTGTTCGTGCCGGTGATGATCGTCGCGCTGCTCTTCGGCATCGTCGACGGGCTGGGGGCGGCCAAGCTGAACGGGTGGGTGCCGGACGTCTTCGCCAAGCTCCCGCTCGCCGATCAGAGCCTTGGCTGGCTGCTGCCGGTATCCATTGCGCTGGTCCTGGCAGTCGTTTGCGATCGGCTGCTGGGCAAGCCGCGCGAAGCGGTCGCCTGAGACGTCAGGCGAACCCCAGGAAGGCCGCCTCCGGGCGGCCTTTTTCATGAGCCGACGAAAGTCGTGTCCTGGCCGCGGCGAGCGGCGTCCCAACGGCGCGAAACAACGGCGGGGCGATTCCCGGCCGGCTCAAGAGGGAGTTTTCATGACCGCCGAACTCGGCATTTTCAACGGGCACCTGCCGCAACACCTGCTGGCGGCGCTCTGGTTCCTGTTCTGCTGGGTGGGCTACACCCGCTACGCCACCTGGAAGGGCCGCGACACCGCCTGCCTGGCTAGCGTCCTGCACCTCTACCGGGAGGACTGGATGCGCCGGCTGCTGCTGCGTGACAACCGTATCGCCGACGCCAGCGTGATCGGCAACCTGGAGCGCAACGCGTCGTTCTTCGCTTCCAGCACGCTGATCATCCTCGCCGGCATCCTCACCCTGCTGGGCTCCACCGACCGCGCCGTCTCGGTACTGGCCGACCTGCCGTTCGTGGAGGAGGCCAGCCGGGGACTGTCGGAACTGAAGCTGCTGTGCCTGGCAGTGGTCTTCGTCTATGCCTTCTTCACCTTCAGCTGGTGCATGCGCCAGTACAACTTCGCGGCGATCCTGGTCGGCTCGGCACCGATGATCGGCGAGCGCAACGTCGGCGAGCTGGAGCGCAAATCCTTTGCCGAGCGTGCCGCCCGGGTCATCTCGCTGGCGGCCAACCAGTTCAACTTCGGCTTGCGCTCGTACTATTTCGGCCTGGCCATGCTCGCCTGGTTCATCAACTCCTGGTTCTTCATGCTGGTGACGGCCGGCGTGGTGCTGGTCCTGTATCGCCGCGAATTCCATTCGGACGTGCTGGAGGTGATGGTCTACACCGAGACCGCAATCGCCGAAAGCCCGCGGGAAGGCGAGGGCGAGGTGCCCAGAGGCTGAATCCCTGGCATGAAAAAGCCCGCTTGCGCGGGCTCTTTCAGGGTACGTCAACGAGAACTTATTGCTGGTTCTGTTGCGGTTGCTCCGGAGTCGGTGCCGGAGTCTGCGGGGTTGCCGGAGTGTCGCTCGACGGCGCCGGGGCGCTGGGCTCGGCAGGGGGAGTAGCCGGAGCGCTCGGCTGGGTCTCGGTAGCCGGAGCTGCCGGGGCCGCTGCCTTGTCTTCCTCTTTCTTGTCGCAAGCGGCCAGGCCAAGGCTGGCAGCGAGCAGCAGGGCAAGAGTTACGGTCTTTTTCATCGTTTAGCCTCCATGTGCGGCTTTCCTCGTTGTAGCCCTTTGAACATTTGCGCTGGCGTGAAGTTCCACACACTTCGACTATTTCGATCGTTATGTCCAAAACCCCGGCTGCCGGGGCTTTGGCGGCAGGGTATGATTCGCCCTCCAGAAAACTCCCAGCAAGGTCGCCGTCATGTCGGAAAATCCTCTCCTCGAGCGCGCCCGGCGCTTTCTCTCGGCCTTGCGTCATTGCCAGGTGCTGGGGTTGACGGTCGAGGCCGCCGACGAGAAAGGACTGACCCTGCGCCTGCCCTACAGCCAGGCGATCATCGGCAACCCGGAAAGCGGGGTCGTCCACGGCGGCGCGATCACCACCCTGATGGACACCACCTGCGGTATTTCCACGGTCTGCGTGCTGCCGGACTTCGAGATCTGCCCGACGCTCGACCTGCGCATCGACTATATGCATCCCGCCGAACCGCACAAGGATGTCTATGGCTTCGCCGAGTGCTACCGGGTCACGCCGAACGTGATCTTCACCCGCGGCTTCGCCTACCAGGACGATCCGAGCCAGCCCATCGCCCATGTCGTCGGCGCCTTCATGCGCATGGGCGGTTCGGCTCGCTCCGGGGCGGCCAGGCCGGCCGCGCAGGGAGGTGCGGCATGAGCCCGACCAGCCTCGAGCAACTGGTCCGCGACGCGCGCCGGAACAACGACTACAGCCCGCTGGTGGAGCTGATCCCGTACGCCAAGCTGCTCGGCATCGAATGCCTGCGCCTGGGCGACGACATGGTCTTCCGCCTGCCGGCGAACAAGGACAACATCGGCAACCCGACCCTGCCGGCCATCCATGGCGGTGTGATCGCCGGCTTCATGGAGCATGCGGCGATGTTGCACCTGCTGACTTTCATGAGCATTCCGCACCTGCCGAAGATCATCGATTTCTCCATCGATTACCTGCGTGCCGGGCACTTCCGCGATACCTACGCGCAATGCCAGGTCTGGCGCCAGGGGCGACGGGTGGCGAACGTCGCGATCAACGCCTGGCAGACCACCCAGGGCGAGCCCATCGCCACCGCGCGGGCGCATTTCAAGGTGGACGAGCCGTGAGCCGTACGCTGCGGAAAGTGGGCTGAGGATATCGCGATGGATGCCTTGCTGATTCTGGGCGGCCTGCTGCTGATGGTCGCCGGCTATATCTGGGTCATCGTCCTGGCCTTCGGTACCGGTCTGCTGTGGGGTTACGGCAGCCTTTTCCCGCCGGTGGCGCTGGCCTATATCGGCGTGCACTGGCGTACGGCGCGCAAGGGCGTCGGGCTGGCCGCGCTGGGTTGCATCCCGCTGGTGGTCGGCCTGGCGCTGCTGGCCAGTCACGACGCTGCGCGACTGGAGGCGATCCTCAGCCTGCGCTGGCTGAAGCCGGAGGCCAGGCCGCCGGCGGAACTGGCCATCGCGCTCAGCGGGGAGTTCAACGGCAAGCCTTTCGCGCCGCAGAGCGGCGAGTTGATCGGCGGCGTGCTGAGCCTGCGCCAGGGGCACGATTTCTACGCCCAGCGCGAGCTGCAGATCCGCCTTCCGGCACAGCCGCTCGGGGCGCTGCGCCTGGACGTGCTGCCCGAGGACGGCGGCGCGTTGCCAGAAGTCGAGCTGAGCTGGCTGCAACCGGAGCAGGACCTGCCCGAGGCGCGTCGTCTCCTGCGTGGCTATACCTTGCACCTGGACCTGCGGCCCAAGGCGCCGAACCGCCTGGAGGGCGAGTTCCACCTGAGCCTGCCGAGCGACTACCGGACCACCCTCAGCGGCCACGTCGAGCTGTATACCGACCGGCTGCGCTATCGGCACGGCAAGGTCGACCTGGGCTACGACTCCGACGATACCCTGGCCCTGGTCTTGCGCGACTATCTGCAGCGACGCTTCGCCAGCCGCGACGTCAGCCTCGTGCGGGCGCCGTCCTGGCGCGCGGCCAGCCATGCGCGGCCGCTGCGTATCGAGGCCCTGGTGGCCGGCCAGACTCAGGTGCTGGAGCTGACGCTGGAGAAGAACGCCCGGCGGGAGTGGTCGGTGCGCGGCGACGCGTTCCCCGCTTTGCCGGCGGAGCCTGCGACCGTGGCCGCGGTAGCGCCGTCCGAGCCGCAGGCGCTGCCGGCGCCGGGCAACGCCACCCTCGACCTGGAGCTGGTCCAGGTCGAACCGCAGCGCTACAGCCAGCGCCTGGTCAAGGCCACTACGGTACGCGGGCGTATCGCCGAGGGCCGTTTCACCGGCCTCGACAGCGAGGGGCGCCTGGTGATCCGCCGGGAAATGCCCGGTGCGGGGGAGGCGAGCTACCTGTTGCGCCCGGCGGAGATCGCCCGTCTCGAACTGCTCGAACGCTAGTCGTCGTACGACGGTGCGCGGTTTTTTCGCATAAGCGCTTGAAAAGCCGGAAGAAGGCCCCACCTAGGGGACATCCGCCGTGGTACGCGGCTTATGTCATTGATGGAGCTTGGAGCGATGAGCGTGGAAACCCAAAAAGAGACACTGGGCTTTCAGACTGAAGTGAAGCAACTGCTTCACCTGATGATTCATTCTCTCTATTCGAACAAGGAAATCTTCCTCCGCGAACTGATTTCCAACGCCTCGGACGCCGCCGACAAGCTGCGTTTCGAAGCCCTGGCCAATCCCGAGCTGCTCGAGGGCGGCGCCGAGCTGAAGATCCGCGTCAGCTTCGACAAGGAAGCCAACACCGTCACCCTGGAAGACAACGGCATCGGCATGAGCCGCGAGGATGTGGTGACTCACCTGGGCACCATCGCCAAGTCCGGGACCGCCGACTTCCTGAAGAACTTGTCTGGCGACCAGAAGAAGGATTCGCACCTGATCGGCCAGTTCGGCGTCGGTTTCTACAGCGCCTTCATCGTCGCCGACAAGGTCGATGTCTACTCCCGTCGCGCCGGCCAGCCGGCCAGCGAAGGCGTGCACTGGTCGTCGAAGGGCGAGGGCGAGTTCGACGTCGCCACCATCGACAAGCCCGAGCGCGGCACCCGCATCGTCCTCCACCTGAAAAAGGGCGAGGAGGAGTTCGCCGATGGCTGGCGCCTGCGCAACGTGATCAAGAAATACTCCGATCACATCGCTTTGCCGATCGAGCTACCCAAGGAATTCCACGGCGAAGAGGCCGACAAGCCGGCCGAGCCGGAATGGGAAACGGTCAACCGCGCCAGCGCGCTGTGGACCCGTCCGCGCGCCGAGGTGAAGGACGAGGAATACCAGGAGTTCTACAAGCACGTCGCCCATGACTTCGAGAACCCGCTGAGCTGGAGCCACAACAAGGTCGAAGGCAAGCTGGAATACACCTCGCTGCTCTACGTGCCGGGCCGCGCGCCGTTCGACCTGTACCATCGCGAGGCGCCACGAGGCCTGAAGCTGTACGTACAGCGCGTGTTCATCATGGACCAGGCCGACGAGTTCCTGCCGCTGTACCTGCGCTTCATCAAGGGTGTGGTCGACTCCAACGACCTGTCGCTGAACGTCTCCCGGGAAATCCTGCAGAAGGATCCGGTGATCGACTCGATGAAGTCGGCGTTGACCAAGCGCGTGCTGGACATGCTGGAGAAGCTGGCGAAGAACGAGCCGGAGCAGTACAAGACCTTCTGGAAGAACTTCGGCCAGGTCCTCAAGGAAGGCCCCGCGGAAGACTTCGGCAACAAGGAGAAGATCGCCGGCCTGCTGCGCTTCGCCTCCACCGGCGACGATTCGGGCGAGCAGAGCGTAGCGCTGGCCGACTACATCGGTCGGATGAAGGAAGGCCAGGACAAGATCTACTACCTCACCGGCGAGAGCTACTCGCAGGTGAAGAACAGCCCGCACCTGGAAGTCTTCCGCAAGAAGGGCATCGAGGTGCTGCTGCTCACCGATCGCATCGACGAGTGGCTGATGAGCTACCTGCCGGAGTTCGACGGCAAGCAGTTCGTCGATGTCGCCCGCGGCGACCTGGACCTGGGCAGCCTGGACTCGGAAGAGGACAAGAAGGCCCAGGAAGAAGTCGCCAAGAGCAAGGAAGGCCTGATCGAGCGCCTGAAGAAGGTGCTCGACGAGCAGGTCAGCGAAGTCCGCGTCTCCCACCGCCTGACCGATTCGCCGGCGATCCTCGCCATCGGCGAACAGGACCTTGGCCTGCAGATGCGCCAGATCCTCGAGGCCAGTGGGCAGAAAGTGCCGGACTCGAAGCCGATCTTCGAGATCAACCCGCAGCATCCGCTGATCGAGAAGCTGGATGCGGAGCCGGACGAGGACCGCTTTGGCGAGCTGTCGCATATTCTCTTCGACCAGGCCGCCCTGGCCGCGGGGGACAGCCTCAAGGATCCGGGCGCCTACGTACGCCGACTGAACAAGCTGCTGGTGGAGCTGTCCGCTTAAGCAGTAGCCCCGACAAAGCCCGCTTCGGCGGGCTTTGTCTTTTCCAACTCTCGCAGGAGCAGTACCCATGAGTGAGATTCGTGTAGAGCCGGTCGCCTACGACATCGATGGGCAGCCGTACGAAGGTCAACTGGTGTACGACGCCAGCCACGCGGGACCGCGCCCGGGCCTGCTGATGGCGCCGAACTGGATGGGCGTGAGCGCCGCCGCGCTGGACATCGCCCGGCAGGTCGCCGGCCGTGGGCACGTGGTGCTGGTCGCGGACCTCTACGGCAGGGACGTGCGTCCGCAGAACGGCGACGAGGCGGGCGCGGCGATGATGCCGCTGAAGAACGACCGGGCCCTGCTGCGCAAGCGCATGCAGGCAGCGCTGGCGGCCTTGCGCGGACAGGCGCTCGCGGCTCTCGCGGCTGTCGATGCGACCCGCCAGGCCGCCTTCGGTTTCTGCTTCGGCGGTTGCTGCGCGCTGGAGCTGGCTCGCGACGGCGCCGAGCTGAAGGCCTTCGTGTCCTTCCATGGCACCCTGGATACGCCGGACCCGGCGCATGCCAGGAATATCAAGGGCGCGGTACTGGTCCTCGACGGCGCCTCCGATCCGCTGGTGCCGCGCGAGCAGTTGCCGGCCTTCGCCAGGGAGATGACCGATGCCGGCGTCGACTGGCAGCTCACCAGCTACGGCGGCGCGGTGCATTCCTTCACCGATCCGAACGCCAAGGTGCCGGGCAAGATGCACTATGACGCCAGGACCTCCCAGCGTGCCTTCCAGGCGATGGACGACCTGCTGGCGGAAGTCTTCGCCTGAGACCGCCGGCTCACTCGCGCATGGCGAAGCAATGCCTGGCCTCGGGGAAGCGCCGTTCGCGCACGTCCTCGGCGAAGCGCCGGGCCGCCTCGTCGATTTCCCGGTCGAGGCGCGCGTAGCGTTCGACGAAGCGCGGTACCTGTTCGCCGCTTAGCCCGAGCAGGTCCTCGCTGACCAGTACCTGGCCGTCGCAGGCCGGCGAGGCGCCGATACCGATGCAGGGGATCGCCAGTTCTTCGCTAAGGCGACGGGCCAGCGGCTCGCCTACGCCTTCGATGACCACCGCGAAGGCGCCGCCGCGCTGCATGGCGAGGCCGTCGCGGCGTACCCGTTCGGCGCTTTCCGGGTCACGCCCCTGGGCCTTGAAGCCGCCCATGGCGTTGACCTGCTGCGGCATCAGGCCGATATGGGCGAGCACCGGTATGCCACGGCGTACCAGAAAGTCCACGGTTTCTTCCATTTCCTCACCGCCTTCCAGCTTCACCGCCTGGGCGCCGCTGTCGGCCAGCAGGCGTGCGGCGTTGCGGAACGCCTGTCGGGGCGATTCCTGGTAGCTGGCGAACGGCAAGTCGGCCACCACGCAGGCGCGCCGGCTGCCGCGCATCACCGCCAGGGTGTGGGCGACCATCATCTCCAGGCTCACTCCCAGGGTACTGGGCATGCCATAGAGCACCATGCCCAGCGAATCGCCGACCAGCAGCAGGTCGGCGTGCGGATCGAGGAGGCGGGCCATGGGCGTGCTGTAGGCGGTCAGCGCCACCAGGCTGCCGGCACCCTTGCGGCGCTGGATATCGGGAACGGACAGGCGATGTTGCGGGCGATGACTGCTCATGGCGTGGCTCCGGTTTGTCTATGGGGAGCCACACGCTACCATCGGCCACGCACCGCTCACTCGACGGATGGGGACAACCGATGCCGCAAACGGGACAAGAACGCGACCTGCCGCGATTCCGCAGCCTGCCCTGCGCGGTGTATCTGCGCGCCTTCGAGATGCCCGCCGGGCACCGGGTGGAGATGCACGACCACCCCTGGGGCCAACTGATGTACGCCGCCAGCGGCACTTTGCGCGCCAGCACCGAGCGGCACAGCTATCTGGTGCCGGCGCAGCGGGCGCTGTGGATTCCGCCGCGCGTCCGGCACGCCGCGGAGGCTTGCAACCCTGTGCTGTTCCGCAGTCTCTACCTGGATCGTTCGCTGCCCGGCGGTTGCCGGGTACTGGAGGTGTCCGGCCTGCTGCGCGAACTGTTACTGCGGGCGGCGGAATTTCCCCGTGAATATCCGCCGGGTGGCGAGGCCGAGCGTCTCATGCAGGTGGTCGCCGATGAGGTCGGGCGCCTTCGCGAGGCGCCGCTGAACCTGCCGTTGCCTGGCGACCCGCGCTTGCGCCGGATCACCGACGCGCTACAGGCGGATCCCGCCGATCCGCGCGGCATCTCGGATTGGGCGGGACTGGTGGGGGCTTCCCGACGGACCCTGGCGCGGCTGTTCCGCGAGCAGACCCAGTTGTCGTTTCGCGAGTGGCGCCAGCGCCTGCGTCTGCTCAACGCGGTCGCCGCGCTGGAGGAGGGCGCCAGCGTGACGCGGGTGGCCAGCGACCTTGGCTACGACTCCACCTCGGCGTTCATCAGCCTGTTCCAGCGTCATTTCGGCCAGACCCCCGGTTGCTTCGCCCGCTCCCTGCGCTTGCCCAACTGAGCCGCATGCTTCAGGGCGCCGCCTGTTGGCGCAGGCTTGCCGCCTTGGCCGCGAGGTCCGGCCAGGCGGGCTTGCCGGCGAAACGCTCGCGCAGGTAGTTGGCCAGGGCGGCGACTTGCCGGTCGTCGAGGCTATGGCGGAAGCCGGGCATATAGCCGAGGTCGCCGGTGGCCGGGCTGTGGATGCCGTCGAGGATGATCCGCAGCAGGTTGTCCGGGCTGTCCGCATGCACATTGCTGTTCAGCGCCAGGGATGGACGCACGCCGAAGAAGCGCGGCCCGTCGCCGTCATGATGGCAGGCCAGGCAGGCCCCGGCGAACAGGCGCGCGCCGCTGCCGCTGGGCGGTTGCACGCGGCCGTAGCCCTGCCGGTCGAGGCGTTGCGCCTGTTGCTGATCGGTTTCCCCGGCCGGGGCAGCGGCGTAGGACGCAAGGTAATGGGCCAGGGCCCGCAGGTCCTCGTCCGACTGCTTGGCCAGGCCTTCGCCGACCACTGGCGCCATCGGCCCGCTGGCGACCCCGTGGTAGGCCGAATAGCCGTGGCGGAGGTAGGCGTAGAGGGCCTCCTCGCTCCAGGCGATGGGCGCCGGCGAACTGGCGTTCAAGGCTGGCGCGGTCCAGCCCTCCGCCTCGCCGCCGGCGAAGTGCGCGCTGCCGGACTTTTCCGCGCCGAGCGCGTTGCGCGGCGAGTGGCAGGCGCTGCAATGGCCGAGGCCTTCGGCGAGATAGGCGCCGCGGTTCCATTGCTGGTTGCGCGTCGGCTCGTCGCGGTAGGCGCCGGGCTCCAGGAACAGCAGGTTCCAGCCGGCCATCAGCTGGCGTTGGTCGAAGGGGAACGGCAACTGGTTGGCAGGCGTTTCGCTGTGCACCGCCGGCTGGCTCATCAGGTAGGCGTACAGGGCCTTCAGGTCTTCGTCGCGAGTCCTGGTGAAGGCGGTGTAAGGGAACGCCGGATACAGATAGCTGCCGTCGCGGGCCACGCCATGCCGCATGGCCCGCTCGAAGGCGGGGTAGGACCAGCCACCGATGCCGCTCGCGCGATCCGGCGTGAGGTTGCTGCTGTAGATCGTCCCGAACGGCGTCGGCAAGGCCCGTCCGCCGGCGTTGCGCGGGCCGCCTTCGCGAGTGTGGCAGACCGCGCAGTCGCCGAGGGCGGCGAGGCGTTCGCCGCGGGCGATCTGCTCGGCGCTGAAGGGACCGGGTGTGCCTTCCAGTGGCGCGATGGCCGGTTGCCAGGCGTAGCCGAGGGCGATGGCGGCGAGCGCGACGAGGCTGCCGGAGGCCCAGAGGCCGATGCGTGTTGCCTTCTTCATCTGTCAGTCATCCACTGCGCGGGGCGCCGCGGCGCCCCGGGGAAAAGGATCAGGCCTGCGCGCTGCGCAGCGCCGCGAGTACGCGTTCCGGAGTGAACGGCACCTGTCGCAGGCGCGCTCCGGTAGCGTCGAAGATCGCATTGGCGATGGCCGCGGCGCTGGGCACCGAGGCTGACTCGCCAGCGCCCATCGGTGGCTGCTCGGGGCGGTCGAGCAGCAGCACGTCGATCTCCGGCAGTTCGGGGAAGCCGAGGATCGGGTAGCCGCCCCATTCCAGGCTGGTGACGCCGCGGCGGTCGAAGGTGGCGAACTCCTTGAGTACCCGGCTGGTGGACTGGATGACGTTGCCGTGGACCTGGTGCCTGACCCCATCGGGATTGACCATCTGCCCGCAGTCATGGGCGACCCAGACCTTGGCGACGCGCACCGCGCCGTTCTCCGGGTTCACCTCGACGTCGACGATCCAGGCGGCCCAGGCGGCGCCGAAACCGGGAAACTTGCTGTGGAAGTAGCGCGCATAGGCGAAGCCGCGTCCCTTCAGCAAGCCGTCCCGGCGCGCCTCTGGGTTGGGGGAGGTGCGTGGCTGCCAGCCGGCGCGGGCGACCAGGGCGTCGATCAGCGCCAGGGCGCGCTGGTCGTCCAGGTAGCGGCGGCGGAAGGCGATGGGGTCGATGCCGGCCAGGTGCGCCAGTTCGTCGGCGTAGGACTCATGGGCGAACACGTTCGGCAGCGCCGAGACGCCGCGCATCCAGGACGCGCGGACGATGGGGGCGGCGTCGTTGGCCACCACCCGCATCCGCGGGTAGCGGTATTGCGGGATCGCGGTGCGGTCGCCCATGTCGGCCACCTGCGGGGTGGCCGGGATCCGCCCGGTGAGGAGCAGGGCCAGGGTCGGCGCGCCGTTGGAGGGGTAGCAGGTGGCGAAGTCGTAGGCCGCCACCCGGCCTTGCTCGTCGAGACCGCCGCGGACCTCGATCAGTTGCGCGGTGCCTTTCGGTTCCCAGCCATGTTCCTGTTCGCGCATCAGTTGTACCCGTACCGGTCGGCCCACTGCCTGCGCCAGGAGCACGGCGTCGGCGCTGACGTCGTCGGCGCCGTTGCGTCCGTAGCAGCCGGCGGCTTCCATGCGGATCACCTCGATGTCCCCGGTCTCGCGCTGCAGCAGCCTGGCCAGGTCGTTGCGCAGGTCGTGCGGGTTCTGCGTGCCGGACCAGACGCGAGCGCGCTGCGCATCGACCTCGGCGAGGGCGCAGGAAGGGCCGATGGAGGCATGCAACTGGTAGGGCCAGACATAGGTGGCCGACAGCGGCCGGGCGATGCCCGCGAGGTGCTGCTCGAGACCGGGCGAGTCGTGCAGCGTGCGTGGCTTCTTCGGATGCCGGCGAAGCGTGTCCTCGAGCCGGTCGGGTTCCAGCGGCGGCAGGCCCTGCCAGTCCTTCCAGCGCACCTTGAGCTGGCGCGCGGCGCGGATCGCCTGCTCCTCGCGTTCGCAGACCACGCCGACGAAGTCGCCGATCACGACCACCTTGACCAGCCCCGGCAGCCCGGCGACCGAGCTTTCGTCTACCGCCAGCAGGCTGCTGCCGAGCGGGGCGCTGACATCCGCGCCGGTATAGGGCGGGCGTACCACTCGCCCATGCAGCATGCCGGGCAGGCGCATGTCGTGGACATAGGTCAGTTGGCCGGTCAGCTTCGCCGGGATGTCCACCCGACGCACCGGCTTGCCGACCAGGCGGTACTCGCTGCGCGGCTTGAGCGGCGCCTTGCCGTCGATGTTCAGGTTGAAGCGCTGGCCTCGCAGCAACTCGCCGTAGCCGATCCGTCGCTGCGGATTGGCGGCGGCGAAGACCTGGCCGTTTTCGCTGCGCAGGCTGTCCGGATGCACCGGGAAATGGCTTCCGGCCTGGCGCAGGAGGAAGCGCCGGGCTTCGGCGGCGGCCTGGCGCAGCGGCACGGCGCTGACCTGGATGCTGGCGCTGGCGATGGTCGGCCCCTGGTCCGGTGTGCGACGGGTGTCGCCGAGGATCATCTCGACCTGCTCGAACGCGACGTCCAACTCTTCGGCGACGATCTGCGCCAGTGCCGTGCGGATGCCGGTACCAAGGTCGACGTGGCCGCAGAAGGCGGTGACCTTGCCGTCCGCGGCGATGGCGATGAACGAGTCGACCTGGTCCAGCGGCAGGTCGGTGGCGCCCTGCTCGGCGAGGGCGAGTAGCGGGGCGGGCAGGTTGACGGTGACCAGCAGCAGGCCGCCGGCCTTGAGGAAGCCGCGTCGCGAGGGATTGGCCAGGCTCATGCCGGGTGCTCCTCCTGACGCTCCTTCAGGCTCTCGGCGGCACGCCGCAC
Organism: Pseudomonas sp. CP-1; assembly: GCF_021213715.1. NCBI lineage: Bacteria > Pseudomonadati > Pseudomonadota > Gammaproteobacteria > Pseudomonadales > Pseudomonadaceae > Pseudomonas > Pseudomonas sp. CP-1. The sequence goes on from NZ_JAJQKY010000004.1 coordinate 195,396, forward strand.
GGCCTTGAGAATCTCCACATGGGTGCCGCAGCGACACAGGTTGTAGGCCAATTCCTGGCGGATCTCGCCGTCGCTGGGGTTCGGGTTGCGATCCAGCAACGCCTTGGCGGTCATCACCATGCCGTTGATGCAGTAGCCGCATTGGGCGGCCTGTTCGTCGATGAAGGCCTGTTGCAGCGGATGCGGATGGGCGGCATCGCCGAGTCCTTCGAGGGTAACCACCTGGCGGCCCACGGCGGCCTCCACTGGGGTGATGCAGGAGCGGGTGGCGACGCCATCCATCAGCACGGTGCAGGCCCCGCACTCGCCGAGGCCGCAGCCGAACTTGGGACCGTTCAGTTGCAGGTCGTTGCGCAGGACATAGAGCAGGGGGGTATCGGGGGCGACATCGAGGCGCAGGGACTGACCGTTGACGGTCAGGGCAAGGGCATCGCTCATGGCGGTTTCTCCCCATGCCGGGGGCATGGCTGTTCATCAGGCGGATGTCCCGTCGGCCGTGCCTGGTAGCGTGCGGCTCTGCGGGAATTTGTTTGTATACAAACATGTTATGGATGCCTGCGGCGAACTGTCAATGGCAGGCCGCTACGACGAAAGGCGCAGCTCCGGACGACGTAACGCGGAAAAAAAGATAGACCGCAATGGCCTCAGATCAGGCGAGCGAGCAACCCGCGCAGGGTTTCCTGTTCTTGCGGGGAGAGGGGAGCCAAGGCCTGCCGGTTGATCTCGCGGGCGGCCGCCAGGCCGGCCTCGAGTTCGGCGCGTCCGGCAGGACTGAGGCTGACCAGCAGGCGCCGGCCGTCGTCCGGATCGGCGCTGCGCTGGATCAGTCCCCGTTTGTCCAGGCGCTCGACGACGCCCTTGATGGTCGCGGCGTCCATGGCGGTGAGCCGGCCGAGCTGGTTCTGCGGGCAGGGTCCGGTCTCGCCGAGGCGGACCAGGGCGGCCCACTGGGTGGGTGTCAGGCCGTTGCCGATGCCATTGGCGAACAACGCTGCATAGCGCTGGTTGGCCTGGCGCAGGATGAAGCCGATCTGGTCGTCGAGGCGGTACGGGGTGGTACGGGACATGCTGGGCATCGGTGGTGGCGTGAAGGCCTCATTCTAGCTCACGGCCGGTACCAGAGTGCCTCGCGCTGAAAAGGAGTTTTTCCTGGAAGATAGGGGTTTTTCAGCTCGATTATTCTCCGCTGCCGAAGGGCAAGCTTTTCCAGCCGCGTCTTGAAATGTCGCTCGAACAGCCGTTCGAAGCTACCGTCGGCAATCGCCTTCTCCAGGCCCTGGCGAATGGCCTCGGCCAGTTCCGGGCGTTGACGCGAAACGAAGAAATAGAAGGCCGCGGGGTAGTGCAGGGCCAGGTGCTGGTCGATCGCCAGGTGCAGCCCGGCGCGGGAGGCGTCCTCCAGTTCTCCGTCGATCACTACGACCTCGCGGGGGAAGACCTCGAAGCGGCCGGCATCGAGCATGCGGAACAGGCTCTCGTAGCTCTGGCTGGTCTTCACCTCCAGGCCGTTGGCGCGCAGGATCGGTGTGTCGGCCCAGTCCTGGCGCTGGCCGAAGCGCAGGCGGCGGAGATCGTCGAGGGTCCGCACCGAGGCCAGGAGGTCCTTGTTGGCGGCGCTGACCAGAGGAATGCGCCAGCCGATCAGGCCGCGATAGATCGGAATGCGGATCGGCAGCAGGGTCTCTTCCAGGTCGTCGCGGGACTGCGCCCACATCACCTGCAGGCCCGGATCGTCCTGCTCCAGGCGCAGTTGCGCACGGGACTGCGGCATGGGCTGCGCGCTGGGCTCCAGGCGGTAGTCGCCGCCGCTCCTGGCCAGCGCCAGTTGCAGCAGCTCGACGACGTAGGGTTCGGGGTTGCGCCCTTCGGAATGGCGCGGATAGATCACCCGTTCGCCAGCCCCGGCATGCCAGGCCAGCAGGCCGAACAGCAGGGCCAGCCAGCGGAGCGGCGAACCCTGGCCGAGCGGCTGCGGTCTATGTTCACTCAGGCCTATCAGGAGGAATGCCATGGCTGGCCCCCGTACGCGTGCCCTGTTTTCGACATTGTTCGCCCTGTCCCTGGTGACATCCTTGACCCATGCCAGGGATTATCGCTACAGCGACGCTCACGTGCACTACGTGGATTTCTTCCAGGAAAGCGAAGGCATGCCGCGCCTGCTGGAGGCGATGGACAAAGGCCGGGTCGACCATGTGATGCTCAGCGGCGTCGCGGTCGCCAAGAAATGGCACGAGGACGAGCCGAAGCGGCCGCGCTACTACGCTGGCGACGATGCCGGAGCCTATTGGTACAGCGCCACCGACGTGATCGTGGCGGCGGCGGTGAAATCCCTGCCAGCCGAGCAGCGGCGGCGCGTGCATCCGTTCCTGACCGGTTTCAACCCGACCGACAAGAACGCCGACGCGCACATCCGTCGCATGCTGGAGCTGGACCCGGGACTCTGGCAGGGCATCGGCGAGATCTTTACCCGGCACGACGACCTCACCGCGCTGACCTACGGCGACGTGCCGAGGGCCAACAATGAGGCGCTGGCGCGGGTCTATCACCTGGCCGCCGAATTCGACCTGCCGGTGTTGCTGCACGCCAACGTCACTTCCAAGCGCGAACGCAACCCGCTGTACCTGGCGGAAATCGAGGAGCCCCTGCGCAATCACCCGCATGTGCGGTTCATCTGGGCCCATGCCGGGACCAGCATGGAGATCCATCGCCACCAGAAGAAACTGGACTTCCTCCTGCCGACCCTTGGGCGTCTGCTGCAGCGCTACCCGAACCTCTACATCGACCTGTCCTGGTCGGTGTTGCGCCCGTACCTGCTGGACGAGCAGGGCAAGCCCGACCCGCAGTGGCTGGCACTGGTCGAGCGGTTTCCGCAACGCTTCATGCTCGGTTCCGATGTGGTCGGCCAGTTCGACAGCCTGCCCGAGTTGATGGCGAGCTTCGATCCGTTCCTCGACGCCTTGCCCGAGCAGGTCGCTCGCCAGGTGGCGCGGGACAACTTCCTGGCGGTGCTGCCGCGCCAGCCCGCCGATCCGCGAGGCGAATAACCCGGATTCGTCATCAGTCTGTCATGCCGGCGTCATAGGCTCGCGCCAGTCCCATCCAGGAGTGAGTCATGTCCTTCATCCGTTCTTGCATCAGTCGTTCCGTCTTCCTGCTCGGCGCCGGCGTCGCCGTGGCGGCGCAGGCCGAGGTGCGTATCGACGGCCCCATCGAATATGGCGTGTTCGAAAGCCGCTACCAGGATTTCCAGCCCGGCGAACGGGTATTGACCCGTAGCGAGCAGAACATCCAGCAGACCACCGAAGTCCCGGCCAAGCTCGGCACCAAGTTCGGCATGCGTTATCAACTCAGCGGCAAGCAGGAAGGCGATACGCCTTTGACGCTGCTCTACCTCACCCCGGGCGTGGTCACTCCGGATGGCCAGCGGCATGACAAGTTCGAAGTGGTGCAGAAGCTGGTGCCGGGCGCGCCGACCGATGTCATGGCCTACGAATTCACCGAGCCGCACGAAGTGGTGAAGGGCGAATGGCGGTTGATGGTGTTCCAGGGCGATCGCCTGCTGGCGGAGAAATCCTTCGACGTGCGCTGAGCGCGAGCCATGCAAAGCGCTGGTTTTCTTGTGTCGCGTGGATAACGCGGGGGCGCCATTCGCTCTACCGGGCAAGGGTTGCCTGCGTGCGGCAGGGCGAATAGCCGCCCGCGGTTATCCGCCGTTTTGGCGGCGTACGCGCGGATGCCGATGGTAGCCTGTTCGTCCTTCGATCAGTCCCTGCTGACCCGGGTATCTTCCGCGGCGAGCGGACTGCCGTCGCCGGCGCGTACCTGCAGGCGCGGCACCGGCTGGCCGCTGTCGCGCTCGACCAGGCGGACATGGGATTCGTCCGGGGCGAAGAAATAGTCCTCGCCCCACTGCCGAATCGCCACCAGCAGGGGGAAGAGCGCGCGTCCCTTGTCAGTCAGGCGGTATTCCTGGTGACTGCCGCTTTCGGCCGGGACCGCCACCATCACGCCGTGCTCCACCAGGTTGCGCAGGCGCGCCGCCAGGATGTTCTTGGCCAGGCCGAGGCTCTTCTGGAATTCGCCGAAGCGCGTCAGTCCTTCGAAGGCATCGCGCACGATGAGCATCGACCAGCCGTCGCCGATCACGTCCAGCGGGCGGGCGACTGGACAACTGGCTTGCTTGTGGCTGGTGCGCTTGACCATCAGGGCGGCTCCGGGGGGGAGAGGATCGGGTTTCATGGTAAAACCCGGGCTCCACGCTGGGCAACCGCAGCAAGTGCGCCGCCGTGAGACGGCGCACGGCATGGTCAGACGACGAAGCGGGTGACCATGTTGTTCAGGTCGATGGCCAGTTGCGACAGTTCCTGGCTGGCGGCGGCGGTCTGGTTGGAGCCGGCGGACGTCTGCAGCGAGATGTCGCGGATGTTCACCAGGTTGCGGTCGACCTCGCGGGCCACCTGGGCCTGCTGCTCGGAGGCGCTGGCGATCACCAGGGTACGCTCGTTGATCTGGCCGACCCGCTCGGCGATCTCGTTCAGCGCCAGGCCGGCGGCTTCGGCGATCTCCAGCATGTTGCGGGCGCGTACGCTGCTGCTGTCCATGGCGCCGACCGCGGCGCCGGTGCCTTCCTGGATGTTGGCGATCATCTGCTCGATCTCGCGGGTGGATTCCTGGGTGCGATGGGCGAGGGCGCGAACCTCGTCGGCGACCACGGCGAAACCGCGGCCCTGCTCGCCGGCGCGAGCCGCCTCGATGGCCGCGTTGAGCGCCAGGAGATTGGTCTGTTCGGCGATACCGCGGATCACGTCGAGGACCTTGGAAATGTCCTGGGCCTTTTCCGCCAGGCCGCCGACCAGCGCCGAGGTATTGTCCACTTCTTCGCTCATCAGGCGGATCGCCTGGACCGTCTCCAGTACCCGCTGGCGTCCGTTCTGCGCCGATTGCTCGGAGGCGGACGAGGCGTCCGAGGTGGAGCTGGCGTTGCGCGCCACTTCCTCGACGGCGGCGGTCATCTCGTTGACCGCGGTGGCGGCCATCTGGATTTCGTCGTTCTGCTGGGTCAGCGAGCGGTTGCCCTGCTCGGTGACGGCGCTGAGTTCCTCCGCGGCGGAGGCCAGTTGGGTCGCCGAGCTGCCGATCTGCTGGATGGTCTGGCGCAGTTGTGCCTGCATGCCCTGGAGGGCGACCAGCAACTTGGCCGGTTCGTCGCGGCCAGAGGTGTCGATGCGGCTGGTGAGGTCGCCCGAAGCGATCACCTCGGCCACTCGCAGCGCCTCGCCGAGCGGTTGGGTGATGCTGCGGGTGAACAGCCAAGCCAGTACCACGGTAGCGAGGCCGGCGACCAGCAGTACGCCGATCACTGCGGCGAAGGCGCTGTGATAGACCTCATCGGCCGTGTGGCTGGCCTGGCTGGCGCCCTTGACGTTGAAGTCGATCAGCGCCTGCAGTTGCTGCTGGGTGGCGCGGTACTGGTCGAGCAAGGTGCTTTCGGTGTACTGGCGGGTCTCTTCCAGCGGCTTGCTGCGCGACATCTGCACCAGGGTCTGCTGGCTTTGCAGGAGCGTCTGCCGGGTAGCCAGGTAGCGCTCGTAGATCGAGCGCTCGTCGGCACCACTGATCAGCCGTTGGTAGGCGCCCTCGCGATCGGTCAGTTCCTTGCCGATTTCCGTCATGCGGCTTTCCAGGAAGCGTTTGCTGCTGTCGTCCGCCGCCAGCACATGGGCCAGTTGCACCTGCCGCAGTTCGGCGAGCAGAACGTTCAACTCGGCGCTTTCGCGGACGCTAGGCAGCCAGTTGTCGCTGATGTCCGAAGAGGCTTCGTTGAGCGAACCCATTCGGTTCAGGGAAAAGATGCCGGTGATGACCAGCAGAGCGGTGATCAGGGCGAAACTCAGGGCGGCACGGGTCGCGATGGGCATACTGCGCAAAGACATGATGGCGGATTCCAGGGGGCAGGAGAGAGACGGGGCTGATCAGTTCTATCGGCAGGCGGGGCGCCAGGTTTAGCCCGTTCATGCAGTTCGGGTAAAGAAACGCTGGGTACAAAAAAGCGCCCCGAAGGGCGCTTCATGCGGCGATGGAGGGAATCAACCCTGCCAGCGCTTGAGGACCAGGGTGGCGTTGGTGCCGCCGAAGCCGAAGCTGTTGCTCATGACGGTATCGAGCTTGGCGTTCTCGCGGGTCTCGCGGAGAATCGGCAGGTCGGCCACTTCCGGGTCGAGTTCGTCGATGTTGGCGGAGCCGGCGATGAAGCCGCCTTCCATCATCAGCAGGCAATAGATCGCCTCGTGTACGCCGGCGGCGCCCAGCGAGTGGCCGGACAGGCTCTTCGTCGAGCTGATGGCCGGCGCCTTGTCGCCGAACACTTCGCGCACGCCTCGGATCTCGGCGACGTCGCCGACCGGGGTGGAGGTGCCGTGGGTGTTCAGGTAGTCGATCGGCGCGTCGACGGTGGCCAGCGCCTGCTGCATGCAGCGGATCGCGCCTTCGCCGCTCGGGGCGACCATGTCGTAGCCGTCGGAGGTGGCGCCGTAGCCGACGATCTCGGCGTAGATCTTGGCGCCGCGCTTGAGCGCATGCTCCAGCTCCTCGACCACCACCATGCCGCCGCCGCCGGCGATGACGAAGCCGTCACGCTTGGCGTCGTAGGCGCGGGAGGCCTTTTCCGGCGTCTCGTTGTACTGGGTGGAGAGGGCGCCCATGGCGTCGAACAGGCAGCTCTGGCTCCAGTGTTCCTCTTCGCCGCCGCCGGCGAAGACCACGTCCTGCTTGCCCAGCTGGATTTGTTCCATGGCCTGGCCGATGCAATGCGCGCTGGTGGCGCAGGCGGAGGAGATCGAGTAGTTGACGCCCTTGATCTGGAACGGCGTGGCCAGGCAGGCCGATACGGTGCTGCCCATGGTGCGGGTCACGCGGTATGGGCCGATGCGCTTGACGCCTTTCTCGCGCAGGGTATCGATGGCTTCCATCTGGTTCAGGGTGGAAGCGCCGCCGGAGCCGGCGATCAGGCCGGTGCGGGGGTTGGAAATCTGTTCCGGAGTCAGGCCGGAGTCCTTGATCGCCTGCTCCATCGCCAGGTAGGCGTAAGCGGCGGCATCGCCCATGAAGCGGAAGACCTTGCGATCGATCAGCTCTTCGAGGTTCAGGTCGACCGAACCGGAAACGTGGCTGCGCAGGCCCATCTCGGCGTAGGACGGATTGAAGCGAATGCCGGGCCGACCCGCACGGAGGTTGGCGGAAACGGTGTCTTTGTCATTGCCGAGGCAGGAAACGATGCCCAGACCGGTGATAACGACGCGACGCATGCGGATAACCCTTAGAAGCTGTCAGTGGAGGTGAACAGGCCGACGCGGAGGCCTTCGGCACTGTAGATTTCGCGGCCATCGACGCTGACGGTGCCGTCGGCGATGGCCAGGACCAGCGAACGATTGATCGTGCGCTTGATATGAATGTTATACGTGACCTTCTTCGCTGTCGGCAGAACCTGACCGAAGAACTTCACTTCGCCCGAACCCAGGGCGCGGCCGCGGCCGGGGTTGCCCTGCCAGCCGAGGTAGAAACCGACCAGCTGCCACATGGCATCCAGGCCCAGGCAACCGGGCATGACCGGATCGCCTTCGAAGTGACAGGCGAAGAACCACAGGTCCGGGTTGATATCCAGCTCGGCGACCAGCTCGCCCTTGCCATACTTGCCGCCGACATCGCTGATGTGAACGATGCGATCGATCATCAGCATGTTGGGGGCGGGAAGTTGCGCGTTACCCGGGCCGAACAGCTCGCCGCGACTGCAGCGCAGCAGGTCTTCTCGGGTGAAGGCGTGTTGTTTGGTCATGCGAGCTCCTCAAAAATCCCTGAACTGCAGGGTTGTGGCGGTTCGTCCAGCGGCCGTCGCGCCGGGTTATTGTATCGGCGTCGCAGCGGCAGCCTAGTCATAGACTGTTGCGTTGCGGTGAAAGTCACAGTGTCCGGCGAACAGATGTTCACTTTATTCCCGCGTCCGCTTGCCGCCCTTGTCGTAGATCATTCCGGCTCCCCTCGTCCGGTTTCGTTCGACGTCACGGGGAGTTCCGGCTGCGAGCCGATCCAGCGTTGCAGTATGCGTTGCAATTCCGCCCGTTTGAATGGCTTGGCCAGGTAATCGTTCATTCCCGCCTGCAGGCAGTTCTCCCGATCGCCCTGCAGGGCGTTGGCGGTCAGGGCGATGATCGGTACCCGCCGACCGTTCTCCTGGGCCCTGATTTCCCGTGTCGCCGAGTAGCCGTCGAGCACCGGCAGGCGGCAGTCCATCAGGATCGCGTCGTAGCGCTGGCGCTCGGCGCTGCGCACCGCCTGGATACCGTCGGCGACCAGGGTGACGCGATAGCCGAGGCTGCGCAACATGGCTTCTATGACTGTCTGGTTCACCGGATTGTCCTCGACCAGGAGGATTTCCTGACCGGCGGCAATCGGGGCGGCGTCGCCAGCGGCCTGCTGCCGGTGCGCCGGCGACTGCTGGAAGGGCAGCGGAATCTCCAGGGTGAAGGTCGATCCCGAGCCTTCCTTGCTCTCTGCCTGCAGGGTGCCGCCCATCCGTTCCGCCAGGGTCCTGGCGATCGCCAGGCCGAGCCCGGTGCCGCCGTAGCGCCGGGAAATCGACGAATCCGCTTGCTGGAAGGCGTCGAACATATGTTCCAGGCGTTCCGGCGAGATGCCGATGCCGCTGTCGTGCACCGCGCAGGTCAGCCACAGTACGTCGTGATCGAGCGCCTGCCACTCCAGGCTGAGATGGATGGCGCCTTCCTCGGTGAATTTCAGCGCATTACCCAGCAGATTCACCAGAATCTGTCGGATCCGCGTCGGATCGCCGCAGACCTCGATATTCTCCAGGCCGGCCTGGATCTGCAATTCCAGCGCCAGTCCGCGTTGCTGGGCGCTGTGCTGGAACACCAGGGCGGAGCCTTGCACCAGTTCCAGCAGGTTGAAGGGAATGCACTCCAGTTCCAGCGCGCCGCGTTCGATCCTTGAGAAATCGAGAATGTCGTTGATGACCTTCAGCAGGTGTTCGGTGGACTCGGTGGCCAGCGCCGTGTACTCGGCCTGTTCGCGGGTCTGCTCGGTGGTTTCCAGCAGTTGCAGCATGCCCAGCACGCCGTTCATCGGGGTGCGAAGCTCGTGGCTCATCATCGCCAGGAAGTCGGACTTCGCCCGGTTCGCCTGCTCCGCTTCCTCGCGGGCGCTGATCAATTGGCCGATCGCCTGTTCCTGTTCCCGGCTCGCGCGGTCCAGCCCGCTGGCGAGATTGTTGATGTGACGGGCCAGGTCGCCGATCTCGCCGTCGTCGAGGATCGGCAGGCTGGTCTTGTAGTCGCCGCTCTGGATCGCCTCGACCGCCTGGCCCATGGTGCTGATCGGCGCCGACAGGCGCTGCGCCAGGCGGCGCGCGACGAGGAAGGTGAGGATCAGGGCGAAGGCGGCCAGCAGGGCGGCCTTCAGGAGGATTTCCTGTTGCCGCTGGCTGAAGGCGTCGTTGGACATGCCGACCACCACCCGGCCGAGGTAGTCCTCGCCGGACTGGCCGTCGCCTTCGCTGGCGCCGTCCAGCAGCGGGTCGCTGGCCAGGGCGATGCGCTGGCGCTGGATGGTGGAGTGGAAGATGTCGATCGGCGCGGCGTTCTGCAACGCGCCGGACAACTGTTCGACGTACACCAGGATATTGTCGTTGCGGTCGCGTACCTCGATGAAGCGCACATGCGGGGTGTCGAGGGTGGCCTGCAGCAGCTTCTGCAGCACGGGCGTGTTGCCGGCGATCACGCCGTATTCGGCGGCCGGCGCCAACTGGTCGGCGATCAACTGGCCGGTATGGGTCAGTTCCTGGCGCAGGTCCTGCAGGCGCGAGTAGGTGAAGTAGGCGGTGAGCAGCAGGGTCAGCAACAGCGCCGGGCCCAGGCTGATCGCCAGCATGCGGGTACGGATGTCCCAGCCGTGGCGCTGGCTCATGGTTCTTCTCCTTCGGCGAGGCGCCGGCCGAGGTCGGCGTCGCTGGCCAGGTCGATACCCAGGGAACGGGCTACCTGCCGATTGCCGAGCACCTTGAAATGCCCTGGATAGAGGCTGAGGGGCCAGTGCCTGGGCGCCTGGCCGAGCAGTTCGTCGAGGGTGTCCAGCCAGTCCTCCTGGTCGCTGTAGCTGCTCGCCAGGCTGCCGGCCTTGACGAAGGCTGCGGTGGGTCCGAGCAGCGCGCGGTTCTTGGCGTAGCTGCCGAGCAGCAGGCTCTTGATGCTCTGCGAGTTGTACAGCTGTTTGTCGTCGATGCCGAGCAGCAGGTCACTATTGCCGAGCAGGAACTGCAGCGGGCGCGGGTCGTCGTTGCCGCTGCTGCTGGCGACGAACAGCTCGAGCCCCTGGCTGCGGGCCTCGCGGCGAAGCTCGTCGAGGAGGAATTCGCTGTCCTTGCCGTAGAGCACGCCGATGCGCTGGATGCCCGGCAGGATCAGGCGCGCCAGGCGGAGCTGGCGGGCCGCCGGCGGGTCGCTCCAGAGTACGCAGAGCCCTCCGACGCCGTGTCCGCCATGCCCGTTGGCGCCTGGCAGCAGGCGCTGGCCATCGACCCGGTTGAGCAGCAGCGCCAGGGTCGGTGGCGCCCGGTGCTGGCGCAGGCGCCAGGCCAGGGCCTCGGGGCCGAGCAGGAGCAGGCGGGTGTCGTCGGCGAAGACCATCCCCTCCGCCAGGGCCGCGGGCGTGCGCAGTTCCACCTGGTCCTGCGGCCGTCGCTGCGACAGAGCGTCGCGAAAGGCGTTCACCGCGGCCCCCTGGTTGGCGCTGACCAGGACCAGTTGCGCGGCCTCGCCGACATGCGGGAGACAACAGAAGACGAGCGCGAGAATCGCCTGGAAAGCCCGACGGGCGGGGCGCAAGCGACGCATCTAGAACGTCACCTCGGCGCTGAAGTAGAGCAGGTGGCGGCTGTCGTAGCGGTTGTCGGGAAAAGTCAGCGGTTGGTCGTCGAGACGCTGCTGGAGCACGCCGGCCAGTTCCAGGGCGGCCTTGCCCAGGGGAATGCGCTTGGCCAGGCGCAGGTCGACGCGTTCGAAACGATGTCCATTGAGCGAATCGTCGCCGTAATAGAAGAGGGCGCTGGACCAGCCTTGGCCCCAGTCGTGCATCCAGCCGGCCGAGCCGCCGTGGCGGGCGGTCAGGCGCCGGTCGTAGCGACTGGTGGCGTCGTAGTCGAGATAGGCGTAGGTGGCGCGCAGGCGGTCGCGCAGGCCCAGGCGCCAGTCGAGCTGGCCTTCCGCGCCGGAGAAGCGGATGCGATCGCCGTTGTCCGGGCTGAAGTCGACGACGCTGAGCGGATCGCTGATCAGTCCGGTGATTTCCTCGTGGAACAGGCGCACATCCATGGCCAGCCCGGTCTCGCGGAAAAAACCGTTGTAGCCGATCTCGCGCGAACGGGTGTGTTCCTTGCCCAGGTCGCCGGGGCCGTGGGCGCTGGCGAAGTAGTAGGCTTCGCTCTGCCCGTAGGGCGCCGGTGTCAGGTGGCGGACCCGGTAGCGCCAGTCGACGTCGTTTTCGTACATGCCCGGCGACCGCACCGCCTCCGAATAGACCGCGCGCAGGCTGTGCTGGGGGTTGAACAGGTAGTTCACCGCCAGCCGCGGGCTGAACGAGCTGCCGGAGGCCTCGACGTCTTCGAGCATCCCGCCGCCCTGCAGCAGCCAGTGTTCGCCGGCATGCCACTCCAGTTGGCTGAACAGCCGCCAGATCTGGCTGCTGACCCTGCCGCCGTAGAAGGTCTCGGAGTTTGCCTGGTCGTAGCGGTAGCTCAGGCCGTTCAGCAGGCGCAGGTTGTCGCCCAGGCTGAGGGTGTCCTGCATCTCCAGGTCGTAGCGGCTTTCCCGGATGTTGCGGTCGACCCGTCCGCAGACCGGGCGTAGTCCGCCGTTGCGTAGCTGGTCGAGGACCTGGGTCGCCAGTTGCAGCTCCTGGGGGCTGCCGGGCGGCAGCCGGGTAGGGTCGTCGGCGAACCTGCGCAGGTAGTCCGGGTTCAGTTCCCAGAGTTGCGCCAGTTGCGGGCTGAAGGCGATGCCCGCCTCGCAGGCGTTCCATTCCTGCCGGCGCTCCCAGTGCTGCGCGTAGCCTTGTATATAGAAGCTGTGGCGTGGGTCGAGATCGACGTTCCAGCGCAGCGAACCGGCATAGTCGTGGGCGAGCGTATCGGAGTTGTCGACGTCGTCGGGAACCTGGGGAAACGGCGAGCGGTAGGCGTAGGGGTGCTGGTTCGAGCCTTCCTTGGCCGCCAGTTGCCACTCCAGGCTCTGGTTCGGCGCCAGGCTGTGGCTGGCGTTGAGGTTGAAGCGGCTGAGCCGGCGGCCGTCGCGCAGGGCGTGACCGTCGTGGTCGTGGTCGAAGCCGTCGTCTTCCTGGCCGGACAGCGACAGGCGGAAGTCGCTGTCTTCCAGGGCGATGCTCTGGCTGGCGTACCAGTCGCGGATGCCGCGCTGGCCTGCGGTGTATTTCAGGCGCGTGCCGGGCGACTCGCCGGGGGCCCGGGTGATGATGTTGATCACCCCCATCAATGCGTTGGCGCCGTAGCTGACGGTATTCGGACCGCGGAACACTTCGATCCGCTCGACATCCTCGAGGGCCAGCGGCAGGTCGCTCCAGTCGACGCTGGCGAGGCCCGGGCGGTACACCGAGCGACCGTCGATCAGTACTTGCAGGCGCCGCGCCCCCGACATGCTGGTGCCGTGGTAGTTGACCGTGGGCTGGTTGCCGGACAGGTAGCCGACCATCATGCCCGGGACCAGGCGCATCAGTTCGGGAATGTCGCGGGCGCCGCTGGCGACGATCAGCTCGCGGTCGAGCACGCTGATGCTGCCGGGAACTTCCGCCGGGGATTGTTTCAGGCGTGTCGCGGTCAATACTTCGGGAACGCCGCTGGGATCGTTGAACAGGTCGGCGGCCGCGAGCTTGCTGCCGAACAGCAGGGCCAGCAGGGTCAGGGAGACGGGAGCACGCGAAGCGATGGGCACGGAACGACCTTGTTCTCGATAGGTATTGTCTGGCCCGGGCATGGTAAACGAGGCGCGGGCTTTTGCCAGCGCCGGCGTCAAGACTGGTCGGCCGGCTGGCCGACCGTATAATGGCGTGATTGCCGCGTGGCGGCCAGAAATGGATGAATCATGACAGAGCAGCAACCGATTGCCGTGCTCGGCGGCGGCAGTTTCGGCACCGCCATCGCCAACCTGCTGGCCGAGAACGGCCAGGCGGTCCGCCAGTGGATGCGCGACCCGGAGCAGGCCGAGGCGATCCGCACACGACGCGAGAACCCGCGCTACCTGAAAGGGGTCAAGGTGCATCCCGGGGTCGAGCCGGTCACCAACCTGGAGCGCACCCTGGCCGATTGCCAACTGATCTTCGTCGCCTTGCCCTCCAGCGCCCTGCGCAAGGTGCTGCAACCACACCAGGCAGCATTGACGGACAAGCTGCTGGTGAGCCTGACCAAGGGCATCGAGGCGCACACCTTCAAGCTGATGAGTGAGATCCTCGAGGAAATCGCCCCGCAAGCCCGTATCGGGGTGATTTCCGGCCCGAACCTGGCGCGCGAGATCGCAGAGCACGAGCTGACCGCCACGGTGGTCGCCAGCGAGGACGACGAGCTGTGCGCCCGCGTCCAGGCGGCCCTGCACGGCCGCACCTTCCGCGTCTACGCCAGCCGCGACCGCTTCGGCGTGGAACTCGGCGGTGCGCTGAAGAACGTCTACGCGATCATGGCCGGCCTGGCCGCGGCGATGGACATGGGCGAGAACACCCGCAGCATGCTGATTACCCGCGCGCTGGCGGAAATGACCCGGTTCGCCGTCAAGCTCGGTGCCAACCCGATGACCTTTCTCGGCCTCGCCGGCGTCGGCGACCTGATCGTCACCTGTTCCTCGCCGAAGAGCCGCAACTACCAGGTCGGCCACGCCCTCGGCGAGGGGCTCAGCCTGGAGGAGGCGGTATCGCGCATGGGCGAGACCGCGGAGGGTGTGAACACGCTCAAGGTACTCAAGGAAAAGTCCGACGAGATGCAGGTGTACATGCCGCTGGTCGCCGGTCTCCATGCGATCCTCTTCGAAGGCCGCACCCTGGCGCAGGTCATCCAGCTGCTGATGCGCGGCGAGCCGAAGACCGACGTCGATTTCATTCCCACCACCGGCTTCTGACGAGGAGACCGCTATGTCCGCAGACCCGCAAGCACGCGAATCGATCGCCATCCGCATCCTCTGGATGCTGCTGTTCGTCCTGGTCTGGCAGGTCGCCGAACTGCTCCTCGGGGCGGTGGTGGTGATCCAGCTGGTCTACCGACTGATCTACGGCGCGCCGAACGGCAGCCTGATGGCTTTCGGCGATAGCCTCAGCCAGTACCTGGCGCAGATCGGCCGTTTCGGTACCTTCCACAGCGACGAGAAACCCTGGCCGTTCGCCGACTGGCCGAGCGCCCGCGCCGCCGAGGGCGAGGCCGCCCACAGCGTGCCGCCCGCCGCGCACCCGGCGCGCGACGAAGAGCCGAAGTTGTGAAGCTCTGGCTGTTGCGCCACGGCGAGGCCGAATCGCACGCCAGCCGGGACTCCGAGCGGCGCCTGACCGCCCATGGACGCAAGGAGGTGCTGCAGAGCGCCGCGCGGCTGGCCGGGTTGCCGCTGGACGGGATTCTCGCCAGCCCCTACGTGCGCGCCCAGCAGACCGCCGAGCTGGTGCGCGAGGCACTGGGGCTGGTCGAGCCGGTCGGCACCGCCCCCTGGTTGACCCCCGACGACGATCCGCGCGAGGTGCTCGGTTTCCTCGACGAGCGCAGCGAGCGCAATCTCCTGCTGGTCAGCCACCAGCCCCTGGTCGGGGCGCTGGGCGGTCTGCTGGTGCATGGCAACCGGCGTGATCCGTTGCCGATGAGCACTGCCTCGCTGGCCGAGCTGGAAGGCGACTTCGCCGCCGCCGGGCTGATGACCCTGGTCTCGCTGCATCACCCGCGGCACGGCTAGGAAGCGCCTGGCGCAACGACTACAAACCGAAACATTTCCCGGCTTGCCTGCGGTTGGCTGTGATGGAATATTCGACCAAGCAAGTGCTTGGTCGATCTCCCAGAACAACAACAACGGAGGCGGTACGTGGTCACTGCAAATCGTCTGCCGCTCGAAGTCTTCTTCGAGCGCGAAAAGCGTCATCCGCAACGGCGTTACCTGGTGCAGCCCATCGGTGGCGGCCGGGTCGAGGAGCTGAGCTGGGGCGAGGTGGGCGACCAGGCGCGGCGTGCAGCCGCCTGGTTGCGCAGCCTGGATCTCCCCGCCGGCAGCCGTATCGCGATCATCTCGAAGAACTGTGCGCACTGGATCGTCACTGACCTGGCGATCTGGATGGCCGGGCACGTTTCCGTCCCCCTCTATCCCAATCTCACCGCCGAGTCGGCGCGCCAGGTGCTGGAGCATTCCGAGTCGGCGGTGGTCTTCGTCGGCAAGCTCGACGACTGGCCGGCGATGGCGCCCGGAGTCCCCGAGGGCATACCGACCGTGGCCATGCCGTTGCACCCGGAAGGGCGTTTCGACCGCCAGTGGAGCGACCTGCAGGCCTGCGCGCCGCTCGAAGGCGACACGCCGACCGCCGCCGAGCAACTCGCCACCCTGATCTACACCTCCGGAACCACCGGCGTGCCCAAGGGGGTGATGCACAACTTCAGCAGTTTCGCCTTCGCTGCCAGCCGCGGCGTGGAACTGTTCGGCACCCGCGAAGACGACCGGATGCTCTCGTACCTGCCGCTGTGCCACGTGGCGGAGCGGATGTTCGTCGAGATGGGGTCGCTCTACGGGGGAACCACGGTGTTCTTCGCCGAAAGCCTGGACACCTTCGTCGATGACATGAAGCGTGCTCGGCCGACCCTGCTGTTCGGCGTGCCGCGCATCTGGACCAAGTTCCAGATGGGGGTGTATTCGAAGATGCCGGCGCAGAAGCTCGACCGCCTGCTGAAGCTGCCGATCCTCGGCCGCATCGTCGGTCGCAAGGTGCTCGCCGGGCTAGGCCTGGACGCGGTGCGCTACGCGCTCTGCGGCGCGGCGCCGGTACCCGAGGCGCTGCTGCTCTGGTATCGCCGCCTGGGCCTGGACGTGCTCGAGGTCTACGGGATGACCGAGAACAGCGGCTACTCCCACGTCTGCCGGCCCGGCCGGCAGAAGACCGGCTGGATCGGCCAGAACAGCCCCGGCGTCGAGGTACGCATCAGCGACGAGGGCGAGGTGCAGGTGCGTAGCGGCGCGACCATGGTCGGCTACTACAAGGAGCCGGAGAAGACCGCCGAGGTGCTCACCGCCGACGGTTTCCTGCGCACCGGCGACAAGGGCGAGCAGGACGCCGACGGCAACCTGCGCCTGACCGGGCGGATGAAGGAAATCTTCAAGACCAGCAAGGGCAAGTACGTGGCGCCGGCGCCGATCGAGAACCGCCTGGCGGTGCACGATCGCATCGAGCAGGTCTGCGTGGTCGGCGAGGGCCTCAGCGCGCCGCTGGGGCTCTGCGTGCTCTCCGAGGTCGGTCGCCGGGAGGCCCTCAACGGTACCCGCGGGGCGCTGGAAAGCAGCCTGCGGGCGCACCTGGAACAGGTCAACGGTGCGCTCGACAAGCACGAGCGCCTGGTCGGCCTGGTCCTGGTGCAGGAAACCTGGGCGGTGGACAACGGTTTCCTCACGCCGACCTTGAAGATCAAGCGCAATATGGTGGAAGGTGCCTATGGCTCGCGCTTCCACGAATGGGTGGAACGCCGCGAGGCCGTGCTCTGGCACGAATGACTCCCACCGACGGGAAGCCCTTCCGGGCTTCCCCCTTGCGCAAGGAATTCCCATGAGCCTCTGGCGACAAACGCCCGACCTGGAGCAACTGAACGCCTCGCAGAAGAACAGCATCGGCGACCTGCTTGGCATCCGCTTCGAAGCCTTCGACGACGAGTCGCTGACCGCCAGCATGCCGGTCGACTCGCGTACCCACCAGCCGTTCGGCCTGCTGCACGGCGGCGCCTCGGTGGTCCTCGCGGAAAGCCTGGGCTCGATGGCCAGCTACCTGTGCGTCGACACCAGCCAGTACTACTGCGTCGGCCTGGAAGTGAACGCCAACCACCTGCGCGGCCTGCGCAGCGGCCGGGTCACCGCGGTGGCCAGGGCGATCCACCTGGGGCGTACCACCCATGTCTGGGACATCCGCCTCAGTGGCGACGACGGCAAGCCGAGCTGCATCGCCCGCCTGACCATGGCGGTGGTGCCGCTGGCGGGCAGGGCGGGCTGAGCGCGGTCCGCAATTTTGTCCAAGATCGTTCCGTCCCGCTGGCGGTAGAGTAGCGGGATGGAGCAGATCACCCATCTCAGCAGCGGGATTCCCGGCGTACGCCTGATCGACGCCGAGCACAACCGCTTTTCCTTTCCCCGGCACTTCCACCTGGAGTACCACATCGGCTTGCTGCTGCAGGGCCGGCATCGCTATGCCGCCGGCGGCGAACGGCGCCTGGCCGGGGCCGGCGACGCGTTGCTGATGGCGCCGGAAAGCATCCACGACGGCAGCAGCGCCGGCGAGGAGGGCTACCGTATCCGCGTCCTGGCGCTCGATGCCGACTGGCTGGAGCGCGCCAGCCGCGACTTCAGCGACGGCCGCCGGGGGGCGCCGCGCCTGACCAGCAGCCTGGTCCGCGACGAGCGTCTGCAGCAGCGCCTGCGTCAGTTGCACCTGGGCATGCTCGGCGGCGCGGCGGCGCTGGAGAACCGTCTGGCCCTGGAAGAGCATCTCTGGCAGGCGCTGGCCTGCCTGCTCAGCCTGGGCAGCAGCCTGCGCCTGGAGGAGGGTGACCGGCAAGGCTTCGGCCGGCGCGACTGGACGCGGCTGCGCGACTGGCTGGAGTCGCGCCTGGAATACCCGCCGAGCCTGGAGGAACTGGCCGCCTTCTGCGGCCTGAGCCCCTGGCAGGCGCTGCGGCGCTTCCGCCGTCACTGTGGCCTGCCGCCCCACCAGTGGCTGACCCAACTGCGTCTGGAGCGCGCCTTGCCGCTGGTACTGCGCGGCGAGCAGCCGTTGAGCCAGGTGGCCCAGCAGTTCGGTTTCTACGACCAGGCGCACTTCACCCGTCTGTTCCGTCGCACCTACGGGTTACCGCCGGCGCGCCTGCGCCAGCGCTGAATCGCGTTTTCCTTTCCGATCCCTTTTTCGTGGAGTAGCCATGCAGGAATTGTCTGTCTTGCTGACCCTGGCGGCGGTGTTCGCCGTCGCCCTGGTCAGCCCCGGTCCCGATGTCGCCCTGGTGGTGCGCACGTCCCTGCACCAGGGGCGGCGGGCCGGCCTGGCCAGCGCGCTGGGGCTGGCCTGCGGGATTCTCCTGCATACCACCCTGGTGCTGACCGGCGTGTCGCTGCTGCTCAGCCGTACGCCTGTGCTGTTCGCCATCCTGCAGGCGCTCGGCGCGCTGTACCTGGCCTGGCTCGGCGTCGGCGCGCTGCGCGCCTGGCTGCGGCGCGGCGACGGCCAGCCGGGCCGGCTCGACGGGGCGCTGCCGCCGTCGCCCCTGGGGCCCTGGCTGCGTGGGGTGGCGACCAATCTGTTCAATCCCAAGGCGCTGGTGTTCTTCATCGCCTTGCTCGGCAGCCTGATTCCTGCGCAGATGTCGCTCGGCGGCAAGCTGGCGGTGGCGGCGCTGCTGTTCGGCATGGGCGCCTGCTGGTTCGGCCTGCTCAGCCTGACCCTTACCCGCCCGGCCCTGCAGGCCCGCCTGTTGCGCGCGGTGCCCTGGCTGGACGCGGCCTGCGGGGTGGTGTTCCTGCTGGTGGCGGCGGCGATCCTCGAGCATCTCGTCCGCTCTGCCTGAGGTTTTGGCCGCTTCGCCGTGCAAGGCAGCCGGCAAAGCCATTGCCGCCTCGGCGAGGCTGCCGGAGAATCCCTGGCATCAGCCCTGTCGAGACGTCGCGCATGTCGCAATCGGTTTTCTTCGCCCACGCCAACGGCTTCCCGTCGGCTACCTACGCCAAGCTGTTCGAGGCGTTGGCGCCGGAGTACCGGGTGGATCACCTGGAAATGCACGGGCACGACCCGCGTTTCCCGGTGAACGACAACTGGGACAACCTGGTGGACGAACTGCTGCACCATCTCGCCAGCCTGGAACAGCCGGTCTGGGGCGTCGGCCATTCCCTCGGCGGCGTGCTGCACTACCACGCGGCGCTGCGCCGGCCGGAACTCTACCGCGGCGTGGTGATGCTCGATTCGCCGGTGCTGACCCTCGCCGACCGCCTGGTGATCCGTGCCGCCAAGCGCTTCGGCTTCATCGACCGGATCACTCCGGCCGGGCGCACCCTGGGGCGTCGCGAGGCGTTCCCCGACCTGGAAGAGGCGCGGGCCTACTTCTCCGGCAAGGCGCTGTTCCGCCGTTTCGACCCCGACTGCCTGGAGGCCTACGTACGCCACGGGCTGGCCGACAGCGGCGGCGGTTCCGGCCTGCGCCTGCGCTTCGATCCGGCCACCGAGATCAGCATCTACCGCAGCGTGCCGCACAGCAGTCCGGGGCGTGCGCGGCAGTTGCAGGTGCCGCTGGCGATGGTGCGCGGGCGGCACAGCAAGGTGGTGTTGCCGCACCACACCCGGCTGATCCGGGCGATGCCGCGTGGCGAGTTCATGTCGCTGCCCGGCGGCCACATGTTCCCGCTGGAGCGCCCGCGGGAAACCGCCGAACTGCTGAAAGGCGTGTTCGAACGCTGGTCGCGGACGACCGAGGAGCGTTCGGCATGAGCCTGCAGGTCGAGGAAGTACGCATCAGCCTGCCGCACATCGAGCTGGCCGCGCATCTGTTCGGTCCGCCGGACGGCAAGCCGGTGATCGCCCTGCACGGCTGGCTGGACAACGCCATGAGCTTCTCGCGCCTGGCACCGAAGCTCGCCGGGCTGCGTATCGTCGCCCTCGACTTCGCCGGCCACGGGCATTCTGCGCATCGTGCCGAGGGTGCCAGCTACCTGCTCTGGGACTACGCGCTGGACGTGCTGATGGTGGCCGAGCAACTGGGCTGGGAGCGGTTTTCCCTGTTGGGACACTCGATGGGCGCCATCGTCTCGGTGCTGCTCGCCGGGGCCTTGCCCGAGCGCATCGAGCGGCTGGCGTTGATCGATGGCCTGATTCCCTACACTGGCGAAGCCGACAAGGCGCCGCAGAAGCTCGGCGAAGCGCTGAAGGCGCAACTGGCGCTACGCCACAAGCGCAAGCCGGTCTATGCCGAGCTGGAAAAAGCCGTGGAAGCGCGGATGCGCGGGGTCGGCGAGATCTCCCGGGAGGCCGCCGAACTGCTCGCCCAGCGCGGCCTGGAACCGGTGCCCGGCGGCTATACCTGGCGCACCGACGCGCGCCTGACCCTACCGTCGCCGCTGCGCCTGACCCAGGCCCACGCGCTGAACTTCGTGCGCAGCGTGGAGTGCCCGGTCAGCCTGGTACTGGCCGAGCAGGGCATGCTGGCGGTGGAGCCGCGCATGCGGGCGCTGCTGGAGACCCTGCCGTTCGAGCGGCACCACCTGCCGGGTGGGCATCACCTGCATCTGGACGACGAGGCCGGGGCGCAGGCGGTGGCCAGGGTCTTCGCGGCCTTCTTCGCGCGCTGAAACACCGGCTTGCCGTTGTTTCCTTGACTATTCCGGGTCCAGCCGTAAGGCTGGACGGATCGTTACGGAGAGTCACCGCATGATCGATCTCTACACCGCCGCCACGCCGAACGGCCACAAGGTTTCCATCGCCCTCGAGGAAATGGGCCTGCCCTACAGGGTGCACGCGCTGTCGTTCGACAAGAAGGAGCAGAAGGCTCCGGAATTCCTCAGGATCAATCCCAACGGCCGCATCCCGGCCATCGTCGACCGCGACAACGACGACTTCGCCGTCTTCGAGTCGGGCGCGATCCTCATCTACCTCGCTGAGAAGACCGGGCAACTGATGCCCGCCGACGTCAAGGGTCGCTCGCGGGTGATCCAGTGGCTGATGTTCCAGATGGGCGGGGTCGGCCCGATGCAGGGGCAGGCCAACGTGTTCTTCCGTTATTTCCCGGAGAAGTTGCAGGGCGCCATCGACCGCTACCAGCATGAGACCCGGCGCCTCTACGAAGTTCTCGACGGTCGCCTGGGCGAGGCCGAGTACCTCGCCGGCGACTACAGCATTGCCGACATCGCCACCTATCCCTGGGTGCGCATCCACGACTGGTCCGGTGTCGCCGTCGACGGGCTGGACAACCTGCAGCGCTGGATCGCCGCCATCGAGGCGCGTCCCGCGGTGCAGCGCGGACTGCTGGTGCCGCGGCGGGAGAAGGAGGGCGACGACGCCATCCGTACCGCCCAGTCGATGCTGACCCGTTGAGGGCCGGTATGCGAGGGTTCCTGTTGCTATCCCTGGGCGTTTTCAGCTTTTCGGCGCTGGCCGCCGACCTTCCCGGCAGCCATGACCTGGACGTCCTGCCGCGCTTCCCGCGCGCCGAGATCGTCGACTTCCGCCAGGCGCCGAGCGAGGAGCGGATCTACCCGCTAGGGGGGATCAGCCGCATCAGCGGTCGCCTGCGCATGGAGGGCGAGGTGCGCGCCGAAGGCGAGCTGACCGCGCTGACCTACCGCTTGCCGCCCGAGCACAGCAGCCAGGAGGCGTTCGCCGCGGCGCGCACCGCGCTGCTCAAGGCCGACGCCACGCCGTTGTTCTGGTGCGAGCGGCGCGACTGCGGCTCCAGCAGCCTGCTGGCCAACGCCGTGTTCGGCAATGCCAAGCTGTACGGCCCGGACGAGCAGCAGGCCTACCTGCTGGTGCGCCTGGCGGCGCCACAGGAGAACAGCCTGGTGGCGGTCTACTCGATCACCCGCGGCAATCGCCGCGCCTACCTGCAGGCCGAGGAACTCAAGGCCGATGCGCCGCTGGGGGAACTGCTGCCGAGCCCGGCGACCCTGCTGCGCCTGCTCAAGGCCAACGGCGAACTGACCCTCAGCCATGTGCCGGCGGAGCCGGCCGGCTCTTGGCTGGAGTTGCTGGTGCGGACCCTGCGCCTGGATACCGGGGTGCGGGTCGAGCTGTCCGGCAAGCACGCCCAGGAGTGGCGCGACGCCCTGCGCGGGCAGGGCGTGCTGAACAGCCGCATGGAGCTGGGCCAGTCGGAGGTCGAGGGCCTGCACCTCAACTGGCTGCGTTGAACGCGTTCGCCCGGGCCTGCGGGCCCGGGCGATGGCGAAAATGCCTTCGGCAAGGCCGCCCGCCAGAGTAGACTGCCTTTCCCCCGCGCCCCACGCTCCGGCTGGAAACGGCGCACGCCGAGCGCTGTCTATCGGTGTATCCCCCTTTGAGGAAGGCCTGCCTTGATGTTCGATAACGATCGGCTGTTGCTTCGCGTGCTGTTGTTCGGCCTGCTCGGTGCCAGTCTCTGGGTGCTGGCGCCATTCTGGTCGGCGCTGTTCTGGGCCGCGGTGCTGGCTTTCGCCAGTTGGCCGCTGATGCGTATGCTCACGCGCCTGCTCGGTGGCCGCGAGTCGCTGGCGGCGGGCCTGCTGACCCTGGGCTGGATCGTCCTGGTGGCGTTGCCGCTGATCTGGCTCGGCTTCGGCCTGGCGGACAACGTTCGTTCGCTGATGGAGCTATTGAAGAATCTCCAGGTCGAGGGCCTGCCGCCGCCGCCTTCGTGGATGGCCGGCGTCCCGCTGATCGGCGACCGCCTGATCGGCTGGTGGAACTCCATCGACCAACAGGGCGTGGCGTTCTTCTACGTGCTCAAGCCCTATGTCGGCGAGGTCGGCAACTGGCTGCTGGCGCGCAGCGCGAAGATCGGTGGAGGGATCCTGGAACTGGTCCTCAGTCTGATCCTGATCTTCTTCTTCTACCGCGACGGGCCGCGCCTGGAGTCCATCGTCCACCGTGCCCTGGAACGCCTGATCGGCAACCGCGCGGAGCACTATCGCGACCTTGTCGCCGGCACCGTACAGCGGGTGGTCAACGGGGTGATCGGCACCGCCGCGGCGCAAGCCCTGCTGGCCTGGATCGGCTTCACGATCGCCGGCGTACCGGGAGCCATGCTGCTCGGCCTGCTGACCTTCGCCTGCAGCCTGCTGATGGTCCCGCCGCTGGTCTGGGGCCCGGCCACCGCCTGGCTGTTCTTCAAGGGCGACTATGGCCACGGGGTGTTCCTCGGCCTGTGGGGCTTCTTCATCATCAGCGGGGTGGACAACATCCTCAAACCCTACCTGATCAGCCGTGGCGGCAACCTGCCGCTGGTGGTGGTGCTGCTCGGGGTGTTCGGCGGCCTGCTGGCGTTCGGCTTCATGGGCCTGTTCCTCGGCCCGATCCTGCTGGCAGTGGCCTACAACCTGCTCAGCGACTGGATCGCCAGCACGCCGCGGACGCCGCCCGGCGAAGGGCGCGGCCCGGATGCCTGAGTGACGAAGGAGAAAAAGCCCCGCGATGCGGGGCTTTTTGCGTCTGCGGGGCTACAGGTGTTCGCTGCGGGCCCCCACGTACTGGCTGCGCCCGGCGCCGAGGCCGAACAGGGTGGCGGCGATGGCGACGCCGATGAAGATATAGCCGACCGCGTTCCAGCCGCCGGTCAGGTCGTGGACCACGCCGACCATGAACGGCCCCATGGCCGCCAGGGTGTAGCCGACGCCCTGGGCCATGCCCGACAGATGCGAGGCGACGTGGGCGTCGCGCGAGCGCAGGACGATCAGCGCCAGGGCGATGCTGAAGGTGCCGCCCTGGCCGAGGCCGAGCAGGACCGCCCAGCCCCAGATGGTCGGCAGCGGCGCATAGAGGAAGCCGAGCAGGCCGGCGAGGGTGGTAGCCATCACCAGCACCACCGCCAGGCGCTGGTCCCTGGCGCGAGCGGCGAGCCAGGGCGCGAGCAGGGCGGTGATCAGTTGCAGCATCACCGAGCCGGACAGCACCAGGCCGGCTTCCACCGCAGTCATGCCGCGGTCGATCAGGATCGACGGCAGCCAACCGAAGACGATGTAGGCCAGGGACGACTGCAGGCCCATGTACAGCGTGACCTGCCAGGCCAGCGGGTCGCGCCACAGACCGACGACACGGAAGGCCTGGCGATGGGCGTGCTGGCCCTGGCGGGTCTGCGGCAGCCAGAAGGCAGCGGCGAGGATCGCCGGCAGCGACCAGAACGCCAGCGCCAGTTCCCAGTTGCCGAAGAGCTTCTCCAGCGGCGCGGTGGCGCCGGCGGCGAGCGCTGCGCCCAGGCACAGGGCCATGGTGTAGACCCCGGTCATCACCCCGGCCTGGCGCGGGAAGTCGCGTTTGACGATGCCCGGCAGGAGCACGCCGATGATGCCGATGCTGGCGCCGGCCAGGACGCTGCCGGCGAACAGGCCGAACACCGGGAACAGGCTGCGCAGGACGATGCCGCCGGCCAGGCAGAAGAGGATCAGCAGCACGCTGCGTTCGGCGCCGATACGCCGGGCCAGGCGCGGCGCGAGCGGCGCGAACAACCCCAGGCAGAGTACCGGCGCGGTGGTCAGCAGGCCGGCGGCGGCGGCCGAGAGGCCGGTATCGTCGCGTACCTGGTTGAGCAGGGGGGCGAGGCTGGACAGCGCCGGGCGCAGGTTCAGCGCCACCAGCACCAGGCCCAGCAGGAGCAGCCAGGGGCGTAGCGGCGGCGCCGGCGGGGCTGGTTCGTCGTCGACTTCGGCATCGATCAGCAGTTCTTCCGGAGGATGGCCGGGGTGCGCTCCCGGCCGGGCATTCAAGGCGTGAGTCATGGGTCTGTCCCGGGTTCAGATCAGCAGTGCGCGGTTGGCCGCGGCGGCAGCGTCCGGGTCTCCGCGTTCTATGGCGTCGAGCAGTTGCTGGTGCAGCTCGAAGCAGGGCTGGGCCCTTTGTGGGTCGGCCATGGTGCGTTCCAGCGAGGTCCGGATGACCTGCGAGAAGTAGCGGTAGAGTTCGCTGAGCACCGGATTGTGGGCGGCATCGACCATCCGTTGGTGGAAGCGGACGTCGTGCTCGATGTAGTCCTGCAGGTCGTCGCTGCCGTAGCGCTGGCGCGAAGCGTCGAGATGCTCGCGCAATGCGCTCAGGTCGCTGTCGTTGCGGCGAACGGCAGCCAGGCGCGCCGCCTCGATCTCGATCATCCCGCGTGCCTCCAGGGAGTGCTGCACCGCGCTGCGCGCCAGCACCAGCATGGTTTCCAGCGGATCGGCGCAGGCGCGCACGTAGGTGCCGTCGCCCTGGCGGACTTCCAGCACGCCGGAGAAGGTCAGCACGCGGACCGCTTCGCGCACGGTGTTGCGGCTCATGCCGAGCAGCTCGGCGAGTTCCGGCTCCGGCGGCAGGCGTTGGCCGAGCGGCCAATGGCCGGCGTCGATGCGCTGGCGGATCTGCTCCAGGGCGATGTCCACCAGGGAGCGCTTGAGGGGAATGGTCACGGAAGAAACATCCAATCATCGGATGAATTTGCGCGCAGGATACCTCGGCAACTGCAAGCCCGGAAAGCGTCGCTCGGGGAAAAAGCGTTGGCCTGGCGGCGAGACGCATGACGCTGCGCCGCCAGGTCGCCGATGCGTCAGTCTACGGCGGCGGTTTCGCCGGCGCGCAGGGACATGCCCAGTTGCGCTCGTCGGCGCAGCCAGGGACTGGGCCGGTAGCGCGGGTCACCGGTAAGCGCCTGCAGGCGCTGGAGAATGCTCAGCAGGCGCCGCGGGCCGAGGCGGTCGCCCCATTCCAGCGGGCCGTGGGGATAGCCGAGGCCGAGGTGCACCGCCTGGTCGATATCCTCGACGCTGGCAATGCTCTGCTGGGCGATGTCGCAGGCGAGGTTGACGATCATCGCCAGTACCCGCTGGACGACGAAGCCGGGACTGTCGCGCAGCACCGTGACCCCGACGCCGTCGCCAGCCAGTAGCGCGTGGGCGGCGTCGCGCATGGCCGGGGTAGTCAGCGGCGAGAGCATCAGGCAGCGCCGGCGCTCGAGGTCGCAGAGCAGGTCGATGCCGACGCTGCGCTCGGCGGGACAGGCGAAGCGCTGCACGGCGCTGCTCAGGTCCTCGCCCCAGGCGGCCAGCAGGCAGAGCGCTGCGGCGGAAGGGCGTTCGCCGGTTTCCGGCTCGACGCCGAGGCGATGCAGCAGTTCGGCGAGCGTGCGGCGGTCGTCCTCGTTTTCGCAGCCCAGCCACACCGGGGGGCGGGCGGCGGCCTGCGGCACCGGTTGCGGACCGGGCTTGTCCTGCGGCTGGCCGTCGACGTAGCGATAGAAGCCCTGGCCGCTCTTGCGCCCGAGACGGCCGGCGGCGAGCAACTGGCGGGTCAGCGGGTGCGGGCGGTAGCGCGGTTCCTGGTAGTACTGCTGGTAGATCGATTCCATCACCGGGTGCGACACGTCGAGGCCGGTAAGATCGAGCAGTTCGAACGGCCCCATGCGGAAGCCGGCGCACTCGCGCAGCACACGGTCGATCTCGGCGCATTCGGCGACGCCTTCGCCGAGGATGCGCAGGGCCTCGGTGCCATAGGCGCGGCCGGCATGGTTGACGATGAAGCCGGGGCTGTCCTTGGTCCGTACGCCGCGGTGGCCCAGGCGCGCGGCGAGGGCGAGCAGGGCGTCGCCGACTTCCGGAGCGCTGGCCAGGCCGTCGACCACCTCGACCACGCGCATCAGCGGCACCGGGTTGAAGAAGTGAAAGCCGGCGACCCGCTGCGGCCGCTCGCAGGCGGCGGCGATGGCGGTGATCGACAGCGACGAGGTATTGCTGGCGAGGATGGTCTCTGGCGCGACTATGGCTTCCAGCCGGCGCAGCAATTCCTGCTTGGCCTCCAGGCGCTCGACGATGGCCTCCACCACCAGTTCGCAGTCGCCCAGTTGTTCCAGGCGTTCCGCCACCCGCAGCCGGTTTTGCGCGGCCTCGGCGTCGGCGGCGCTCAGCTTGCCTTTGCCGCATAGACTCTCGAAGGTCTGCCGCAGGCGCTGGCGTGCCTCGGCGGCGGCCTCGGCGCGGCTGTCGAACAGCCACACGGTCAGGCCGGCCTGGGCGGCGATCTGGGCGATCCCGGTGCCCATCGCACCGGTACCGACCACGGCGATACAACGAATATCGGGCATCGTCTATTTCCCCTGGTAGTTCGGCGGGCGTTTCTCCAGGAAGGCGTGCATGCCTTCCTTCTGGTCCTGCGAGTCGAACAGCAACTGGAACGCCTTGCGTTCCAGGGCCAGGGCACTGTCCAGCGGCAGGTCGGCACCGGCCAGGACCACCTCCTTGATCTGCGCCAGCGCCAGAGGGGGCAGGCGGGCGATCTCCGTGGCCAGTTCCAGGGCGCGCGCCAGCGTCGACTCGTCCGCCACCACTTCGCTGACCAGGCCCATGGCCAGCGCTTGCGGAGCCTTCACCAGGCAGCCGGTGAACAGCATGCGCAGCGCCTGGAACTTGCCCACCGCCCGTACCAGGCGCTGGGTGCCGCCGGCACCCGGCATCACCCCGACCTTGATCTCCGGCTGGGCGAACTGTGCCGACTCGCCGGCGACGATCAGGTCGCAGTGCATCGCCAGTTCGCAGCCGCCGCCCAGGGCGAAGCCGTTGACCGCGGCGATCACCGGCTTCGGGCAGCGCGCGATGGCTTCCCAGTAGCGCTCGCTGTGGCGGCCGTACAGGCCGATCGCCGTGCTCGTCGAGAGATCGCGGAGATCGGCGCCAGCTGCAAAGCAGCGCGAGTCGCCGGTGAGCACGATGACGCGGATCGCCGGATCCGCGCCGAGCGTCTGGAAGTGGCTGGCGAGGCGCTGGCGCACTTCGTCGTTCAGCGCGTTCCTGGCTTGCGGACGATTGAGGCGAAGCAGGGCGATATCGGCTGCGGGAAATTCGAGCAGGACCACGGGCGAAGGATCGGCAGACATGGAAGCTCCGATGAATTGATATTTCGCTATGCGAAATAGAGTTTCATGATTTATCGAAAATAATCAGCGCCAGCCGTGGCGTTGTAAATACTCGCCTCGGATTTCGGACGATCTACTTATACAATTTACTGTTTTAAAAGGTTTTTATTTTCGTTGTTGAAAGTGCATGGGCTCTTCTATTAGTTTCGCTATGCGAAATATGATTTTGTTTTATTGATTTTTTGAAAAAGAGGTCCCTACTATGCGCGGCAACGACGAGCGTCGGAGTCCGGCGGAAGGTGCCAGTACGGAAGCGGAAGTGTCCGCCTTCGAAGCTGTGCTGATCGACCCGATGCAGGAGAAAGACGAGGAACTCAAGGACCGCCAGTTCGTCACCGCGCTGGCCCGCGGGTTGGAATTGCTGCGCTGTTTCACACCACGGGAAAGCCTGCTGGGCAACCAGGAACTGGCGAAGAAGACCGGCCTGCCGAAGCCGACGGTGTCGCGTCTGACCCACACCCTGACCCGGCTGGGCTATCTGCGTCACCTGCCGCATAGCGGCAAGTACCAGTTGGAAGTGGGCGTGATGTCGTTCGGCTACGCGATGCTCTCGAACCTGTCGATTCGCGCGCTCGCCCGCCCGTTGATGGAAGAGATGGCCGGCTACGCCAAGGCCGCGGTGGCCATGGCGGCCCGCGACCGGCTGAGCATGGTCTACCTCGACGTGGTGCATGGCGAGGCCAACCTGACCATGCGTCGCCAGGTCGGCAGCCACCTCTCGCTGCACCGCAGCGCGATCGGCCGGGCCTGCCTGGCGGCGATGCCGGAGGACGAGCGGGAGTTCATCCTCGGGCACATCCGCAAGCGCCACCCGGAAGACTGGCCGGAAGTGCGCAAGGGGCTGGAGCGGGCCTTCCGCGACTATGCCGACTACGGCTTCTGCCTGTCGCTCGGCGAGTGGCAACGCGACGTCAACGCGGTGGGCGTGGCCTTGCACCACGAGAGTCATGGGCTGCTGGCGTTCAACTGCGGCGGGCCGAGTTTCCACCTCAAGCGCGAGAAACTGGAGGACGACATCGGCCCGCGCCTGCTGCACATGGTCCACAACATCGAGGCCGCCACCCGCTGACCGAGGCCGGTGACGGAATCATGGCAACCGGCCTAAGGGCCTATTGGAGTGAGCATGATTCGTGATCCGGAAACCCTGAACCTGCTGCTGGACAGCATCCGCCAGTTCGTCCGCGAAAGCCTGGTGCCTCATGAGCAGGAAGTGGCGGAAACCGACCGCATCCCCGAGGCGATCATCGCCCGCATGCGCGAGATGGGCCTGTTCGGCCTGTCGATCCCGGAGGCCTACGGCGGCCTCGGGGTGACCATGGAGGAAGAGGTGAGCATCGCCTTCGAACTGGGGCGGACCTCGCCGGCATTCCGTTCGCTGCTGGGCACCAACAATGGCATCGGCTCCCAGGGCATCGTCATCGACGGCACCGAAGAACAGAAGCGGCGCTACCTGCCGCGCCTGGCGTCGGGCGAACTGCTCAGTTCGTTCTGCCTCACCGAACCGGACTCCGGTTCCGACGCCGCCTCGCTGAAGACCACGGCGGTGCGTGACGGCCAGCACTACGTGCTCAACGGTACCAAGCGCTTCATCACCAACGCCCCGCAGGCCGGCATCTACACCGTGATGGCGCGCACCGACCCGGCGATCCGTGGCGCCGGCGGAATCTCCGCTTTCGTCGTCGAGCGCGGTACGCCCGGGCTGTCCCTGGGCAAGCCGGATCGCAAGATGGGACAGAAGGGTGCGCATACCTGTGACGTGATCTTCGACGACTGCCGGGTGCCTGCCAGCCAGTTGATCGGCGGGGTCGAGGGCGTCGGCTTCAAGACCGCGATGAAGGTGCTCGACAAGGGCCGCCTGCACATCGCCGCGGTCTGCGTGGGGGTCGCCGAGCGGATGCTCGAGGATGCGTTGCGCTATGCCCTGGAACGCAAGCAGTTCGGCCAGCCGATCGCCGAGTTCCAGTTGATCCAGGCAATGCTCGCCGACAGCAAGGCCGAAGCCTACGCGGCGCGCTGCATGGTCATCGACGCCGCGCGGCAGCGCGACGAAGGCCGCGATGTCGGTACCGAGGCGTCCTGCGCCAAGCTGTTCGCCTCGGAAATGTGCGGCCGCGTCGCCGACCGCGCGGTGCAGATCTTCGGCGGCGCCGGCTATATCGGCGACTATGGGATCGAGCGCTTCTATCGCGACGTGCGACTGTTCCGCATCTACGAGGGCACCACGCAGATCCAGCAACTGCTGATCGCCCGCAACATGATCCGCGCCGCCCAGGGCTAGCGTCGATCCTTCGCCTTGTCACCGGCCGTGGCGCAGTCCCCGGCCGGTTGCTCTCCCAGGCGCTGTCCGCGCCACTCTTTACGCTTTCTTTATGCCGTCCGGCGCGGCCCGGAATCGCTTCTTTACGCCCCCTTTGCGGAGACTTTCCCTCAAGCGGCAGAGGCCGTTCGAAGGAGAGATCGCACACATGACCGTTCTGGATTGGTTGTCCCTGGCCCTGGCCACGGGACTGTTCGTCTATTTGCTGGTGGCGCTGCTACGCGCCGACCGTGCCTAGGGGAGGGCACATGAACAGCCACGAGATTCTCTTGATCCTGGCCTTTTTCGCCCTGGTCCTGGTGCCTGCACCGTTCCTCGGGCGCTACTGCTTCAAGGTGATGGAAGGCCAACGCAATCTCCTCAGCGCGCCGCTGGCGCCACTGGAGCGCGTCTGCTATCGCCTGTTCGGCGTCGATCCGGCGAGCGAGCAGGACTGGAAGACCTACACCCTGGCGCTGCTGGCATTCAACCTGGCCGGCCTGGTCCTGCTGTTCTCGATCCTCATGCTGCAGGGCAGCCTGCCGCTGAACCCGCAGCACCTGCCGGGCCTGGAATGGACCCTGGCGTTCAACACCGCGGTCAGTTTCGTCACCAACACCAACTGGCAGGCCTACAGCGGCGAGGCCTCGCTGAGCTACTTCAGCCAGATGGTCGGCCTTACGGTGCAGAACTTCGTCAGCGCGGCGGTCGGCCTCTGCGTGCTGGTGGCCCTGGCGCGCGGCATCAGCCGCCGCTCCACACGACAGCTGGGCAACTTCTGGGTCGACCTGACCCGCGGCACCCTCTACGTGCTGCTGCCGCTGTGCCTGCTGCTGGCGTTGCTGCTGGTCTGGCAGGGCGTGCCGCAGACCTTCTTCGACTACGTCCATGCCACCACCTTGCAAGGCGCCGAGCAGACCATCCCGCTCGGCCCGGCGGCCAGCCAGATCGCCATCAAGCAGCTGGGCACCAACGGCGGCGGCTTCTTCGGCGTCAACTCGGCCCATCCGTTCGAGAACCCGAGCGCCTGGAGCAACCTGTTCGAAGTGGCCTCGATCATCCTGATCCCGGCGGCGCTGGTATTCACCTTCGGCCATTACGTGAAGGACCTGCGCCAGAGCCGCGCGATCCTCGGCTGCATGCTGCTGCTGTTCTGCCTCGGCCTGGGCCTGTCGCTGTGGGCCGAATACCAGCCGAACCCGGCGCTGGCGCAGTTGCCGGTCGAGCAGGGCGCACCGATGGAGGGCAAGGAGAGTCGCTTCGGCACCGCCGCCAGCATGCTCTGGGCGATCACCACCACCGCCGCCTCGAACGGCTCGGTGAACGCCATGCACGACAGCCTGAGCCCCCTGGGCGGCATGCTGCCGCTGCTGAACATGATGCTCGGCGAGGTGATCTTCGGCGGCGTCGGCGCCGGCCTCTACGGCATGCTGCTGTTCGTCCTGATCGCGGTGTTCCTCGCCGGCCTGATGGTCGGGCGGACGCCGGAGTACCTGGGCAAGAAGCTCGAGGCGAAGGAGGTCCGCCTGCTGGTCTTCACCCTCCTGGTGATGCCTGTCGGCGTGCTGGTGCTCGGCGCCATTGCCGCCAGCCTGCCGGGACCGGCCTCGGCGGTGACCAACCCCGGCCCGCACGGCTTCAGCCAACTGCTCTACGCCTACACCTCGGGGAGCGCCAACAACGGCTCGGCGTTTGCCGGTTTCGGTGCCAACACGCCGTTCCACAACCTGATGATCGGCCTGGCCATGCTCATTGGCCGCTTCGGCTACATCCTGCCGATCCTCGCCATCGCCGGCAGCCTGGCGGCGAAGAAGGCCAGCCCGGTGGGGCCGAACAGTTTCCCGACCCATGGTCCGCTGTTCGTCAGCCTGCTCACCGTGACCATCCTGCTGGTCGGCGGCCTGACCTTCCTGCCGACCCTGGCCCTCGGCCCGATCGCTGAACAACTGAGCCTCGGCTTCTGAAGGAATCGCACATGAACGCTCAGACCCAGGCGTCCAAGAACGCCTTGCACAAATCGCTCGAACGTCGCCACAACGCGTCCACCAGCCTCGCCGCCTTGTGGCGGCCGGCGCTGCTGCAAGCCTTCGTCAAGCTCGACCCGCGCCAGTTGCTGCGCTCGCCGGTGATGCTGGTGGTCGAACTGACCGCCGTGCTCACCACCTTGCTGTGCTTCGTCCCCGACCAGGCGGTGCCGACCTCGGTGGCGCTGCAGATCGCCCTCTGGCTGTGGTTCACCGTGCTCTTCGCCAATTTCGCCGAAGCGCTCGCCGAGGGGCGTGGCAAGGCCCGCGCGGACAGTCTCAAGGCCGGCAGCCAGGGCCTCTCCGCCAATAAGCGGCGCGCCGACGGCAGTTTCGAGAGCGTCGCTGCCAGCAGCCTGCGCAAGGGCGACGTGGTACGGGTCCAGGCCGGCGAGATGATTCCCGGCGACGGCGAAGTCATCGAAGGCGTGGCGGCGGTCAACGAGGCCGCCATCACCGGCGAATCGGCGCCGGTGATCCGCGAGTCCGGCGGCGATCGCTCGGCGGTGACCGGCAACACCCAGGTGGTGTCCGACTGGCTGCTGGTGCGGATCGGCGCCAACCCGGGCGAGTCGACCCTGGACCGGATGATCGCCCTGGTGGAAGGCGCCAAGCGGCAGAAGACCCCCAACGAAGTAGCGCTGGACATCCTGCTGATCGGCCTGACCCTGATCTTCCTGCTGGTGGTGGTGACCCTCAAGCCGTTCGCCCTGTTCGCCGGCGGCAACCTGCCGCTGGTGTTCCTGGTGGCGCTGCTGGTGACGCTGATCCCGACCACCATCGGCGGCCTGCTCTCGGCCATCGGCATCGCCGGCATGGACCGCCTGGTGCGCCTGAACGTGATCGCCAAGTCCGGTCGCGCGGTGGAGGCGGCCGGCGACGTCCACGTGCTGCTGCTCGACAAGACCGGCACCATCACCTTCGGCAACCGCCGCTGCAGCGCGCTGTACGCCGCGCCGGGGGTGAGCGGCAAGGAACTGGCCGAGGGCGCGTTGCTGGCCTCGCTGGCCGACGACACG
The DNA here is from genome assembly GCF_021213715.1 of Pseudomonas sp. CP-1. Taxonomy (NCBI): domain Bacteria; kingdom Pseudomonadati; phylum Pseudomonadota; class Gammaproteobacteria; order Pseudomonadales; family Pseudomonadaceae; genus Pseudomonas; species Pseudomonas sp. CP-1. The sequence continues at coordinate 228,627 of NZ_JAJQKY010000004.1, forward strand.
CCGGAAGGCAAGTCGATCGTCGAATACCTGCGCATCCTGCATCCGATCGAGGAGCCGCGCCGCGAGGAGCTGACGCCGATCGCCTTCAGCGCGGAAACCCGCTTGTCCGGGGTCGACTGGAACGGCCAGGTGTACCGCAAGGGGGCGGTGGATGCGGCGCTGCGCTTCATCGACCTGCCGCGGGAGAAGATGCCCGAGGTGCTTTCGCGGGAGGTGGACAAGATCGCCCAGAGCGGCGGCACCCCGCTGCTGGTGGTAGCCAACGGCCGGCTGCTCGGCGCCATTCACCTGAAGGACGTGGTCAAGCCGGGCATTCGCGAGCGCTTCGCCGAACTGCGCCGGCTGGGCATCCGCACTGTGATGGTGACCGGCGACAACCCGCTGACCGCCGCTGCCATCGCCGCCGAGGCTGGGGTCGACGACGTGATCGCCGAGGCTACCCCGGAGAAGAAACTGGCGCGGATTCGCCAGGAGCAGGGCGAAGGTCGCCTGGTGGCGATGTGCGGCGACGGTGCCAACGACGCCCCGGCGCTGGCCCAGGCCGACGTCGGCATGGCCATGAACGACGGCACCCAGGCCGCCCGCGAGGCGGCCAACCTGGTCGACCTGGACAGCGACCCGACCAAGCTGCTCGACGTGGTCCAGGTGGGCAAGGAGTTGCTGGTCACCCGCGGCGCGCTGACCACCTTCTCCATCGCCAACGACGTGGCCAAGTACTTCGCCATCCTGCCGGCGCTGTTCGTCGGCATCTACCCGCAGCTCGACGTGCTCAACGTGATGCGCCTGCAAAGCCCGCAGAGCGCGATCCTGTCGGCCATCGTGTTCAACGCGCTGATCATCGTCGCGTTGATCCCACTGGCCTTGCGCGGCGTGCGGGTGCAGGCGGCGGACGCTTCGCAACTGCTGCAGCGCAACCTGCTGATCTATGGCGTCGGCGGCCTGGTGGCGCCGTTCCTCGGGATCAAGGCGATCGACCTGCTGCTGACCGCCGTCGGCCTGGCATGAACAACGGCCCTCGCCGTCGGGCGAGGGCCTGGGACTGAAGAGAGGATCTGCACATGTTCAAGCAACTCCGTCCGGCACTGGCGTCACTGCTGGTGCTGAGCCTGGTCACCGGCGTGGCCTATCCGCTGCTGGTCACCGGTATCGCCCAACTGGCGTTCCCCGAGCAGGCCAATGGCAGCCTGCTGCGCGACGCCGAGGGCAAGGTGCTCGGCTCGCGGCTGATCGCGCAGAAGTTCGACGGCGAGGAGTGGTTCCATTCGCGGCCTTCGGCGGGCGACTACGCCACCGTTTCCAGTGCCGCGAGCAACCTGGCGCCGAGCAACCCGGCACTGGCCGAGCGCATCGCCAGGGACGCCGCGCAGGAGCGTATCGCCGACCAGGGGCCGGTGCCGCTGGCGCTGGTCACTACCTCCGGTAGCGGACTCGATCCGCAGCTGCCGCCGCAGGCCGCGCGTTACCAGGCGCTGCGGGTGGCCACGGCACGCGGGCTGCCGCTGCGGCTGGTGGAAGACCTGGTGGAAAGCCACACCGAGCGGCCGCTGGTGGGGCCGGCGGTGGTCAACGTGCTGGCGCTGAACATGGCGCTGGCGGGGTTGAAGCGCTAGGTTTCCCCAGAGACCCACGCAAGGGCTTGCAATATCGCCGCATCGGCGGATGATCGCCGGCGATCGTCCGCCCCGCGCGGCGCAGAGCAACGGAGTACGACCGATCCATGACCGACACCGCACGCGCCGACGCGCTGCTGGCCGACCTGCCCGCTGACGGGCGCGGCCGCCTGAAAGTCTTTCTCGGCGCGGCGCCGGGGGTGGGCAAGACCTTCGCCATGCTGCAGGCCGCCCAGGCCCAGTTGCGCCAGGGCGTGAAACTGCGCGCCGGGGTGGTCGAGACCCACTCGCGGGCGGAAACCGAGTCCCTCCTCGCAGGCGTGCCGCAGCAGCCGCTGCGCAGCCTCGAGTATCGAGGGATGAAACTGCAGGAAATGGACCTCGACGGTCTCCTCGCCGACCCGCCGGCGCTGGCCCTGGTCGACGAACTGGCCCACAGCAACGTTCCCGGCAGCCGCCACGCCAAGCGCTGGCAGGACATCCAGGAGTTGCTGGCGGCGGGAATCGACGTCTACACAACGGTCAACGTCCAGCACCTGGAGAGCCTCAACGACCAGGTCCGCGACATCACCGGCGTGCAGGTCCGCGAGACGGTGCCGGACTGGGTGTTGCAGGAGGCCTACGAGATCGTCCTCATCGACCTGCCGCCGCGCGAGCTGCTGGAGCGCCTGCGCGAGGGCAAGGTCTACGTGCCGGAACAGGCGCGGGCGGCGATCGATGCGTTCTTCTCGCAGACCAACCTCACCGCGCTGCGTGAACTGGCGATGCAGACCGCCGCCGCGCGGGTCGACGCCGACCTCAACCACCGCTACCGCCAGCGCGGCGAGGAGGCGCCGGCGTTGCGCGGGCGGCTGCTGGTGGGCATCGACGGTGACGAACAGGCCGAACGCCTGGTGCGCCACGCCTGCCGGGTCGCCGAACGTCGGCACCTGCCCTGGAGCGTGGTACACGTCGATACCGGCGGCTTGCGCGGCGAGCAGGCGCGGATGCGCCTGCAGGGTGCGCAGCAACTGGCCGAGCGGCTCGGCGGCGAGATCGTCGTGCTGCGCGCCGGCGAGGTGGCGCGGACCCTCCTGCAACATGCCCGCGAGCGCCGCGCCAGCCTGGTCCTGGTTGGCCAGTCGCGGCGCCGCTGGTACCGCCGGGCCTTCGGCGGTGGTCTCGCCGGGCGCCTGCTGCGCAACGGCCAGGGCCTGGAGATCAGTGCCCTGGACAGCGAGGCCGACCTGCGCCCGGCGGAACCGCGGCCACGCTATCCGGTGGTGTGGAACGACTATCTGCTGGCGCTGCTGGCGACCGCCCTGGCCAGCGGCCTGGCCTGGGTCGTGGCGCACCTGCTGGAACTGCCGAACATCTCCCTGGTGTTCCTGATGGCGGTGCTGCTGGTGGCAGTGCGCAGCAGCCTGATGCCGGCACTGCTGTGCGCGGTGGCGTCGTTCCTGGCCTATGACTTCCTGTTCATCCCACCGCATTTTTCCTTCGCCATCCATCGCCATGAAGACCTGCTGAGCCTGGCGTTCTTCCTGTTCATGGCCGGCCTCACCGGCAACCTGGCGGCACGCCAGCGGCGCCAGCTGGAGGCGCTGCGTGATACCCAGGAGGAAACCAGCCTGCTGCTGGAGCTGTCGCGCAAGCTCACCGCCGCCACCGACCGCCAGGCGGTGCTGGCCGCCGCCGCCCAGCAGTTCGACGACTGGAAGGACGTCGAGGTCTGCCTGCTCGGTCAGGTCAATGGCGAGTGGAAGACCGAGGCCGGCGTGCAGCGGCAACTCGCCGACCAGGAACGGGTCGCCGCCGACTGGGCCTGGGCCCACGACCAGCCGGCCGGCCTCGGTACTGGCACGCTGCCCGGAGGACGCTGGTGGTGGTGGCCGCTGTCGGCGGAAGAGGGGCCGCTGGCACTGCTCGGCGTCGCGCCGCTGGACGGCCAGCCGCTGAGCCCGCAGCGCCGGCGCCTGCTCGCCGCCCTCGGCCAGCCCCTGGCCCAGGCCCTGGCGCGGGCTCGCCTGGCCGAGGACCTGGAGGCCGCGCGCCTGCACGGCGAAACCGAGCAACTGCGCAGCGCCTTGCTCGCCTCGGTGTCCCACGACCTGCGCACGCCGCTGACGGCCATGCGCGGTTCCATCGACAGCCTGCTGGCGCTGGGCGAGGCGATCCCGCCGGCGGATCGTCGCGAACTGCTGGAAAGCACCCGCGACGAGGCCGAGCGACTGGACCGCTATATCCAGAACCTGCTCGACATGACCCGTCTCGGCCACGGTGGCCTGAAGCTGGCGCGCGACTGGGTGGCGCCGGGCGACATCGTCGGCAGCGCGCTGAACCGCCTGCGTGCGGTGCTGGCGCCGTACCGGGTGCAGGCGATCGTGGCCAACGACCTGCCGTTGCTCTACGTGCATGCGGCGCTGATCGAACAGGCGCTGATCAACGTGCTGGAAAATGCCGCGCGCTTCTCGCCGAGCCACGGCCGGTTGCGCATCGAGGTCAGCCAGGATGCCGCCGAGCTGCGTTTCGCGGTGAGCGACGAGGGGCCGGGGATTCCCGAGGCCGAGCGGGAGAAGATCTTCGACATGTTCTACACCGCTGCCCGTGGCGACCGCGGTGGCCAGGGCACCGGCCTGGGCCTGGCGATCTGCCAGGGCATGATCGGCGCCCACGGCGGGCGCATCAGCGTCGGCGAAGGCCTCGACGGTCGCGGCACCACGCTGGTCCTGCACCTGCCGCTGCATCCGCAGCCGGACCTCGGGCAACTGGAGGGCGACGAATGAGCCCGGCGCACTTGCCTGGCGCCCGCGCTCGCGCTATTCCTGCCGTTTCCGCGACGCCGCCGCTGGCTCGTCGCCGTGTTCACCTGCCGTGCCGAGTGCCATGACCCAATTGCAGAACAGCATCCTGCTGATCGACGACGAACCGCAGATCCGCAAGTTCCTCCGTATCAGCCTCAATGCCCAGGGCTACCGGGTACTCGAGGCCGGCACCGGCGAAGAGGGGCTGGCCCAGGCCGCGCTGAACCGGCCGGACCTGGTGGTGCTCGACCTCGGCCTGCCGGACCGCGACGGCCAGGACATCCTCCGCGACCTGCGCGAATGGTCGCAGGTGCCGGTGCTGGTGCTGTCGGTGCGCGCCAGCGAGGGCGAGAAGGTGCTGGCCCTGGACGGTGGCGCCAACGACTACGTGACCAAGCCGTTCGGCATCCAGGAGTTCCTCGCCCGCGTGCGCGTCCTGCTGCGCCAGGCGGCGCAGGGCGAAAGCCCGGAGGCGGCGGTGGCGGTCGGCCCGTTGCAGGTGGACTTCGCCTATCGCCGGGTCACCCTGGAGGGTGCGGAAGTGGCGCTGACGCGTAAGGAGTACGCGGTGCTCGCCGCGCTGGCACGCCATCTCGGACGGGTAGTGACCCAGCAGCAACTGCTCAAGGATATCTGGGGCCCGACCCACGTCGAAGACACCCATTACCTGCGGGTCGTGGTCGGCCACCTGCGGCAGAAACTCGGCGACGATCCGGCCAGCCCGCGCTTCCTGGTGACCGAGGCGGGCGTCGGCTATCGCCTGCGCGACAGCTGACGCGCAGCGCAATTCTGCGCGAGGGGCATGCCTCCCGCGCGTTCATCGCCTATGATGCCGCGCATTCGCGCTGGCCCGGATGCGCCGGGTCGGCGCCCCGGTGTCACGACGAAGGTCATCATGCAGCAACTGTTGAACGAGATTCTCGATGAAGTCCGCCCGCTGATCGGGCGCGGCAAGGTCGCCGACTACATTCCCGCGCTCGCCGGCGTCGAGCCGAACCAACTGGGGATCGCCGTGTACAGCCGCGACGGCGAGCTGTTCCATGCCGGCGACGCCCTGCGGCCGTTTTCCATCCAGAGCATTTCCAAGGTGTTCAGCCTGGTCCAGGCGATCCAGCATTCCGGCGAGGACATCTGGCAACGCCTCGGCCACGAGCCCTCCGGCCAGCCTTTCAACTCCCTGGTGCAGCTGGAGTTCGAGCGCGGCAAGCCGCGCAATCCGTTCATCAATGCCGGCGCCCTGGTGATCTGCGACATCAACCAGTCGCGTTTCGCCGCGCCGGCGCAATCGATGCGCGATTTCGTCCGGCGCCTGTGCGGCAACCCGGAAGTGGTGTCGGACTCGGTGGTGGCGCGCTCGGAGTACCAGCACCGCTCGCGCAACGCGGCGGCGGCCTACCTGATGAAATCGTTCGGCAACTTCCACAACGACGTCGAGGCGGTGCTGCTCAGCTATTTCCATCATTGCGCGTTGCGCATGAGCTGCGTCGACCTGGCGCGGGCGTTCTGCTTCCTCGCCGACAAGGGCTTCTGCAAGCACAGCGGCGAGCAGGTGCTCAACGAGCGGCAGACCAAGCAGGTCAACGCGATCATGGCCACCAGCGGGCTCTACGACGAGGCCGGCAACTTTGCCTACCGGGTCGGCCTGCCGGGCAAGAGCGGCGTCGGCGGCGGCATCATCGCGGTGGTGCCGGGGCGCTTCACGGTCTGCGTCTGGTCGCCGGAGCTGAACGCCGCGGGCAATTCGCTGGCGGGTATCGCCGCGCTGGAGAAACTCAGCGAGCGGATCGGCTGGTCGATCTTCTGAAACCGCCGCCCGTCGTGGTGGCGCTCGAATTCCCGGCGCCGCTGCGCTATGTTCTGCGGCTACCGCTTGCCGGCGCCGGATGCGCCGGTCCACTCGCCAGGATGGTCGCCATGTCCCGCCCGATTCCCGTTTCCCGTGTCTTCGCCTGCCTCACCGTTCTCGCCGCCTGCGCGCACGCCGGCGCCGCCGAGCCGGACTGGCGTGGCTATACCAGCGACCAGCAGCAGCGCAGCGTGCTGGCCGTCGAGCAGGACGCCGAGGCCATCAACAAGCGCTACTACGACAGTGCCTTCGAGGAATTCCTGCCGGAACTGGAGCAACTGGAACTCAGCCTGGCGCAGCCCGTCGTCGCCGTCGACGAGAAAGGCCTGCTGGGCGACTGGAAGTGCCGCTCGACCCAGGCCGACCAGTACGGCATCTATCGCTATCCGAACTTCCAGTGCCGCATCCGGCGTACCGACCGCGGCCTGTTCCTGGAGAAGACCAGCGGTTCGCAGCGGGTCAGCGGCTACCTGTTCCGCGAAGGCACGCAGCGCTACGTGTTCCTCGGCGGCGCCACGGTCAACGACGAGCCCCAGGTGACCTTCAGTGGCCTGGCCCACGGCGCGCCGGCTGAGTCCGACGTGGTCGCGCTGCTGCGCCCGCACGCCGGCGGCTTCCTCCTGCTGTTCCCGGAACGGCACGGCGGCTACGAGGTCCTCGAGTTCAGCCGCTGAGGCTCAGGCGTTGTCTTCCTCGTAGCGGTCCAGGGTGTCGCTGGCGATCTGCCGGCCGAGGGCGATCAGCTCCGGCGCCTTGTAGAACTCGAAGAAGCGGCAGACCCGCTTTGGCACGTTGATCAGGATGTCCGGCGGGTAGCCGGCGATCTTGTACTGCGCCAGCGAGGTCTGCATCACCTCGAAGCTCTGGTTGACCAGTTCCAGCAGTGATGCCGGACCGCTGCTTTCCACCACCGTGGTGCCGCTGGCCGACTTCGGCGAGTCCTTGCCTTGCGGCGCCGCGGCCGGCTGTTGCAGTTGCGGCTCGGCGGGCTCCTCGGATTCCGCCGGAACCGGATGGAGCAGGGCGTCGGCGCTCAGCTCTGGCGGGGTATTGTCGTCGCCGTGGCGGCGGAAGAACGAGAGTTTGTGGCCGAGGCTCTCGATCATGCTGTCGAAGCGCCCCTTGAGCGCTGCCGGACGCTCGATCACCGGCAGGTGGTACTGCTTCTGGTTGGTGGCGTTGAGGTTGACCGCGATGATCAGGTCGCTGTGGGCCGACACCACCGGCACGATCGGCAACGGGTTGAGCAGGCCGCCGTCGACCAGCATGCGGCTGCCCTGCATGACCGGGGTGAACAGGCTGGGGATCGCCGCCGAGGCGCGCATGGCCTGGTGCAGGCAGCCTTCCTGGAACCAGATTTCCTGCTGGTTGGTGAGGTCGGTGGCAACCGCCGTGTAGGGAATCGACAGGTCCTCGATGTTCACCTCGCCGAGGATCTCGTGGATCTTGCCGAACACCCGCTCGCCGCGGATCGCGCCGAGGCGGAAGCTGACGTCGAGCAGGCGCAGCACGTCGAGGTAATCCAGGCTTTCCACCCACTCGCGGTACTCGCGCAGCTTGCCGGCGGCGTAGATGCCGCCGATCACCGAGCCCATGGAACAACCGGCGATGCAGGTGATCTCATAGCCGCGCGCCTCGAGTTCCTCGATCACGCCGATGTGCGCGTAGCCGCGCGCACCGCCGGAGCCCAATACCAGGGCGACCTGTTTGCTCATCTGCAACCCCTTGCCAATACTGCGTGACGAAGCGAAAACGATACGCGTGTCGCCCGGCCGCCGCCAAGTGCGTCGCGGCGATGCGCGGCCCTTTCCCTGTCCGGAGATCGTTCGATGAAAACCTGGATCGTTCTGCCCGTCCTTGCCCTGACCCTGGCCGGCTGCGCCGGCAAGACCGCCTACCGGGAGAACTGCGCCGACCAGCTGGACGCGGCCTGGAAGGAACTCGACCTGGCCAAGGCCGAAGGCTTCGCAGGCACCGTCAGCTACTCGAAGGCCCTGACCCTGCTCACCGGGGCCAAGACCCAGCAGCAGTTCGAAGCCTACGAGGGCTGCACCAGCAAGGCCGAGAAGGCGCGCTTCTATATCCGCGAGTCGCGCGCCGGACGCTGAGCCGGGCGCGGCGATCGGCCCTCTGGCGGCGGCGCCGGCTTTGCTAGAATGGGCACTTTTCCGACATCCACGGGAGTACACCGATGAGCGAGGCGATCCGCCTGACCCAGTACAGCCACGGCGCCGGCTGCGGCTGCAAGATTTCGCCCAAGGTACTGGAGGTGATCCTCGCCGGCAGCGGCGCGCAGAACCTCGATCCGAAGCTCTGGGTCGGCAACGCCTCGCGCGACGACGCGGCTGTCTACGCCCTCGACGAGGAGCGCGGGGTGGTCTCCACCACCGATTTCTTCATGCCGATCGTCGACGACCCCTTCGATTTCGGCCGTATCGCCGCGACCAACGCCATCAGCGACATCTACGCCATGGGTGGCGACCCGCTGATGGCCATCGCCATCCTCGGCTGGCCGGTCAACGTGCTGGCCGCGGAAGTCGCCCGCGAGGTGATCGCCGGCGGCCGCAAGGTCTGCGAGGAAGCCGGCATCCCGCTGGCCGGCGGACACTCCATCGACGCCCCCGAGCCGATCTTCGGCCTGGCCGTGACCGGCGTGGTGGAGAAGCGTTTCATGAAACGCAACGACACCGCCGAGGCCGGCTGCAGGCTGTACCTGACCAAGCCGCTGGGCATCGGCATCCTCACCACTGCCGAGAAGAAGGCCAGGCTGCGCGCCGAGGACGTCGGCGTGGCGCGCGACTGGATGTGCACCCTGAACAGGCCCGGCGCACGCTTCGGTCGGTTGGCCGGGGTCAAGGCGATGACCGACGTCACCGGTTTCGGCCTGCTCGGCCACCTGGTGGAAATGGCCGACGGCAGCAAGCTCACCGCGCGCGTTGAGTACGCCGCGGTGCCGCGCCTGGCCAGTGCCGAATATTACCTGGAGCAGGGCTGCGTGCCCGGCGGCACCCTGCGCAACTTCGACAGCTATGGCGAGCGCATCGCGCCACTGCCGGAGGTGCAGAAGCTGTTGCTTTGCGATCCGCAGACCAGCGGCGGCCTGCTGGTGGCGGTGGCTCCGGAAGGCGAGGCGGAGTTCCTCGCCGTGGCGGCGGAACTCGGCCTGCAACTGGCGCCGATCGGCGAGCTGGTCGAGCGACAGAGTCTCGCGGTACAGGTGCTGTAATGCGCGACAACACCCAGCACTACCGCGAACTGTTTCTCGACGATATCCCCCTGATGGATGTGCGCGCCCCGGTGGAGTACCTCAAGGGCGCCTTTCCCAACACGGTCAACCGGCCGCTGATGAACGACATCGAGCGGCAGAAGGTCGGCACCAGCTACAAGCAGCACGGCCAGCAGGCCGCCATCGCCCTTGGCCACGAACTGGTCTGCGGGGCGCTCAAGGCCGAACGGCTGGCGGCCTGGAAAGCCTTCGCCGAAGCCAACCCGAACGGCTACCTGTATTGCTTCCGCGGCGGCCTGCGCTCGCAGATCGTCCAGCAGTGGCTGAAGCAGGACGCCGGCATCGACTACCCACGGGTGATCGGCGGCTACAAGGCGTTGCGCAACTTCCTTTTCGAAACCACCCGCGCGGCGGTCGACGAGTGCGATTTCGTGCTGGTCGGCGGCCTCACCGGTTGCGGCAAGACCGAGGTGATCGCGGCGCTGGACAACAGCCTCGATCTCGAAGGCCACGCCAACCACCGCGGCTCCAGCTTTGGCCGGCGAGCCACGCCGCAGCCGGCGCAGATCGACTTCGAGAACCGCCTGGCCATCGACATCCTGAAGAAGCGTCATCGCGGCGTCGGCCAGTTCGTCCTCGAGGATGAGGGGCGGATCGTCGGTAGCTGCTCCTTGCCGCTGGAGCTGTACCAGGGCATGCAGGGCTACCCGCTGGTCTGGCTGGAGGATGCCTTCGAGCAGCGTGTCGAGCGTATCCTCAGGGACTACGTGATCGACCTGCGCAGCGAGTTCGAGCGTGTGGTGGGCGTGGAGGAGGGCTTCGCCGCCTTCTCCGCCTACCTGCAGAAGAGCCTCGCCGGCATCGTCAAGCGCCTCGGCGGCGAGCGCTACCAGCGGCTGGCGGCGATCCTTGTGCAGGCGCTGGAAGAGCAGGGCCGCGACGGCTCGGTGGATACCCATCGCGGCTGGATCGAGGGGCTGCTCAAGGAGTACTACGACCCGATGTACGCCTTCCAGCGGCAGAGCAAGGAAGACCGCGTCGAGTTCCGCGGCAACCAGGCCGAGGTGATCGGCTACCTGCGCCAGCGTCAGGCGTTGCGGCCATCGTAGTGCTGTACCGGGAGCGCGTTGGCGTCGATGTCCTCCAGGCAGCGCGCGTTGACCGCGGCCATCGCCTGGCCGTCCGGGCCTATGCCTTCGCTGAACGGCGCGCAGCCGCAGGTGGGGCAGAAGTGATGCTGCAGGCGATGGGTGTTGAAGGTGTAGGTGTGCATCGCGCTGGCCGGCGTCTTCAGCGCCAGACGGTCGCGCGGGACGAACCACAGCAGCCAGCCGCGCCGGCTGCACAGTGAACAGTTGCACTGGATCACCTGGTCGAGGTCGCCTTCGACTTCGTAGGCGATGGTTCCGCAGTGGCAGCTTCCTCGATAGTTCATGGCAGGGCTCCTGGGTGAGGGTAGGGCAAGTCTAGCCGCTGCCTCCAGGTGGTGCAGGGCCGCGGCGCAGACGGTCGCGAGAGCTGCGGGGCTGCGGCATAATCGGCGTCCCCTCCGTCGATTTCCGCGAGACCGCCATGCAACTGGACTTCACCACCATCGCTCCCGCCGAGGCCTATCGCTGGTTGGCTTCCACCGTCACCCCGCGACCGATTGCCTGGGTCTCGACCCTGTCCGCCGAGGGCGCCAGCAACCTGGCCCCGTTCAGCTTCTTCCAGGTGATCAGCGACGAGCCGCCGACCCTGATGGTCAACGTCAGCCTGCGCGACGACGGCAGCCTCAAGGACACCCTGCGCAACGTCCAGGCCACCGGGCAGTTGGTGATCCACCTGGTCGGCGCCGCCCAGGCCGAAACCATGAACGCCACCTCCGCCTGGCTGCCCCATGGCGTGAGCGAGATCGAGACGGTCGGCATCCCTACCGTGTCCAGCGTACGCGTGGCGCCGCCGCGGATCGCCGCGGCGGCGGTGGCCTTCGAGTGCGAGGTGGCGGAGATCAAGCCGTATCCGGCGGAGAACCCCAATTGCCACCTGATCTTCGCCCGCGTGCTGCTGGCCCATGTCGACGATGCCGTGCTGGCCGACGAGCGCCATGTGGATAGCGACAGGCTCGACCTGGTCGGTCGCCTGGGCGGCAGCCACTACAGCTATACCCGCGACACGTTCAGCATGATCCGGCCCAGGTAGTCGGGCTCAGTCCGGCGCCCGCAGGCACTCGTCGACCGTGCGCCGGCACACCGGCGCCTGGCCCGCGGCCTGCCGTTCCTGCCACTGGCGATAGGCGAACTGGTAGCTTTCCGGATACACCCCGCCGCGTTTCAGCGGCGCCACGATACTCGCGCGCAGCGCCTGTTCGGTCAGCGCCAGGTGCGCGGCCAGGCGCTGGAACTGCCAGGGCTGCTGGCCCTGGCGGCGCTCCAGGACCTCGACGTGGTACAGGCCGTCGGCCGCCGCGCTCGACAGGTTGTGTACGATCAGCCAGCGCGACAGGCCCGGCGCCGCCGGCAACGACCAGAGCGGCTGCTCGATCGGGCCGCTCCAGTCGGCCAGGGCGGGGGTGCACAGACTCAGCGACAGCAACAGCGGCAATACGGGACGCATGGCAAGCTCCTTTTTCCATGGGGCGCCCAGTATGGCGCCGCGCCCGCCCGACGTCAGCCCGGATATCCTGGAAACGACCTGCGCATATCTCTCCTGGCCATTATCGTGCCACTACCTTGCCCGGCCGCTCAGGTTCGGCGAAAAACGCGCGACACAGCGGGAAATGCGCACGCAGACGGCGCGTCACGGGGGAGGGGAGTCATGCTGGGGTTGCTGCGCAGGCGTCTGGCCGATCTCGGCACGGCGAAGAAACTGGCCATCGGTTTTACCCTGGTCCTGCTATTGACCGCGCTGGTGGCCGCGCTCGCGGTGCTCTCGCTGCATGCGCTGGGGCAGCGCTTCGCGCGCCTGCAGGAGATGAGCGCGATCAATCGCGACGTGCTGGAGGTTCGCCAGGCCGAGAAGGACTTTGCCCTGCACGGGGAAAAGAGTGACGCCGAGCGCTTGCGCCAGCGCCTGGCCGCGACCCTTGAACGGGTGGGCCGGCTCAAGGCCGACGGCGACGCCGATCAGGCGCTTGGCATGGCCGAGGTGGAGCAGGTGCTGGCGGCATACCTCGAAGCGTTTGGCCGCTTCGAGCAGTCCATCCAGGGACGCCAGTTGGCTTGGGAAAGCGCCAGCTGGTCGCTGAACGGCGCCGCCAACAGCCTCGATATCCTCCAGTCCAGCCTGGCCGAGGATGGCGCCTATGCGCTGAAGGAGAGCCAGGGACGCGACGGCGAACCGCTGTTGCAGCAGGCGGCCCAGGTCGCCCAGGTCAATCGCCTGGTCCTGCAGGGGTTGGACGAGGCCCGCTCGCGTCTCGAAGCGCGCGCCGCGGATGCGCAGGAGGGGCCGCCGAAATCGCTGCGCGAGGCGCTGGAGCTGGCCGCCCGGCTGGAGCAGGCGATCACCGACGATGCCTACGTGTCGGTGGTCAAGGACGTGCTGACCAATATCCGCGGTTTCGCCGACAAGCTCGCCGAGTATCGCGCCAGCCAGCGCCAGGAGCGGCAGATGTACGCCGCCATGGGCGAGCGTGCCGGGCAGGTGATGGCGCGTGTCGACCGTAGCTGGGAGGCGCAGCAGCAGGCCATGCTCCACAGCCTGCGGACAAACTCCCTGCTGATCGTCGGCGCCGCCGTGCTGGCGCTGCTGGTGGGCCTGGGCGCGGCCTTCGGCATCAGCCTGCTGATCGTCCGTCCGCTGCGCCAGGCGATGGGCGTGGCGCAGCGGATCGCCGAAGGCGACCTGGCGGTGCGGGTCGACAGCGAGCGGCGCGACGAGGTTGGCCAACTGATGGCCGCGATGCGCGCCATGACCGGCAGCCTGCGCGGTATCGTCAGCCAGTTGCAGGACGGCGTCGGGCGGATTGCCGGCGCTTCCGAGGCGCTGTCCGGCGTTACCACGCGCACCCGCCTGGGAATCGACAGCCAGCGGGCGGAAACCGAACAGGTGGCCACGGCGATGAACCAGATGGCCGCCACCGTCCATGAAGTGGCGCACAACGCCGAGGAAGCCGCGGGGTCGGCGGAAAGCGCCGACGGCAAGGTCAGCGTCGGCCAGGAGGTGGTACGCCAGACCCTGGATCGGATCGAGCGACTGGCCGAGGCGGTGCGCGCGGCCACCGCCAGCGTCGAGGCGCTGAGCGCCGACAGCCAGCGCATCGGCAGCGTGCTGGACGTGATCAAGAGCGTGGCCGAGCAGACCAACCTGCTGGCGCTGAACGCCGCCATCGAGGCGGCGCGGGCCGGCGACCAGGGTCGAGGCTTCGCCGTGGTCGCCGACGAGGTGCGGGCGCTGGCGCGGCGCACCCAACAGTCCACGGCCGAGATCGAGACCCTGATCGGTGCCTTGCAGAATGGCACGCAGCAGGCGGTGCAGCGTATGCAGCGCAGCCACCAGTTGGTGGACCAGAGCGTCGACGACGCGCTGCAGACCGAGGCGGCGCTGGGCAACATCGCCACGGCGGTGGCGCTGATCCAGCAGATGAACCAGCAGATCGCCGCGGCCTCCGAGCAGCAGAGCGCGGTCGCCGAGGAGATCAACCGCAGCGTCACGGCGATCCGCGAGGTGGCCGATCAGTCGGCCCAGGCCATGCAGTCGACGGCTTCGTCCAGCGAACAACTGGCGGAGCTGGGGCGCGAACTACAGGGCATGGTCAGGCATTTCCGCTTGTAGCCGCGGCCTGGGCGGCGAGTCTTTCCTGCTGGCGCAGCCAGTAGCGATAAGCACTGACCCCCGAGCGCACCGAGCTGAATACCAGCGGCGGCTTGATCTCGCCGAGCATGCTCGAGCGTTGCAGCAGGTCCAGCGTCTGCCCGGTCACCCGCGCCAGCGACAGGTGCACGCCCTGGGCCTTGAGGATCTGTTGCACCTCGTGGAGGGTGGCCAGGCCGCTGATGTCGAGGTTGGTCATGGCTTCGGCGTTGAGCAGCACCGCATTCGGCCGCTCGCTGCCGTCCACCACGGCAAGCACCCGCTGCTTGAAGTAGTCGGCGTTGAAGAACAGCAGGGGGGCGTCGAAGCGGTAGATCACCAGGCCGGGAAGAGTGGTGGCCTGCGGGTACTTGGCCAGCTCGACCTGGCCGTCGATGCCGTGCATCCAGCCGAGCACCGCGTCGCTCGGGCGATAGGTGTAGTAGAGCAGGCGCAGCACGGCGATGCTGACGGCGACGAAGATTCCCGGCAGCACGCCGACGCTGAGCACGCCGACGGTGGTCAGCAGGCAGAGGCTGAACTCGAAGCGGCTGAGCTTCCAGAAGCCCTTCAGCGCCTGCACGTCGATCAGGCCCCAGCCGGCCAGCAACAGGACCGCGCCGAGCGCCGGCATCGGCACCCAGCCCAGGGGCTTGTTCAGCAGCAACAGGGTGGCGGCGATCACCAGCGCGGCGACCACGCCGACCAGTTGGGTCTTGCCGCCGACCATGTCGTTCACCGCGGTGCGGGAGTCGGCGCCGCTGATGGCGAAGCCCTGGGAGACCCCGGCGCCGATGTTGGCCAGGCCGAGGGCGACGAATTCGTGGTTGGCGTTGATGCTGTAGCCGTGACGGGCGGCGAAGCTGCGCGCGGTGAGCATGGCGCTGCAGAAGCTGACCACGGTGATACCGGTGGCGTCGCGCAGCAGGCTTTTCAGTTCCTCCAGGCTGGTCTGCGGCCAGCTCAGTTGCGGCAGCCCGGCCGGTACCTCGCCAAGCAGTTCCACGCCGTAGCGATCCAGGCCCAGCAGCGCCGCGGCGAGACTGGCCAGGAGGACGCCGCAGAGCGCCCCGGGCAACTGCGGGAAGCGCCGCGGCAGCAGCACCATCAGCAAGAGCGAGAGGCTGCCGAGGATCAGCGTCGGCCAATGGATGTGCAGCAGGTTCTCCAGCAGCGCGAGGATGCCGGCGACGAAGCCGCTGGTCGCCGCCTCGTAGCCGAACAGCTTGCCCAGTTGCCCGACCAGCAGGCTCAGGCCGATGCCGTTGAGGTAGCCGACCAGGATCGGTCGCGAGAGGAAGCTGGCGATGAATCCGGCGCGGGCCAGGCCGGCGACGATGGAGAACAGCCCGACCATGATCGCGACGATCATCGACAGGTCCACCAGGCGCTGCGGGTCGCCCGCCGCCAGCGGGGTGATGGCGGCGGCGACCATCGCCGCGGTCGCCGCGTCGGGGCCGACCATCAACTGTCGCGAGCTGCCGATCAGGGCGTAGATCAGCATCGGCAGGATGCACGCATAGAGGCCTACCTGGGGCGGGAAGCCGGCGATCTGGGCGTAGGCGATGGCAGTGGGGATCTGGATCGCCGCCACCGACAGCCCGGCCTGGACATCCGGACGGAACCAGGCGCGGCGGTAGTGGAGCAGGCTATCGAGTCCGGGTACCCAGCGGGCGAGTGGCATGCGGCTGTTTCCTTGCAGGCGCGGATGCCGCAGCTTAGCCCGAAGGACAGGCGGCAGGATTGCCGGGAATCATTATTTCTTCAGTGCACACGCTCTTCGAGGCGAGGCGCAGGGCGGATAGCGCAAGGCGCTATCCGCCGCTTCTTCGCGCCGGCGGCGGACCTCAGACCTTCAACACCAACTTGCCGAAGTTTTCCCCGCTGAACAGCTTGAGCAGGGTCTCGGGGAAGGTCTCCAGGCCTTCGACGATGTCCTCGCGCGATTGCAGCTTGCCTTCCGCCAGCCAGGTGGCCATCTCCTTCAGGCCTTCTGGGAAGCGCTGGGCATAGTCCATCACCACCATGCCTTCCATGCGCGCCCGATTGACCAGCAGCGACAGGTAGTTGGCCGGGCCGCGCACCGCTTCCTTGTTGTTGTACTGGCTGATCGCCCCGCAGAGGACGATGCGTGCCTTGAAGGCGATACGGGTGAGCACCGTGTCGAGGATTTCGCCGCCGACGTTGTCGAAGAACACATCGATGCCCTTCGGGCATTCGCGCTTGAGTCCGGCGGCGAGGTCTTCGTTCTTGTAATCGATGGCGCCGTCAAAGCCCAGCTCCTCGACCAGGAAACGACATTTCTCGGCGCCGCCGGCGATGCCCACCACCCGGCAGCCCTTGAGCCTGGCGATCTGCCCGGCAACGCTGCCCACCGCACCGGCGGCGCCGGAGATCACCACGGTCTCGCCGCTCTTCGGCTGGCCGACGTCGAGCAACGCGAAGTAGGCGGTCATGCCGGTCATGCCCAGCGCCGAGAGATAGCGCGGCAGCGGCGCGCGGGACGGGTCGACCTTGTAGAAACCCTTGGGCTCGCCGACGAAATAGTCCTGCACGCCGAGGGCGCCGTTGACGTAGTCGCCGGCCTGGAAGCCGGGGTGCTTCGAAACCAGCACCTTGCCGACGCCGAGCGCGCGCATCACCTCGCCGATCCCCACCGGCGGGATGTAGGAGCGGGCGTCGTTCATCCAGCCGCGCATCGCCGGGTCCAGCGACAGGTACTCGTTCTTCACCAGGATCTGGCCCTCGGCCGGCTCGCCGAGCGGGGTCTCGACGAAACTGAAGGTGTCGCGGCCGGGCAGCCCGCTGGGACGCTGGGCCAACTGGTATTGCCGATTGATCTGGGAGGTCATGGCAGGGCACTCGAATGTCGGGAAACAGGTCCCTAGGGATAGCCGGCACCGGCGCCGGCGGCAAGCGAAGGCGAGTGCGGAAATGACCGGTCATCTATGCCGATGATTCGCCGCCATCAGTCTTATCAGCGGGCTGGATGGCCCATCCTCCAGTCCCCTGATAGTGCTATGCCTTGCGCCGGCCCTGGCTAGACTGGCGCGGCCCGGTTCCGTCGCGGTTGGCGGAAGGCGATTTTCCGAGGAGCAGCAGATGAGCAAACTTCTTTCCGGCCAGGTCGCACTGGTCACTGGCGGTGCGGCGGGCATCGGCCGCGCTACCGCGCTGGCCTTCGCCGCCGCCGGGGTCAAGGTGGTGGTCGCCGACCTGGACAGCGCCGGCGGCGAGGGCACGGTCGAAGCGATCCGCCAGGCAGGTGGCGAAGCCCTCTTCATTCGCTGCGACGTCACCCGCGACGCCGAGGTCAAGGCGCTGGTCGAGGGTTGCGCGGCGGCCTACGGCCGTCTCGACTACGCCTTCAACAACGCCGGCATCGAGATCGAGCAGGGCAAGCTGGCCGACGGCAACGAAGCCGAGTTCGACGCCATCATGGCTGTCAACGTGAAGGGCGTCTGGTTGTGCATGAAGCACCAGATCCCGCTGATGCTGGCCCAGGGCGGCGGCGCGATCGTCAACACCGCCTCGGTCGCCGGGCTCGGCGCGGCGCCGAAGATGAGCATCTACGCTGCTTCCAAGCACGCGGTGATCGGCCTGACCAAATCGGCGGCGATCGAGTACGCGAAGAAGGGCATCCGCGTCAACGCCGTGTGTCCGGCGGTGATCGACACCGACATGTTCCGCCGCGCCTACGAGGCCGATCCGCGCAAGGCCGAGTTCGCCGCCGCGATGCATCCGCTGGGTCGGGTCGGACGGGTCGAGGAAATCGCCGCCGCGGTGCTCTACCTGTGCAGCGACCACGCGGGCTTCACCACCGGTATCGCCTTGCCAGTGGACGGCGGGGCGACGGCGATCTGAGCGGGCGGCGATACAATCGGGATGCCCCGGCGCGGGGCATTCGCATTCTGTTACAGGTCGGCGCGCGGTTTGGCGCGCCAGGCCACTGCCGGGGGACTAACCTGGGTCGAGAATCCGGGGCCTGAGCCCGTCTCCATCGCATCGGAGCAATAACAATAATGACCGCCGATCCCATCCTGACCCTGTTCCTCCCCATCGCCCTGGGCATCATCATGCTCGGTCTCGGACTGTCCCTGACCCCGGCCGACTTCCTCCGCGTGGTGCGCTACCCGAAGCCGGTGCTGGTCGGCCTGGTGTGCCAGATCGTCCTGCTGCCCATGGCCTGTTTCCTGATCGTCCAGGGCTTCGCCCTCGAGGCGGCCCTGGCGGTCGGCATGATGTTGCTGGCGGCCTCGCCCGGCGGCACCACCGCCAACCTCTACAGCCACCTGGCGCATGGCGACGTGGCACTGAACATCACCCTGACCGCGGTGAACTCGGTGATCGCCATCCTCACCATGCCGCTGATCGTCAATCTGTCGCTGCAATACTTCATGGGCGACGGGCAGGCGATTCCCCTGCAGTTCGGCAAGGTCATGCAGGTGTTCGTCATCGTCCTCGGCCCGGTGGCCATCGGCATGCTGGTGCGCAACCGCCTGCCGGCCGTGGCGGATCGGCTGCAGAAGCCGGTGAAGATCCTTTCCGCGCTGCTGTTGCTGGTGATCATCCTGCTGGCGCTGGCCAAGGACTGGCAGACCTTCGTCACCTACGCGCCGGTGGTCGGGCTGGCCGCGCTGGCCTTCAACCTGCTGAGCCTGGCGGTGGGCTATTGGGTACCGCGCCTGCTGCGCCTGCCGAAGGCCCAGGCGGTGGCCATCGGCATGGAGATCGGCATCCACAACGGCACCCTGGCGATCGCCCTGGCGCTGAGTCCGAGCCTGCTGAACAACAGCACCATGGCGATTCCGCCGGCGATCTACGGGGTGTTGATGTTCTTCACCGCGGCGGCCTTCGGCTGGTGGGTCAGCCGTGGCCACCAGGCCGCGCCGGCGCCCGTGACGGCGCCGGACTGAGGTCGGTCAGCCGCGCCGCCAGTTGAGCACGAACTGAGTCAGCAGGCCGGCCACCAGGCCCCAGAACGCCGAGCCGATGGACAGCAGGGTGAAGCCGGAGGCGGTGACCATGAAGGTCACCAGCGCGGCCTCGCGCTGGCGCTCGTCGGCCATCGAGTTGGCCAGGCCGTTCATGATCGAGCCGAGCAGGGCGATGGCGGCGATGGACAGCACCAGTGCCTTGGGGAACGCCGCGAACAACGCTGCCAGGGTGGCGCCGAAGGTTCCCGCGACGCAGTTGAAGAAGCCGCACCAGAGCGCCGCGGTATAGCGCTTGTGCGGGTCCTCGTGGGCCGAGGGACCGGTGCAGATCGCCGCGCTGATCGCCGCCAGGTTGATCCCGTGGGAGCCGAACGGCGCCAGCAGGATCGAGGCGATGCCGGTGCTCGAGATCAGCGGCGAGGCCGGCACCTGGTAGCCGTCGGCGCGCAGCACGGCGATGCCGGGCATGTTCTGCGACGCCATGGCGACGATGAACAACGGGATGCCGATGCTGATGGTGGCGGCCAGGGAGAAGCTCGGCGTGGTCCACTCCGGTACCGCCAGTTCCAGGCGGAACCTGCTGAAGTCCAGCTGGCCCAGTATCCCGGCCAGCAGCACCCCCACCAGTAGCGCAGCGAACACCGCATAGCGCGGCGAGAAGCGTTTGCACAGCAGATAGCTGAAGAACATCGCCAGCACCAGCAGGGTCTGTTGCTCGGCGGCGTTGCAGATCTCGATGCCGATGCGGAACAGCACCCCGGCCAGCAGCGCCGAGGCCAGCGAGGAGGGAACCTGGCGCATCAGGCGTTCGAAGCTGCCGGTGACGCCGCACAGGGTGATCAGGAGGGCGCAGACGATGAAGGCGCCGATCGCCTCGCTGTACGGCACTCCGGGCAGGCTGCTGATCAGCAGCGCCGCGCCGGGGGTGGACCAGGCGATCACGATCGGCACCCGGTAGCGCAGGGTCAGGCCGATGGTCGCCAGGCCCATGCCGATCGACAGGGCCCAGATCCACGAGGAAATCTGCGCGCTGCTGAGACCGGCGTTCTGCCCGGCCTGGAACATCAGTACCAGCGAGCTGGTGTAGCCGGTGAGCATGGCGACGAAGCCGGCCACCACGGCGGCGGGAGAGGAGTCGGCGAACGGACGCAGACGAGGCTGGGGCTGGGTGGTTTCGGTCATGCCGGGTACTTCCATGGAGTGTGCGGGACGACCGGGCACGGCGGTAGGCGGAGCCACGGGGCAGGTTGCGCGAGGCGCGGAGTGCCGATCATCTTTTTCTGTTTTGCGCAGCCTAAACAGCCGGCCAGGGGCTGTCCCGGTACAGCCGCGGACATAGTTGGCCATACAGTCGCAGCTGCCGGAAGCTGGCGGAGCTGGTAACTTCCCGGCATTTGCCGAGGAGCTTCGCCATGGATGCAAACCCCTACGCCACGCCGCGTGTCGAATTGGTCGAGCAGGGCATACCGGATGCTTTCCGCCGGCGCTGGACGTCCGCGCAACTGCGCATCCTCGCCTGGCTCTGCCTGGCCTCGATAGCCGGCGGCGTGGTGCTGATGGTGCTCAGCCTGCTGGAGGCATTCGGCGATGGCGCCGCGTTCGGGGTCTACGCCGACTGGCTGGGCCTGCTCCTCAGCCTGCTCGGCGCCTACCTGCTGCTGCGGCTCAAGCACCTGGTCGAGTCGCGCTTTCGCGGCCCCTCGCTGGCCTGGCCGGTATGGTTGTCGATTCTCCTGACCCTGCTGGGCGAGGGCTGGAGCCTGCTGGCGGTTACCGACGATGCGCTGCAGGGCTGGAACTGGCAGGCGCTGGTGTACTTCGCGCTGCTTGCGCTGATCGGCGCTACCACCCTCTGGCTGGGCCTGCGTCTGCTCAAGCAGGAAAACCTCTATCCGTCGCTGCGGATCATGGCCTGGCTGGACATCGCCGGCGGCGCGATGCTGGCTTCGGTGCTGTTGCTGGTGCTGGCGGTACTGCCGCTGCTGGCCGCCACCCTGGCCATGGCGCTGGCCTGCTGGCGCGCGGCGCGGGAGCTGGAGCGGGGCTAGCGGGCAGCCGGAGCGTCCAGGCGCCAGGCCCATGGGGCGTCAGTCGGCGGCCTCCGTCGCCGCTTCGCCGCGGCTGCCTGCATGCGCCCGAGCCAGGGTGCGATTGACCGCCAGCCAGCCGGAGACCGCTTCGCCGCCGGCTTCCTCGAAGCAGCGTTGGAGCAGCCGCGACTGCTCGCGACGCAGCGCCTTTTCCAACCGCACGCCCTCGGCGGTGAGGCCGAGGAGGCGTTTGCGCTTGTCGTCGTCGGCGGTGGCGCTGCCGATCAGGTTCATCTCCAGCAACTGGCGCAGCGGGATGTTCAGCGCCTGCTTGGTCACGCCGAGCAGGGCCAGCAGTTCCTTCACGCTGAGGCCCGGATAGCGGGCGATGAAGAACAGCACGCGGTGGTGCACGCGACCCAGGCCGCGGCGGGCGAGCATCTCGTCAGGCTTGGTGGTGAAGGCCTGGTACGCGAAGAAGAAGGCTTCCATCATGGCCTGCTGCTGGACGGCGTGGTTTTTCAGGTCAGGCATATTGACGCTTCCGGGCGCGGCATCGTAGTTTCGGTCAAGCAGTTTGACTCATTTTTCCCCGCCTACGCTACCGGTGATCCCATGGCCTTCTCTGAACGCATCTCCCGCCTGAAAAGCTCCTTGATCCGCGAAATCCTTGCCGCGGCGCAGCGTCCGGAGGTGATGTCGTTCGCCGGCGGGCTGCCGGCCGAGCCGATGCTGCCGAAGGTGCAGTGGGAGCAGATGCCGGCCTCCATGGGCCAGTACGGCATGAGCGAAGGCGAGCCTGCCCTGCGCGAAGCCATCGCCGCCGAAGCGCGCGCCCTCGGCGTCCCCTGCGAGGCGAGCCAGGTGCTGATCGTCAGCGGTTCGCAGCAGACCCTCGACCTGGCCAGCAAGCTGTTCATCGATCCGGGCACCGAGGTGCTGCTCGAGGCGCCGACCTACCTCGCCGCGCTACAGGCCTTCCAATTGTTCGGCGCCGATTGCGTGACCGTGCCGCTGGGTGCCGAGGGCCCCGACCTGGTTGCCCTGCGGCAGCGCCTGGAGCGACACAAGCCGGCCTTCGCCTACCTGATCCCGACTTTCCAGAATCCGTCCGGCGTGCGCTACAGCGAGGAACGCCGCGACGCGGTGGCGGCGCTGCTAGACGAATTCGGCGTGACCCTGATCGAAGACGAACCCTATCGCGAACTGGTGTTCGACGAGGGCCGCGCAACCCCGCTGGTCAGCCGCCTGCGCAAGTCCAGCTGGATCTATACCGGCACGGTGTCGAAGACCCTGCTGCCGGGCCTGCGCGTCGGTTTCCTGATCGCCACCCCGGACCTGTTCCCGCACCTGCTGCGGCTGAAACAGTCGGCCGACCTGCATACCAACCGGGTAGGGCAGTGGCAGGCGCTGCAATGGTTCGGCAGCGAGGCCTACCGCCAGCACCTGGCCGAACTGCGCGAGTTCTACCGGGTCCGCCGCGACGCCATGCAGGAGGCGCTGCTGGAGCACTTCGGCGAGCTGGCCGAATGGAATATCCCGGAGGGCGGGCTGTTCTTCTGGCTGACCCTCAGGCAGCCGCTGGATACCCGCACCCTGCTCCAGCCGGCGCTGGCCGCCGATGTCGCATTCATGCCCGGCGAACCTTTCTTCGCCGAGCCGGAGCAGAACCTCGGGCGTCTGCGGCTGAACTTCAGCCACGTCGCCCCGGAGCGCCTGCACGAAGGCCTGCGGCGCCTGGCCAAGGTCGTCCGCGACGCCCAGGCCGCCGAAGCGGCCTGAACCCTCATCGGCGCTCCTCCGAGGGCGCCGGCCATCCGATCCGAGGAGCGACACGATGTACAAGGTCTACGGTGATTACCGTTCGGGCAACTGCTACAAGATCAAGCTGGCCATGTCGCTGCTCGGCATCGACTACCAGTGGGTTCCGGTGGACATTCTCAAGGGCGAGACCCAGACCCCGGAGTTCCTGGCGAAGAACCCCAACGGCAAGATACCGGTGCTGGAGCTGGAGGACGGCAGTTGCCTGTGGGAGTCCAACGCCATCCTCAACTTCCTCGCCGACGGCAGCGCTCTGTTGCCCAGCGAACCGCGCCTGCGCACCCAGGTGCTGCAATGGCAATTCTTCGAGCAATACAGCCATGAGCCCTATGTGGCCGTGGCGCGCTTCATCAAGCTCTACCTCGGCCTCCCGGAAGCCCGCCGCGCCGAGTTCGAAGAGAAGAAGACCGGCGGCTACAAGGCCCTCGACGTCATGGAGAAACAGCTGTCGCGCACGCCATTCCTGGTCGGCGAACAGTTCTCCATCGCCGATATCACCCTCTACGCCTACACCCATGTCGCCCATGAAGGCGGCTTCGACCTGACGGCCTACCCGGCGATCCGCGCGTGGATCAAGCGAGTGGGGGAGGTGCCGGGGTATGTGGGGATGCTGGATTGAGGGGAGCTTCGATCAGCGGTTGGCGAGGCAGTGATTTCTGTCATGAGCGGGAATTTCGGGTAGAGCGAAATTTTTATGCATCGGGCTGGATGCGCGTTTTTCCTGATTATTCGTAGCTCGCTTTCCTGGCGCTGCTGTTGGTACCCGGCGCTGCGCTGGTGGCGGGTCAGTTACTGGCCGTTGAGGTCGATGCCCAGGAGGGCATCGACCGACTGGCCGCGCTAGCCGACCCGACTACTGTCGGGCAGCTTTCTCGCCAGTAGGCGCACAGCACTGTCGAGCGGGTAAGCGGTGCGCAATTCTCTGTCGTCGCCGTACGCGGCCTACCGCATAAGTTGGTCATCGAGGGCTTGGCGATAGGCGCTGCGGCGGTCATCGAATCCTGCTTTCCTGACTGCTCGGGTCGCTATCGATTTCCGCCCAGCCGGTGCGGTACGGGCGTGTCCAGGGTAAACGCAGCGGTGCGTCCCGCCTGCAGTCGGTCACGGCGCAACTTCCTCGCCGGTGGCCATGGGACCGCCCATCTCGATTAATTTCCCTAACAATTCCCGTGCCAGTCTTTTCATGGCTCTTTTAATCAATCTCATCCAATGGCTGATTGTTATCCATGTCTCATTCTGAAAAGAAAAATAACAAGTGAATTGAGCAAGAAGTTGCGCAGTGTTGTGCAACTTTTTGCGCAGTAGTGTCCAGGCCAGTATTTTCAAGGGTTGCGGGTTGTTATTGGGGATATTTCTTGGTTTTCATTGTGCAACTTCTTGCACAATCGCTGTTACGCTCTAAATCAGCTGTTGGTTCGCTTGGAACGCCTATGTTTCGAGGCTCTCCGGAGGAATCCATACTGCCTGCCTTATTTTTTATAAATTGTTAACTACCTGTTTTGGTAGGGTTTTCCAAATGGCCATCAATGTCGTTATGATGGCTAGAGCCAAGCCGTAAAGGGCATGGACGCAGACGCCTGACGTTTGGCTGAAAATCTTTCATTGATTCGTATCAATGAATAGGAAAATTCCCAAAGAGGGAATGTCCTGTTGCTTGCCAGTTTTTATGTTGTTTTCATGGAAAAGGCAAAGAGCTCTTCAGGCTATTGGGATTTTTGTTCGGTTTTTATGCCAACTAGTTGAATTGTTAAGATATTCATTGGCGCACATGGTGTGCATTGAAGGGTTAGGATGACCTATTCGAGCAAGCTCTCCTCGCATTATCTGGAACTCGCGGAACAGCCGATTTCAAAGGATGTCTTTGCGGGTGAGGATGTGCGTTTTTCCAGCGAATACGAGGCGCTGGAAAATGAGCTGGGCAAGGCGCTCTCGCTCCATGAGAACGGCCAGACCGACTGGTTGAAAATCCTGGAAAACAGCGAAGCGCTGCTTCGTGCCCAATCCAAGGACCTGCGTGTTGCAGCCTGGTTGACCTGGGCTCTCTACCAACGGGAATCCTTTCCCGGTTTGCTGGCCGGACTGGGATTGCTGGAACGTCTGTGCAGCCGGCATTGGGTCGAGATCCATCCGCTCAAGGCGCGCACTCGCGCCGCGGCCATTGCCTGGCTGGTGCCCCGGCTGGAGCAGGCGCTGAACGAGAACGTACCGATCAAGGAGCAACTCCCCCTGTTCCGGCGTCTCGCCGAGCACCTGGAAAAACTCGATACCGCGCTGACCGCGCAACTGGGCGACGACGCGCCCTTGTTGCTGCCGATCAGCCGACGCCTTTCGGGCATGCTCCAGCGCGCCGCCGACAACCAGCCCGAACCTGGCGTGGTCGGCGCCGTGGTGGCCCAGGTCAAGCAGGCGGCCAGCCAGTTGCTGGCGCCGGGTGCGCCCATCGACAACGAGCGCGACGCCCACAAGGCCATGCGCGCCCAGCAGGAGGCCGCACGCCCCCTGTGCGCCTGGTGGCTGAAGCAGAAAGCCACCGATCTGCGCGCGCTGCGCCTCAACCGGACGATGCTCTGGCTGCCCATCGAGTCCATGCCCGAGCGCAATGCCGAACAGGTCACTGCGCTAAGGGGAGTGCCGGCGGACAAGCTGAAAAGCTACCAGGAGCGTTTCGCCCAGGGCCTGTACGCCGATCTCCTGGTGGAGCTGGAGGCGAGCCTGGCACGGGCGCCGTTCTGGTTCGACGGCCAGCGCCTGGTCTGGGAGTGCCTGCAAGGGCTCAACGCCGAGCAGGCGATGCGGGAAGTCGAAATGCATTTCGCCTTGCTCCTGCAGCGTCTGCCGGGGCTGGTGGAGCTGCGTTTCCACGACGGCAGCGCATTCGCCGATGCGGCCACCCGCGGCTGGATCAGCGCCCATGTCATGCCCCATCTCCAGAACGACAGTGCGCCGCGCAAGGTCGAGACCGTGGCCCTGCAGGCCGAATGGGACGTCGCCCTGGACGAGGTCCAGCCGGTGTTGCGCAAGGACGGCCTGAAGGCGGCGGTACAGGTGTTGAAGCAGGGCATGAAGCGCGCCCACGGCGGGCGCGCCCGGTTCTTCTGGCAACTGAGCCTCGCGCGACTGTGCTTCCTGGCGAAGAAGTACGAGCTGGCCAAGACCCAGCTGGAGAGCCTCGACCATCAGTTGCACGAATCGGGATTGCACGCCTGGGAGCCCGATCTGGCGCTGGATGTACTGCACCTGCTGCATAGCTGCTGCGAGCTGTTGCCGCAGAACCACGCCGTGCGAGAACGCAAGGAAGACATTTATCGCAGGCTGTGCCACCTCGATCTCGAGGTGGTGCTCGAATAGGGCTTCGCGCCCTCAATTCTCAAGGAGAAAAAGCCATGGCCAAAGAAGGCTCGGTAGCCCCAAAGGAACGCATCAACGTCACCTTCAAGCCCGCCACTGGCGGTGCCCAGGAAGAAATCGAACTGCCGTTGAAGCTACTGGCGATCGGCGATTACACCCAGCGCGCGGATGAGCGCAAGGTGGAGGACCGCAAGCCGATCGGCATCGACAAGATGACCTTCGACGAGGTCCTGGCCAAGCAGGAGCTGGGGCTGACGCTGAGCGTACCCAATCGTCTCCAGGAGGAGGGCGGCAGCGACGAGCTGGCGGTGGGGCTGCAGATCAACTCGATGAAGGACTTCAACCCGGCCAGCATCGTCGAGCAGGTGCCCGAGCTGAAGAAGCTGATGGAGTTGCGCGATGCGCTGGTGGCCCTCAAGGGCCCGCTGGGCAACGCCCCGGCGTTCCGCAAGGCCATCGAAAGCGTACTCGCCGACGACGAGTCCCGTAGCCGTGTGCTGGGCGAGCTGGGGCTGAGCGCCGCCCCCTCCCAGGACGCCTGAGCCACCCCCTAGCCAAGGAAGCAGATACATGAGCACCAGTGCCGCACAGCAAGGCCGGAACCAGAACGGCGAATACAACATTCTCGACAGCATCATCGCCGAGACCCGCCTGAGCCCGGACGACGAGGCCTACGACATCGCCAAGCGCGGCGTCTCCGCCTTCATCGAGGAATTGCTCAAGCCGCAGAACGACGGCGAGCCGGTGAAGAAGGCGATGGTCGACCGGATGATCGCCGAGATCGATGCCAAGCTCAGCACGCAGATGGACGAGATCCTCCATCATCCCGATTTCCAGGCGCTGGAGTCGGCCTGGCGCGGCCTGCAACTGCTGGTCGACCGCACCAACTTCCGCGAGAACATCAAGATCGAGATTCTCAGCGTTTCCAAGCAGGACCTGCTGGACGATTTCGAGGACTCGCCCGAGGTGATGCAGTCCGGCCTGTACAAGCACATCTACACCGCCGAATACGGCCAGTTCGGTGGCCAGCCGGTCGGCGCCATCATCGCCAACTACTACATGTCGCCCAGTTCGCCCGACGTCAAGCTGATGCAATACGTCTCCAGCGTGGCCTGCATGGCCCATGCGCCGTTCGTGGCGGCCGCCGGTCCGAAGTTCTTCGGCCTGGAAAGCTTCACCGGCCTGCCGGACCTGAAGGACCTGAAGGATCATTTCGAAGGCCCGCAGTTCGCCAAGTGGCAGAGCTTCCGCCAGTCCGAGGATTCCCGCTACGTGGCGCTGACCGTACCGCGCTTCCTGCTGCGCACGCCCTACGATCCGGAAGAGAATCCGGTCAAGTCGTTCGCCTACAAGGAGACCGTGGCCAACAGCCACGAGCATTACCTGTGGGGCAACACCGCCTATGCCTTCGGCACCAAGCTGACCGACAGCTTCGCCAAGTATCGCTGGTGCCCGAACATCATCGGGCCGCAGAGCGGCGGTGCGGTGGAGGACCTGCCTTTGCACCACTTCGAGAGCATGGGCGAGATCGAGACCAAGATCCCCACCGAGGTGCTGGTGTCCGATCGCCGCGAGTACGAACTGGCCGAGGAAGGCTTCATTTCCCTGACCATGCGCAAGGGCAGCGACAACGCCGCGTTCTTCTCCGCCAGCTCGGTGCAGAAGCCGAAGTTCTTCGGCATCAGCGCCGAAGGCAAGGCCGCGGAGCTGAACTACAAGCTCGGCACCCAGTTGCCGTACATGATGATCGTCAACCGCCTGGCCCATTACCTGAAGGTCCTGCAACGCGAACAGCTGGGGTCGTGGAAGGAGCGTACCGACCTCGAGCTGGAGCTGAACAAGTGGATCCGCCAGTACGTCGCCGACCAGGAAAACCCCAGCGCCGAAGTGCGCGGCCGTCGCCCGCTGCGCGCTGCACAGATCATCGTCAGTGACGTCGAGGGCGAGCCGGGCTGGTACCGCGTCAGCCTGAACGTGCGCCCGCACTTCAAGTACATGGGGGCGGACTTCACCCTGTCGCTGGTCGGCAAGCTGGACAAAGAGTAAGCGGAGCTTTCCATGACCGGATACGGCAGCCTGTTCGAGCGCCTGAACGGCGACGCGGATAAGCGCGTCGGCTGGAGCCGCGAGGTTTCCGCCATGGCGTCGGTGGCTGCCCATCTGGGCAAGATGCTCAGCACCCGGGCGGGCAGCGTGCAGACGCTGTCCGACTACGGGTTGCCCGATCTCAACGACATGCGCCTGAGCCTGCACGACTCCCTGAGCCAGGCCCGCTCGGCCATCGAAGGTTTCATCGAGGCTTACGAACCGCGCTTGAGCAACGTGCGTGTCGTTTCCCTGCCGCGCGACAACGACCAGCTCCGCCTGGCCTTCAGCATCGAAGGGTTGCTGGAGGTGGAAGGTTTCAAGCGCCAGGTGAGTTTTTCCGCACGCCTGGATGGCAGCGGCCAGGTGAAGGTCAGCTAAGGAGGTTTCGATGTCCGGCAAACCCGCAGCCCGCGTTTCCGATCCCACCGCTTGTCCGCTCCCCGGGCACGGCAGCAACCCCATCGTCGTCGGTTCCGCCGACGTGTTCTTCGACGGCCTCGCGGCGGCCCGCCAGGGTGACGCCTCGGCCTGGCGCTGTACCGCTTCGATGCCTGGTTCGTCCATGAGGTCTTCTGAGATGGGCGCGAATCGGGTCGATTACGGAAAGACAACGGACACCGTGGGTTTCCGATCTTCAGGCCAGAAATGTCATTGCGGTTTTGGCGGCAGCGGTCAGACGACTGCCATCAGTGAAACGATATCCAGCAGGTAAGCCGTGTCCTTCAATCATTACTACCAGAGCGAACTCACCGCACTGCGCCAGCTGGGGCGCCGTTTCGCCGAGCGTAGCCCGGCCCTGGCCCCGTTTCTCGGGCAGGTCGGACGCGATCCGGATGTCGAGCGCCTGCTCGAGGGCTTTGCCTTCCTGACCGGGCGGTTGCGGCAGAAGCTGGACGACGAGTTGCCGGAACTCAGCCACTCGATGATGCACCTGCTGTGGCCGAACTATATGCGCCCGCTGCCGGCTTTCAGCATTCTCCAGTTCGACCCCCTGACCCGCCCGGGCGGGGCGCTGCGCGTGGAGCGCGATACGCCGGTCGAGAGCCGGCCGGTGGGCGAGGTCGCCTGTCGCTTCCGTATCTGCTACGCCACCGAAGTCCTGCCGCTGGTGCTGGAGGCGCTCAACTATTCGGTGACCGGCGAGGGTGCGCTGCTCGGCCTGCGCCTGGCGATGAACTGCGACGGGCATCTCGGCGAGCTGGGCCTGAGTCGGCTGCGCCTGCACCTGGCCGGCGAGCGCTACATCAGCCAGATGCTCTATCTGTGCCTGCTGCGCAACCTGGAGAGCATCCAACTGATTCCGCTGGACGCCCATGGGCGGCCGCTGGATGGCGTGGCCGGCAAGCCGATGTCGTTCCGCCTGACGGGCGAGCGGGTGCAGCCGGTGGGGTTCGCCGAAGACGAGGCGTTGATTCCCTATCCGCTGAATACCTTCCGTGGCTATCGCTACCTGCAGGAATACTTCGCGTTCCAGGACAAGTTCCTGTTCGTCGACGTGGATGGCCTTGACCTGCTCGGCGCTCTGCCCGAGGAAACCCTCAAGCAGGTCCGCGGCCTTGAGTTGCGCTTCGATATCCGCAAGAGCGGCATCCAGCGCCTGCACCCGACGCTGGAGAACGTCAAGCTGTACTGTACGCCGGTGGCCAACCTGTTCCGCCACGATGCGCTGCCGATCCGCCTAGACGGCAAGCAGGACGAATACCTGCTGATGCCGGCCGAATACAGCCTGGAGGACTGCGGGGTGTTCTCGGTAGAGGGCGTCACCGGCTGGCGGCCGGGCGGGCTCGGCTACCAGGCCTACGTGCCGTTCGAGTCCTTCGAGCACGATCCCAGCTTCGACGTTCCCGAAGCACGGCCCCACTACAGCGTCCGGCAACGTACCTCGTTGCTGCACGATGGCCTGGACACCTATCTGAGCTTCGGCATCCGCCATCCCGAGCAGATCGAGACGCTGTCGGTGGAACTGACCTGCACCAACCAGAACCTGCCCCAACGGCTGCGCCTGGGCGATATCTGCGTCGCCTGCGAAGGCACGCCGGAGTTCCTCGGTTTCCGCAATATCACCCCGGCGACGCCGAGCTACGCGCCGCCGCTGAACCGCGATTTCCTCTGGAAACTGATCAGCAACATGTCGCTCAACTACCTGTCGCTGGCCAACGTCGACGCGCTCAAGGTGATCCTCGAAACCTACGACCTGCCGCGCTACTACGACCAGCATGCGGCGAAGGTCAGCAAGCGCCTGCTGGGCGGGCTCAAGGCGGTCCGCCACGAGCATGTCGACCGCCTGCATCGGGGCCTGCCGCTGCGCGGCTTGCGTACCGAGCTGACGATCGATCCGGAAGGCTACATCGGCGAGGGCGACCTGTTCGTGTTCGCTTCGGTTCTGAACGAATTTTTCGCGCTTTACGCCAGCATCAACTCCTACCACGAGTTGCGGGTGAGGAGCACACAGGGAGACGTGTACCAATGGAAACCGCGCATGGGTTTGCAGCCCCTGCTGTAAGCGCGCTGGCCCGGGGCATTCGCGAGTACTCGCTGTTCCAGGCGGTCCTGCTGGTCATGGATCGCCTGCGCGAGGAATATCCCGGCCTGGGAGACGAGGCGCTCTACGATCAGTTGGAATTCCAGGCCAATCCTAGCCTCGGCTTCCCGGGCAGCGATGTCGATCGGGTGGAGTTCTTCGAAGAGCGCGGCATGCTGCGGGCGCGGCTGCGTTTCAACCTGATCGGCTTGTTCGGTGCCAGTTCGCCGTTGCCGGCGTTCTACAGCGAGCAGGCCCTGGGCGACAGCGAGGAGGGCAATCCTACGCGGAACTTCCTCGATCTCTTCCATCACCGCCTGCATCGGCTGCTGTTGCCGATCTGGCGCAAGTACCGTTACCGGGTGAGCTTCCAGAGCGGCGCGAGCGATGCGTTCTCCGCTCAGTTGTTCGCCCTCGTCGGATTGGGCGGGGAAGAGATCCGCAAGGCCAGGGAACTGAACTGGAAACGCCTGCTGCCCTACCTGGGCCTGCTCAGCCTGCGGGCGCACTCGGCGGCCTTGATCGAGTCGGTGCTGCGCTACTACTTCAAGCATGCCGAACTGGTCGCCGAGCAGTGTATCGAACGGCGCGTCGCGATCCTCGAAGAGCAGCGCAACCGACTCGGCCTGTTCAACAGCCAGCTTGGCGAAGACGCGGTGCTGGGCGAACGGGTCCGCGACCGCAGCGGCAAGTTCCGCATTCATATCCGCCAGCTCGACTGGCAGCGCTTCCACGAGTTCCTGCCGATCGGTCCCGGCTACCAGCCGCTTTGCGCGCTGGTCCGCTTCACCCTGCGCGACCCGCTCGACTACGACATCCGGCTGGTCTTGCGCCACGAGGAAATCCGCGAGTTCCGCATCGGCGCGCAGAACGCCTGCCGCCTTGGCTGGACCAGTTGGCTGGGCCGGGAGCGCGCCGATGGCGTGGTGACGCTGGGCAGCAAGATTCATTAAGGATGGATGAGCATGATCAACGTAGACCTGCAACAACTGATTCAGGCGCTGGATGCCGACACCCGGCGCGACCTCGAAGGCTCGGCCGAGCGCTGCGTAGCCCGTGGCGGCAGCAAGGTACTGGTGGAGGACCTGTTGCTGGGCCTGCTGGAGCGTCCCCAGGGACTGCTGGCGCGCGCCCTGCAGGATGCCGCGGTGGACGCCGGCGAACTCAACGCCGCGTTGCAAGCGCGGGGCGAGCACAGCGCCTCGCGCAATCCGGTGTTCGCGCCCGAGCTGGTGCAGTGGCTGCAGGATGCGCTGTTGCTGGCCAACCTCGAACTGGGCCGTAGCCAGATCGACCAGGCGGCATTGATCCTGGCCCTGCTACGCAACCCGTTGCGCTATGCCGGCAGCCGCTACCAGCCGCTGCTGGCGCGGCTCGACATCGAGCGGTTGAAGGATTTCGCGCTCTCGCAGCCGCTGGAGGGCGCGCCCAGCGGCAAGCCGGGCGGCGGCGAGTCCCTGTTGCAGCGTTTCACCCACAACCTTACCCAGCAGGCGCGCGACGGCAAGCTCGATCCGGTGCTCTGTCGCGACGGGGCTATTCGCCAGATGGTCGACATCCTGGCCCGTCGGCGGAAAAACAACCCCATCGTGGTCGGCGAGGCCGGCGTCGGCAAGACCGCCATCGTCGAAGGCCTGGCCTCGCGGATCGCCGCAGGGGAAGTGCCGCCGGCGCTGAGGGACGTCGAGCTGTTGTCCCTCGACATGGGCCTGTTGCAGGCCGGTGCCAGCGTGAAGGGCGAGTTCGAGCGGCGCCTGAAAGGCGTCATCGACGAAGTGAAGGCAGCGCCCAGGCCGACCATCCTGTTCATCGACGAGGCCCATACGCTGATCGGCGCGGGCGGTCAGGCCGGCGGCTCGGATGCCGCCAACCTGCTCAAGCCGGCCCTGGCACGTGGCGAGTTGCGCACCATCGCGGCGACGACCTGGGCCGAATACAAGAAGTATTTCGAGAAGGACCCGGCGCTGGCCCGGCGCTTCCAGCCCGTGCAGTTGCATGAGCCGAGCGTTGCCGAGGCGGTGACGATCCTGCGTGGCCTGGCCCGGGTTTACGAGGAAAACCACGGTATCTACCTGCGCGACGACGCGGTGGTGGCCGCCGCCGAACTGTCCGCCCGCTACCTGGCGGGTCGCCAGTTGCCGGACAAGGCCGTCGACGTCCTCGACACCGCCTGTGCGCGGGTGCGCATCAGCCTGGCGGCGGCGCCGGAGAATCTCGAGCGCCTGCGCGGCGAGCTGGCCGAAGGCGAGCGCCAGCGCCAGGCCCTGCGCCGCGATGCCGAGGCAGGCCTGCCGATCGACCACGATGCCCTGCAGGCGCTGGAGGAGCGTCTGGCCCAGGCGGAAAGCGAGCGGCACGTACAGGAGGACCAGTGGAGCCGCCAGCGCGAACTCGCCGAGCGCCTGCTCGCCCTGCGCCAGCAATTGGCCAGGGCCCGCGAGGCGAACTGGGAAGAGCAGGGCAGCGAGGCGGATGCGGAGGCTTTCCCGGCCGACGAGCATGGCGGTGTCGAAGCCCTGGAAAAGGCCCTTCACGAAACCCGCCAGGCGCTCGCCGATGCCCAGGCCCAGGGGCGGCTGGTCAGCTTCGAGGTCTGCCCGCGCCTGGTTGCCGAGGTGATCGGCGCCTGGACCGGCGTACCGGTGGAACAACTGGCGCGGGAACACAACGCCAAGGTGATGGGGTTCGCTGACGACCTGCGGGCGCGGATCCGTGGCCAGGAACAGGCGGTCAGCGCCCTGGACCGCGCGATGCGCGCCACCGCGGCCGGGCTGAACAAGCCCGATGCGCCGGTCGGCGTGTTCCTGCTGGTGGGCCCGAGCGGGGTGGGCAAGACCGAGACCGCGCTGGCGCTGGCCGACCTGCTGTATGGCGGCGAGCGTTTCATCACCACCATCAACATGTCCGAGTTCCAGGAGAAGCACACCGTCTCGCGCCTGATCGGCGCGCCGCCCGGCTATGTCGGCTATGGCGAGGGTGGCATGCTCACCGAGGCGGTACGCCAGAAGCCCTATTCGGTGATATTGCTGGACGAGGTGGAGAAGGCCGATCCGGACGTGCTCAACCTGTTCTACCAGATCTTCGACAAGGGCGTGGCCAACGATGGTGAAGGGCGCGAGATCGATTTCCGCAATACCTTGATCCTGATGACCTCCAACCTCGCCAGCGAGCACATCGCCGCGCTTTGCCAGGACGGCGCGCGGCCTTCCGCCGAACTCCTGGAGGAAACCATCCGGCCGGCGCTCAGCCGGCATTTCAAGCCGGCGCTGCTGGCGCGCATGCGCGTGGTGCCTTACTACCCGGTGGGCGGCCCGGTACTGCGCGAGCTGATCGAGATCAAGCTGGAACGCCTCGGCGAGCGTCTGGCCCGCCGTCAACTGGCTTTCGACTACAGCCAGGCGCTGGTGGACCACCTGGCCGAGCGTTGCACCCAGAGCGACAGCGGCGCACGGTTGATCGACCACCTGCTGGACACGCACCTGCTGCCGCTGGTGGCCGACCGTTTGCTGGAAGCGATGGCGCGCGACGAGCGTCTCGAGCGGGTCCATGCGACGCTGGGCGAGCACGGCCGCGTGCTCTGCGAGTTCGCCTGAGGTGGGTGCGATGTTCAGCCGCGTACCGCAACCCCTGGCCTTCGCCGAAGCCCTGCTCGCTCAGTTCGGCGCGCTGTCGCGGGAAACAGACATCGCGGCCCTGCTGGGCGGTTTCGCACGCGCAGTCGGCGAACTCAGCGGCTGCGAGCTGAGCCAGCTGTATCTGCTCGACCAGACCCATACCGCGCTCACCCTCAACGCCGAATGCCGGGACGGCCTGTTGCAGGCGCTGGAGCCGTCGAGCCTGCCGGCGGACTACACCGGCGAGCAGTTGCTGCAGTTCGCCCTGTGCCAGAACCGCGTGGTCAGTCTCGTCGACCTGCCGTCGCGGCTGCACGAGACCGGCTTCCTGCCGGCAGGGGAGCAGCCCTGGCTGTCCCTGCTCTGCGTTCCGCTGGTGAGCCCGGAGAAAACGGTCGAGGGCATGGTGGTCTGCGCCACCCGGCGCCCACTGGACCTGCAGGGATTCGCCCATCCACTGGGCCAGTTGGGCTCGTTCGTGCTGGCCCAGCTGCATCTGCTGCAACGCCTCTCGCAACCCTCCGGCGAGCCGCAGGGACCGTCCAGCGCGCCGGTGGTCAGCGGCTACGGGCTGATCGGCAGGAGCGCGGCGATGCGTGAGACCTGCCGCCTGATCAGCAAGGTCCTGCACAACCCCTATACCGTGTTGCTGCAGGGCGAGACCGGCACCGGCAAGGAGGTGGTCGCACGGGCGATCCACGAGTACGGCCCGCGGCGAGCACAGGCGTTCGTGGTGCAGAACTGCGCGGCGTTTCCGGAAAACCTGCTGGAAAGCGAGCTGTTCGGCTACCGCAGGGGCGCCTTTACCGGTGCCGAGCGCGATCGCCCCGGGTTGTTCGATGCCGCGGATGGCGGAACCCTGCTGCTCGACGAAATCGGCGACATGCCCCTGTCGCTCCAGGCCAAGCTGTTGCGCGTGTTGCAGGAAGGCGAGATTCGCCCGCTCGGCGGCAACGACACGCACAAGGTCGATGTACGCATCATCGCCGCTACCCACCGTGACCTCGCCCTGCTGGTACGCGATGGCAAGTTCCGCGAAGACCTCTACTACCGGCTGGCGCAGTTTCCCATCGAGTTGCCGCCGTTGCGCCAGCGCGAGGGCGACGCCCTCGAACTGGCCCGGCATTTCGCCGAACGCGCCTGCGTGTTCCTGCGCCGCGCGCCGCTGGGCTGGTCCGCGGAAGCGCTGGAACTGCTCGACGGCTATGGCTTTCCCGGCAACGTTCGGGAGCTGAAGGGACTGGTGGAATGCGCGGTACTGCTCTGCGAAGGCGAGGTGCTGCTGGCCGAACACTTTTCCCTGCGCGCGCCCCCGGAAGCGGAGGCGCCGCTCAAGCTGCGCGAGCACCTGGAGCAGATCGAACGGGACCTGCTGCTCGCCTGCCTGCGCAGGAACGCTGGCAACCAGACCCTCGCCGCGCGCGAACTGGGTCTGCCGCGACGAACCCTGATCTATCGCATGGGACGCCTGAACATTCATTTCGGCGATCCCCGGACCTGAAACCCATGATCGAGATTTCCTTCCAACCAGCCCAGCCGGGCGCGCGCCTGGAGCGCGGCGTCCGCAGCCCTTCCATGGAGACTCCCTGATGCCTGTTCGTCACTGGCCCGCCGTGCTTCTGGCCCTGGCCGTCCTCTGCGGCCTCGCCGGTTGCAGCGGCAACTACAAATTCAACGACGGCGACTATCGCCCGCTTGGCGATCCGCAGGCGGTCAATCGCGGCAAGTGACCGCAAGGAGCGATCTCATGGAACTGGTATTGGAAATGCTCAGCGCCAAGCAATTCGTACCGACGGAGCTATGCAGCAAGACCTTCGGCAGGAACGGCGGCCTCATCGGCCGCGGCGGTGAGTGCGATTGGGCGATTCCCGATCGCAAGCGGCACCTGTCCAAGCAGCATGCGCGGGTCAGCTATCGCAACGGCGCGTTCTACCTGACCGACACCAGCAGCAACGGCATCCGCGCCGGCAACGGCAGCCGCCTGCCGCATGGCGAGCCGCAGCGCATCGAGCAGGACAGCGTCTTCCTGCTCGGCGACTTCGAGATCCGCGCGCGGTTGCTGCGCGAGCCCGACGAGCTCGCCATGGACGTCGGGCGGCCGCAGCCGGCGGGCAGCATCATTCCGGACGATGCCTTCCTGGCCCTCGATCCGTTGCAGGCGCTCGACCAGGACGGTGCAGATGCCTACGAACTCGACGACCTGAGCGCGATCGCCCTGCCCAGCCAGGAGGCCGGGGCGCGTGCGGACTACGCGCGGATCGACATGGAAAGCCTGGTCGTACCGGAGCTGGTGCCCGCCCCGGCGGCTCCGCAGGAACCCGTGGACAGTCCGCGTCCGGGTCACGACGAAGCCTTCTGGCAGCGTTTCGGCCAGGCTCTGGGAATGGACCTCGAAGGCCTCGACGGCGCTGCGCGCGAAGCGCTGGCGATCAACGCCGCCGGTTTGCTGCGGCAGTGCATCGGCGGCTTGCAGCAGAGCCTGCGGACCCGCAGCGAACTGAAGAACGAACTGCGCCTGTCGCTGAGCACGTTGCGCGATACCGGCAAGAATCCCTTGCGCTTCAGCGCCGATGCCGGCGAGGCGCTGGGTCATCTGCTACGGGATGGCAAGCCTGGCCAGTTGAGTGGCGAACAGGCCGTCGCACGCAGTTTCCGCGACCTCCAGGCGCACCAGGTGGCGCTGCTCGGCGCCAGCCGGGCGGCGGTGCGCGCGACCCTCGAGCATTTCTCGCCGCAGCAGCTGACCCTGCGTTTCGAGCGCGACGGCCGCCGGCCGTTGCTGGCCACCTCGGGCAGCCGCTGGCGTGCCTATGGTCGCTACCACCAGTCGCTATGCCAGGACGACGACTGGAGCGAGCGCCTGCTGGCACGTGATTTCGCCCAGGCCTACGAAGAGCAGGTTCGCCTGATTTCCACCCTCTACACCGAGCACCAAGGATGATCGCCATGTCTCGTCGCCCGATCCCGCCAGCCAGGGCGCTGGCCATGCTCGCCGTCCTGGCGCTGCTGGCCGGCTGTTCCACGCTGTCGCCGTATTCCAGACTGACCAAGCTCGACCTCGCCCTGAGCGCCGGCGAGCGGGTCAATCCCGACCTCAATGGCCGGCCGTCGCCGGTGGTAGTGCGGCTGTTCGAGCTGAAGCACCCGGTGGCGTTCGAGAACGCCGACTTCTTCAGCCTCTACGAACGTCCCAAGGAGACCCTGGACCCCGACCTGGTGACCAGCGAGGAGCTGGAGCTGCGGCCCGGCGAGCGGGTCGAACTCAAACTCAGCGTGGAGGAGGGGAGCCGCTACGTGGGCGTGCTCGCCGCCTACCGCGATCTCGGCGAGGCAAGCTGGCGCTACGTGGTGCCGGTCACGGCGAAAGAGCTGACCCGGGTAGAGCTGAAGCTGGGCCGGAAGGGCATCCTGAATGCCGGCGAACTGCTCGGCAAGGCGGGTGACGCGCGATGAACGTGCACAAGATCGTCTGGCAGGAAGGCATGCTGCTGCGCCCGCAGCATCTGCAACACAACGACCGCTACTACGACAACCAGATGAAGGCCCGGACCCAGTTGCTGGGCAGCTACAACTGGGGCTTCCTCGCCCTGGAGCTGGACCGCCAGTTCCTCAACATGGGCAAGCTGGTGATCAGCCAGGCCTCCGGCGTACTGCCCGACGGCAGCCTGTTCGAACTCGGCGGCAACACCGAGCCGCTCGCCCTCGACGTGCCGCCCAATACCTCGAACGTGCCGATCTACCTGGCCCTGCCGCTGGTCACCGGTAACCACATCGAGGCGCGCCGGCCGGAGCAGGCCGAGGTCCTGGCGCGCTATACCGCCTACGATCTGGAGGTGGCGGACTCCAACGCCGGCGAGGATTCCATGGTGCAGGTCAGCTGCGCGCGGCCGGATTTTCGCCTGCTGCTCGGCGAGCAGCAGAGCGACCAGGCCTACGTCAAACTGAAGGTGGCGGTGGTGCTGGATACCACGCCGGACGGGGTGATCAGCCTCGACCCCGACTTCGTGCCGAGCTACCTCCACGCCCACGCATCCGCCTACCTGCTGTCCTGCCTGAAGGAGGTGATCAGCATGCTCGGCCATCGCGGCGACACCATCGCCGAGCGTATCCGGTCCAATGGCAAGGTCGGCGGCGCGGAGGTCGGCGATTTCATGATGCTGCAACTGATCAATCGCACCGAGTTGCTGCTGCGCCACTACCTGGGATTGGAGCAGGTGCATCCGGAGCAGTTGTACCGGGTGCTGCTGACCATGCTCGGCGACCTCGCCACCTTCGGCAGCGAGAGCAAGCGTCCGCGCCTGGACAGCCGTTACCAGCACAGCGACCAGGGCGCCAGCTTCCGCAGGCTGATGGAGGCGATTCGCCAGGTCCTGTCGATGGTGCTCGAGCAGCATGCCATCGAACTGCCTCTCCAGGCCCGCCAGTACGGCATCCTGGTCTCGCCCCTGCACGACCACAAGCTGCTCGGCAGCGCCTCGTTCGTGCTCGCCGCCAGTGCCAATTGCGAGTCGGAGGAACTGCGCCAGCGCCTGCCCGCGCATCTCAAGGTGGGTGCGGTCGAGCACATTCGCCAGTTGGTCAACCTGCACCTGCCGGGGATCCGGGTCAAGCCGCTGCCGGTGGCGCCGCGGCAGATCCCGTTCCACTCCAACAAGACCTATTTCATTCTCGAACCCAACGCCGAGGATATGACCCAGCTGGAGCGCTCCGGCGGTTTCGCGTTCCACGTATCCGGCGAGTTCTCCGAGCTTGAACTGAAATTCTGGGCCATCAGGAACTGAACATGATCAAGGAAAGGGAATACCACGAGGACGAGAAGACCGTCCTCCTCGATCACCAGGGACAGGTACCGGCCCAGGGGCCGCTGACCGATTTCGCCGAACCGCCGCGCTTCGAGCAGCTCGAGGAGCGGATGATCTACGCGGCGCGCCTGCGTCCGGGCGAGGCCTTCAACGTCAGCCTGAACCCGCTGGTGGCGGCGGCTTCCGAACTGCTTTCGGAAGTGGTCCGGCTCAAGCACAGCAGCGTGCTGGAGAACCTTGCGGCGCTCAAGGAGCGGTTGACCTCCGCCATGAAGCTCTTCGAATTCCGCGCCGTGCAGGATGGCGTGGAAAACAGCCAGGTCATGGCGGCGCGCTACGTGCTGTGCACGGTGGTCGACGAGGCGGTGGTGACCACCCCGTGGGGCAACGAAAGCGAATGGTCGAAGATCAGCCTGCTGAGCAGCTTCCATAACGAGACCTTCGGCGGCGAGAAGTTCTTCCAGTTGCTCGACCGGCTGTCGAAGAACCCGGTCAAGCATCTGCCGATGCTGGAGCTGATGTACCTCTGCCTGGCCCTCGGCTTCGAGGGCAAGTACCGGGTGATGGCTCGCGGCGTGCTCGACCTGGACGGTATTTCCGATGCGCTCTACCGGCAGATCCGCCAGTTGCGCGGCGACGTGCCGCGCGAACTGTCGCCGCACTGGCAGGGGCTCAGCGACCAGCGTCGCGGCCTGGTGCGGATCGTGCCCTGGTGGATGGTGGCGCTGTTCACCCTGGTCTGCCTGGTGGTGATGTATTCGGGATTCGCCTGGGTTCTCGGCGAGCAACGCGACACGGTGCTGCAGCCTTACCAGTCGCTCGATGCGGCGGCAGGACAGCCCGGTTCGTAAACACAGGGACGCGAAATGAAAAACTTCTTCAAGAAAGTCGGCGCCTTCCTGCGCAAGACGTGGGTCTGGACGCTGCTGCTGGTACTCCTGGCGGCATTGCTGGTGTGGTTCGTCGGGCCGCTGCTGGCGGTCGCCGACTACAAGTTCTGGGAAAGCCCGACCTCGCGGTTGCTGAGCATCAGCCTGATGTTCCTGGTCTGGGGGCTGGCGATGGTCTTCGTCAGCTGGCGCGCCGGAGTGCGGCGCAAGGCCGTCGAGGACAGCGACGAGGGCCAGGAGCGCTTGCGCCGCGACGGTCTGATCGAAGACGAACAGAAGGAATTGCGCAGCCGCTTCAAGGACGCCTTGCGCACCCTGAAGACCTCCAGCCTGTACCGCGGTCGTAGCGAGCGCTGGCGCAACGAGCTGCCCTGGTACCTGCTGATCGGCCCGCAGGGAAGCGGCAAGACCAGCCTGCTGGACTTTTCCGGACTGGAGTTCCCGATCAACCGGATCGACCGCAAGCTGACCCGCGATACCGCCGGCACGCGCTACTGCGACTGGTACTTCGCCGACCACGGCGTCCTGATCGACACCGCCGGGCGCTACCTGACCCAAGCCGACGGCGAGGTCGACGGGGGCGCCTGGGCGACCCTGCTCGGCCTGTTGCGCAAGCGCCGCCGCGCACGGCCGCTGAATGGCGTGATGGTGTCGATTCCGGTGGAAACGTTGCTCAGCGACGACGAGATGGCGCTGGATACGCTGGCTCGCCAGGTGCGCGCGCGCCTGCAGGAAATCCAGCAGACCCTGCACCTCGATCTGCCGGTCTACCTGGTGCTGAGCAAGGCCGACCAGTTGCTCGGCTTCGACGAGTTCTTCGACCAGTTGAGCCGCGAGGAGAGCGACCAGGTTCTGGGCACCAGCTTCGGCAAGGAGCAGAACGGCACCGATGTGACGGTCCTGCGCCAGGCGTTCGAGGACCTTCTGCGACGCCTGAACAGCCAGGTGATCATGCGCATCCACCAGGAGCGCGATACCCTGCGTCGCGGTCGCATCCTCGACTTCCCGCACCAGCTTGGCCAGATCGGCGAGCGGTTGTGCCTGTTCGTCGAACTCGCCTTCACCGGCAACCGCTACCAGCGCGCCAGCCGCCTGCGCGGCTTCTACCTGACCAGTGCGCCGCACCTGGCCCAGCAGCTGGATGAGGACACCGCCGGCATCGGCGCCAACCTGGGGATCGCCAGCGGCCTGCTGCCGACCCTGCGCAACGGGCGCTCGCGCTTCATCCATCACCTGCTGAGCCAGGTGATCTTCCCCGAGGCCAACCTGGCAGGTCTCGATCGCCGCGAACGCACGCGCATCCACTGGGGCCAGCGCGCCCTGTACGTCGGCTCGCTGGCGCTCCTTCTGCTATTCGGCCTGCTCTGGGCTGGCGGTTTCTCGGCCAACCACGAGCGCCTGGAGCGGGTCCGCGAGCTGGCGCAGCAATGGACCCAGCAGCGCCAGGCGCTTGGCGAGCGCGATGACGCCATGGCGGCGCTGAAGACGCTGGATAGCAGCTATGCGGCGACCACCGTGTTTCCGCCCAAAGGCGAAGTCTCGCTGCACGAGCGCGCCGGGCTGTACCAGGGCAACGAGGTCAACCCACCGCTGGCCGCTGCCTATCGCCGCGAGCTGGAGACGCAACTGCTGCCGCGCGTGGCGCGGATGCTCGAAGCGCAGATCCGCGGCAACATGCAGAATCGCGAACGCCTGCTCAACAGCCTGCGGGCCTACCTGATGCTGAATCTGCGCGAGCGCCGCGAGAACGGATGGCTCAAGGACTGGGTGGCTAACGACTGGTCGCAGCGCTATGCCGGCAACGGCACCGTGCAGAATGGCCTGAACACGCATTTCGCCCGTCTGCTCGAGCAACCGTTCAGCTATCCGCTGAACGACACCCTGGTGGCCCAGGCGCGCCAGGTGCTGCGCAGCGAGTCCCTGGCCAACGTGGTCTACCGGGTGCTGCGCGAACAGGCGCGAAGCCTGCCCGAGTATCGCTTCGGCCAGCACCTGGGGCCGCAGGCCGGTCTGTTCGTCGGCACCGACTACGTGATCCCGGGGTTCTACACCCAGCAGGGCTACCAGCAGTACTTCGTGGTCCAGGGCGCCAGCCTGGTCAACGACATCCTTCGCGACAACTGGGTCCTGGGCGAGGGCAGCGGGATCAGCGACATGGACCTGCGGCGCCTGATGGTCGAACTCGAGCAGTTGTATTTCCGCGACTACGCGAACTTCTGGAGCGAGGCGGTCGGACGCCTGGGCCTGCTGCCGTTCAACGATGCCGGCGAGGGCGCCGACCAGGTTTCCGGGCTGCTCGCCGCCAACTCGCCGATCCTCCAGTTGTTGCTGGAGGTCCGTGAGAACACCCGTTTCCCGGTCCTGGCGGAGAGCGCCGAGGCGCTGGCAGAGGCCAGCGACAAGGCCGCGGAAAAGGGCGGCAAGCTGGGCAAGGCGGCCGCCGCGGCGGCCGGCAAGGCCAGGGACGCGTTGGCGAAGAACCTGCCGGATACCGCGAAGAAGTCCCTGCAACGCCGCTTCGAGCCCCTGCATCGCCTGCTCGACGATAACAACGGCCCGGCGGCCGACCTCACTCCGCTGTTGCAGGCGCTCAACGAGTTGCAGTTGCAACTCGCCGGACTGGCGCGCGCCAGCCAGCCGGAGCAGGCGGCTTTCGACATGGCGAAGAGTCGCATGGGCGGCCAGCGCGATGCCCTGAGCAACCTGCGCAACGCCTCCGCGCGACTGCCGCGACCGCTTGGCGGATGGTTCAGCGTGCTGGCCGAAGACGCCTGGCGGCTGGTCCTCGGCGATGCCTACCTGTACCTCAACCAGCGCTACCAGAGCGAGCTGTACGGTTTCTACAGCAAGGCGATCAACAAGCGCTACCCGTTCAACGCGCACAGCGCCAGCGATGTCGCGGTCAGCGATTTCCGCGAGTTCTTCAAGGCGCAGGGCGTCGCCGAACGCTTCTTCGAAACCTACATGCGGCCCTTCGTCAGCGGCGACCCGGGCAGCTATCGCCTGCGCAGCGTGGACGGCTACAGCCTGCCGATGTCCAAGGTCTATCTCGACCAGATGGGCACGGCCCAGGTGATCCGCCAGAGCTTCTTCGCCGAGAACCCGGCCGAGCCGCAGGTGCGCTTCCGTCTGGAGCCCTATACCCTCGATCCTGGCGTCAGCCGCGCCGAGTTCCGTTTCGACGGTCAATCCATGGAATACCGCCACGGCCCGATCGTGCCGATGTCGTTCAAGTGGCCCAGCGACGCCGACGGCGGCCGCACCAGCCTGGTGCTGGAGAAGATGGCCGGGCGACCGGTGGGAATCGAACGCAATACCGGGCCCTGGTCGCTGTTCAGGCTGTTCGACCTGATGCAGACCGAGTACCTCAGCGGGCGTGACGTGATGGTGCTCAAGGCCGACCTGGGCGGCCTGCGCGCCAACTACCTGCTGCTCGCCCAGCGCACGCCGAATCCGTTCGATCTCGCGGTCCTGCGCAGCTTCCGCATGCCGGTGCAGCTCTGATGCAACGCACTGAGCCCTGGCGCAGCGCGGCGCGCACGGATCGCGGCAAGGTCCGCGCGCGCAACGAGGATGCCTTCCTGGACTGCCCGGATCGCGGGCTCTGGGCGGTCGCCGATGGCATGGGCGGGCACCAGGCCGGCGACCTGGCCAGCCGGATGATCGTCACCAGCCTGGCGGAACTGCCGGCCCGGGCGGGATTCGACGAGCGCCTGAACGCGATGCGCCAGTGCCTGCACTGGCTCAACCGGCGCCTGGGCGAGGAACTCACCCTCAGCGCCGAACGCGGCGACAGGATCATCGGCAGTACGGTGGTGGCGCTGGTCGTGGAGGGTTCGCGGGCGGCCTGCGTGTGGGTCGGCGACAGCCGCTGCTACCTGTGGCGCGGCCAGCGGCTGTACCAGCTGTCCCGCGACCACTCGCTGTTGCAGCGACTGGTCGACGAACGGCGGATGGATATCGAGCAGGCGCGCGCCTATCCCTCGGCGCGCGCGCTGACCCGTGCCGTCGGCGCCAGCGAACAACTGGTGCTGGACGTGTTGGAACTGGAGGTGCATCCCGGTGATGTCTTCCTGCTCTGCAGCGACGGGCTCTACGAAGAGCTGAGCGCCGATGCGCTGGGCCGCGCGTTGAGCCTGGCATCGCCGCAGGTGGCGGTGGAGCGGCTGTTCGACGGCGCCCTGAGCGGCGCCGCGCGGGACAACCTGACGGCCGTGGTGATCCGTCAATGAACGAACCGC
This sequence comes from Pseudomonas sp. CP-1, assembly GCF_021213715.1. NCBI lineage: Bacteria > Pseudomonadati > Pseudomonadota > Gammaproteobacteria > Pseudomonadales > Pseudomonadaceae > Pseudomonas > Pseudomonas sp. CP-1. The sequence continues at coordinate 273,157 of NZ_JAJQKY010000004.1, forward strand.
TGTCGTCGCTGGAGCTGCTGCCGGAGGAGGAGGGCGGCGCGAACCTGACCTATTTCGCCTTCGCCGCCCCGACCGCCTCGGCGCCGGACCTGCCGGCCGTGTTGCCCGGTCCGCTGCCGGACGTTCTTTCCGGGCGCTACCGTCTGGAGCGGATGCTCGGCGCCGGCGGCATGGGCACGGTATACCGTGCCCGGGACCTGCTCCATGAGCAGTTCGGCGACCCGGCGCCGCTGGTAGCGTTGAAGCTGCTCAACGAATCGGTCGCCGAGTCACCCGACGCCAGCGCCTTGCTCTATAGCGAGTTCGCCCTGACCCGGCGCTTGCGCCATCCGAACGTCGTGCGTCTGTTCACCTTCGACGTCGACACCGTCTGCCAGCGCGCCTACATCGTCATGGAACTCATGCCTGGCCTGCCGCTCGATCGCCTGCTCTGCGAGCGTCCCGAAGGCCTGCCCTGGTCCGAGTTGAGCGCGATCGCCCGGCCGTTGCTGGACGCCCTGGCCTATGTCCACGAACAAGGGGTGCTGCATGGCGACCTGAAGCCGAGCAACGTGATGCTCGGCGAGGAGGGCGTGCGGCTCTTCGACTTCGGCCTCGGCCAGGCGCAGGCAGGCATCCTGGACGGCCTGCCGCAGCTCAGCCGGGGCCGCATCGACGCCTGGACCCCGGGCTACGCCGCTCCCGAACTGCTCGAGGGTGCGCCGTTGTCGCCGGCAGCCGACCTGTATGCGCTGGCCTGCGTCCTCTACGAACTGGCCGACGGTCGCCATCCGTTCCGCCGCCTGCCCTCGAACCAGGCCCGGGAGCAGGGGCTGGAGCGCCAGCTGCGCGCGCCCGGACACCTGCCTCGGCGCTGCTGGCCGGCGCTGCGTACCGCCCTGAGCCTCGATCCCGAACGGCGCTGCATCGGCGTCCGCGAATTGCAGGAAGCGCTGGGCGCGCGGCGTTCCTGGCTGGCCGGCGTTCTTGCCCGTTGAGCCGGCGGCGCTCGGTTTGCATGGCCTCTACGGCCGCTCTCCGCAAGCGCCCTGCAGGGCGATACGGTTGCCTTCGCTGTCCCTGATCTCGGCGATGAACACGCCGTCGCCAAGCGGCGTCTTCGGGAAGAGGATTTCGCTGCCTTCGCCGAGGGCCCGGGCAAGGACGGCATCCAGGTCAGCGACCTTCAGGTAGATGATCGCCCCATGTAGCGTAGGCACGTAGACGTCGCCCTCGGCGAGTGCGCCGCTGGCACCGTCACGACCTTCCTCGAAGGGGAAATGCGCAATTCTGCTTCCGTGCAGGGTGGCTACCTCGCCGAACGCCACTCCGAACACCGAGGCGTAGAAACGCATCGCCCTCTCCAGGTCGGACACCGATATTTCCACGTGCGCGATCAGGTTCATTTCCTTCCTGTCCTGTCGGGACCACTGGTGACGCCGCTTTCCGGCGACGATGGCGGATGTTCAGCCGCGCGAAACCGAGCGGATCGAGCGGGCATGCCGCCGCGAGGGGGGCGAATGAATTCATGCGAAATTCATTAACATCTTGTCCCGCTTGACCGGCGTCAATACCCGTACTGCGTCACAAAAATACCCTGGCCCCAGGCCGTTCGGAAAGGCCGTTCGCTGTTCGCTTGGGGGAAGTCATCATGGCGCATCTGGTCTGGCAGGATGACCTGAATACCGGTATTCAGGTCATCGACAATCAACACAAACGCATCGTCGAGATGATCAATCACCTGCACGACGCCCAGCAAGGCAAGGAACACGCGGCGATCGCCGAGGTGATCGAGGAGCTGGTGGACTACACGCTGTCGCACTTCGCCTTCGAGGAAACCCTGATGGAGGATGCCGGCTACCAGTTTTCCCGGGCGCACAAGAAGATCCACGAGCTGTTCATCCGCCGGGTCTCCGAGTACCGGGTGCGCTTCCAGGCCGGCGAGGATGTCGGCGACGAACTCAAGGGCTTGCTCTCGCGCTGGCTGTTCAACCACATCCGCAACGACGACGCCGGTTACGTGGATGCGGTACGCCACAGCATGTCCGAACTGGTCAAGGACAAGAGCGAGGGCGGTTGGTTGTCGCGCTCGATGAAGCGCTTCTTCGGCTGATCGCCGGGGAGGGAAACGCAAAACCGGCCCAGAGGGGCCGGTTCTTTCGCCAGCGGACCTGGCCTCAGCGGATCAGGCTGAGGAATTCGCTGCGGGTGGCGGCGTTGTCGCGGAATTCGCCGAGCATCACCGAAGTGACCATGGACGAGTTCTGCTTTTCCACGCCGCGCATCATCATGCACATGTGCTGGGCCTGGATCACCACCGCGACGCCGAGGGCGCCGGTGACCTGCTGGACCGCCTCGGCGATCTGCCGGCTCATGTTCTCCTGGATCTGCAGGCGGCGGGCGTACATGTCGACGATCCGCGCGACCTTCGACAGGCCGAGCACCTTGCCGTTCGGAATATAGGCCACGTGGGCCTTGCCGATGAAGGGCAGCAGGTGGTGCTCGCAGAGCGAGTACAGCTCGATGTCCTTGACCAATACCATTTCGCTGTTGTCGGAGCTGAACAGGGCACCGTTGACGACTTCTTCCAGGCTCTGTTGGTAGCCGCGGCACAGGTACTTCATGGCCTTGGCGGCACGCTTGGGCGTGTCCAGCAGACCTTCGCGGTTAACGTCCTCGCCGAGCTGAGTGAGGATCGAGGAGTAGTGTTGTTCCAGGGACATGAGCGTTCCAGTCAGACGATTACCAGCGCGGAGGGTAGGACGTCGCCGGGCCGCTGGCAAGACTCGGCGCTTGCCGGCTACTCGTCGCGGCCTTCGAGCATGGTCCTGCGCAGCATCACGTAGACCGAACCGGTGCCGCCGTGGCGTGGCAGGCAGGAGGTGAAACCGAGCACCTGCGGGTGCTGGCGCAACCAGGTATTGACGTGGCTTTTCACCAGCGGGCTGCGTCCGTCCTTGCGCGCGGCCTTGCCATGGGTCACGCGCACGCAGCGGATTTCCAGGCGGGTGGCCTCTGCAAGGAAGTCCCATAGCGTCTGCCGGGCCTTCTCCACGCTCATGCCGTGCAGGTCGAGGCTACCGTCGAAGGGCACCAGGCCCTGCTTGAGCTTGCGCAACTGGCTTTCCTGGACGCCGTCGCGGGCCCAGGACAGCTCGTCCTCGGGGCCGACGTCGATGACGAACTGGTCGGACAGGCCGTCGACGCGGATTTCGTCGTTGCGCACGCTGGCATTGAGCTGGCGCTGCTTGAGTTGCTGGCGGTCGTTGCGAGGTTTGCCGGTATCGGCTCGATCGACCGAGATGCGCTTGACGCCGCGCATCTCGCTCTTGAACAGGGAAAAGTCGTCGTCTTGCATGGGAGCCTCCGCGAAGCGGCGCAGTTTACCGGATCGGCCGCACGCCGGCAGCCCGCTCAGTCGCGCTTTTTCATCAGGTTCGGCGACAGGCTCAGGTCGCTGTTGCGGCGGCTGCGACGGCGGCTGAAACGCCAGAAGAACACGCCGAGGCAGAGCGACAGCAGGCCAAGGGCCAGCAATACGCCGCCGGCGGCGGGTTCGATATGCAGCATGCCGACAGCCGGCTGGCGGCCGATCAAGGCCGAGGTGCCGGCCAGCGACAGCAGCACGCCCAGGCTCGCCACCAGGGCCGCGAACGCCGCCGCCAGGCGCCAGCGCCAGACTCTCGGCCGGCGCGGGCGCAGCCGGCGCGCATCGAAACTATCGGACAGCTTCATCCCGACTTCCTCGTGTGTCATCGGGGCTAGGACCGGAACCTTCCGGCCGGGTTCCCGGATTCCCGGGAGCCGTGGGCAAACCGTGCGCCGCTCGTCTTCTCGCCGCAAGCCATGGCCCTGCAGGCAGACTAGTCCTCCGCAGGGCGGGGCGGGAGGGCGGCTGGATGGGCGGTCAGAGCAGGTCCCGGGCCTGGGCGACGATCGCCGCGAAGTTGTCGCCGAGGGCGGCGATCTCGGCGCGTTGCAGGTCCGCGGCGCTCAGGACCCCGCCGTTCAGGGTGGGTATGTCGCGGGTGGCGCAGGCGCTGTCGGCGAGGGTGCAGCGGTAGCCGTAGTCCTTGGCCGCGCGCACGGTGGTGCTGACGCTGGAATGGGTCATGAAACCGCAGACGATCAGGTCGAGACGGCCGTGGTTCTGCAGCAGGTCGTGCAGCTCGGTGCCGGAGAAGGCATTGGGCAGGCGTTTCTCCACGACCTTTTCCCCGGCTTCCGGTTGCAGTTCCGGGAGGAACTGGCCGCGCGGACCCTGCGGATCGAACAGGCCACCCTGGATACCCAGGTGGCGCACATGCACGATGGGCGTACCGTTGGCGCGGGCTGCCTGCACCAGCACGCCGATTTCCGCGGCGGCAGCGTCCAGGCCTGGCAGGCTCAGGGCGCCGCTGCGGTACTCTTCCTGGGCATCGATGATCAGCAAGGTGCTCTGCCGAAGGGGGGCTGGCGGGTAGCCGCGTCCGCTGATCTGCAAAAGGGTGAGCGGATGAGGCATGTCACTACTCCTGAGAAGGCACATGCCTTTCATTCTGGCCCCTATCGGCGAGCCTGTGAACCTTTGCCGCATGCGCACTAAAGTGGTATGGACTTCCCGCGCTGGAGGCCAGCTCCGGCGCGATCGGCTAGAATGTCGCCCTTTTGTGCGTTGCGAGGAGCAATTCCGTCATGTCCGAGTCCCGTCTGCTCACCCTGCGCGACTACATCCGCTGGGCTGTCAGCCGTTTCCACGCCGCCGGCCTGTTCTTCGGTCACGGCACCGACAATGCCTGGGACGAGGCGCGCCACCTGGTTCTGGGCTCCCTGCACCTTCCCTGGGAAATTTCTGACAGCTACCTGGATTGCCGCCTGGAAGACGATGAACGCGCCGAGTTGGCGGAGATCCTCCGGCGGCGCATCGAGGAACGGATTCCGGCGGCCTACCTGCTGGGCGAAGCCTGGTTCTGCGGGATTCCCTTCAGCGTCGACGAACGCGTGCTGGTGCCGCGCTCGCCTATCGCCGAACTTATCGAACAGCGCTTCGCGCCCTGGCTGCCGGCCGAGCCGGCGCGAATCCTCGACCTCTGCACCGGTTCCGGCTGCATCGGCATCGCCTGCGCCTATGCGTTCGAGCAGGCGGAGGTGGTGCTCGCCGACCTGTCCTTCGATGCGCTGGAGGTGGCCAACGTCAATATCGAGCGCCACGACCTCGGCGAGCGGGTCTACACCGTCCAGGGCGACGGTTTCGCCGGGCTTCCCGGCCAGCGCTTCGACCTGATCGTGTCCAATCCGCCCTACGTGGATGCCGAGGATTTCGCCGACATGCCGGCGGAGTTCCATCATGAGCCTGAACTCGGCCTGGCCTGCGGCGACGACGGCCTGGACCTGGTGCGACGGATGCTCGCCGAGGCGGCCGACCACCTCAGCGAGAAAGGCCTGCTGATCGTCGAGGTGGGCAACAGCGAGGTCCATGTGCAGGCGCTGTATCCGGAAGTGGACTTCACCTGGCTGGAGTTCGAGCACGGCGGCCACGGGGTGTTCATGCTGTCCGCCGCGCAGTGCCGCGAGCACCGGGAACTGTTCCGTTCGCGCTTGGAAAAGTGATCGGAGGCGGCTGGTGCCGCCGGTTCAGTGAGTGGCGATCCAGATCAGCAGGCCGGCCTGGAACACCGCGAAGGCGGTCAGGCAGGCGATGGTGAAGCGCAAGCTGGTGTCGTCGCGGCGGTAGTGGTTGATGCGCTGTTCCAGTTGGCGGATCTCCGCATCCTGGGCCTGCAGGGTCTGCTCGGCCTGTTCCAGCATCGCCGCGGCGTCCAGCAGCGGCACGATCTGCACCTTGTCCTTGTGCCAATCGCTGTGCAGCTCGCTGACCCGGCCGGCGCTGTAGCGGGCCTTGAGCAACCGCTGGTCCTCATAGCTGACGTCGAAGCCCTGGGCGCGGATGAAATGGTCGCGGCGCAGGCGTGCGTCTTCGGTCAGGCCATCCTTCAGCGCCAGTGCGCCGCCTTCCACCTTGTAGTGGGCCCAGCGTCGTTGCGCCCAGGCGATCGCCTGGGCCAGCAGGAAACGGCCCAGCCCGCGGTTCAAGGGTTCAAGGCTGAGCCCGGCGTCCGAGCCGAAACGCACTTCCTTGTTGCGATGATCGGCCCAGACCTCCAGCAGGTTCTGCTCCTTGCGCAGCATCAGGCCTGGCACCTGGATGCTCAGGCGCAGCAGGCTCTGGTCCGCGCTGTGCCGTTCGACCCTGCCGAGCTGGACGAAGCGCAGGGGGCGGGCGCCGGTCGCGCGGTCGGTGGGCAGCGGCGCCAGGCGGAGCAGGCGGAAATGCTCCGGCGCCAGTTCGGCCCAGGGGTGCGGCGGTTTCTTCTCGGCTTCTTCTGCGGCCGGTTGGGTATCGCTATCGATCATCGGACATCCTCTGGCCGGCCGCCTTCACGGGCCGGCTTTCAGAACTTGTCGGCGCGGGAAGCGATTTCTGTAGCGGCTCAGCGGCCTTTTTCCGCGTCTGCGCCGCGCAGGATGAAGCGGCTGACCGCCTCGACCAGTTGCCGGGCCAGCGGCAGGTTCGGGTCGTTGTAGGCGGAAAGCTGCTGCAGACCGGTGCTCGGGGCGATCCGCAGGATGTGGTTCATGCCGTCGATGAGCACCAGTTGCGAGTCGGGCTTGGCCCGCTGGAGCGCCTTGGCGTCGGCGACGCCGACCTGGATGTCATTGCGGCCCTGGACGATCAGGGTCGGGATGCGCAGGCGGCCGAACGCGCGGGCCGGGTCTTCGCGGAACAGCGAGATCAGGTACGGCTGCACGCTGGGTCGGAGCAGGCTGGAGAGCGCCGGCGGGATATCGCTGCGGGTCTCGCCGGCCTTCAGCGAAGCCAGCACCGAGTCGGCCTGGCGCAGTTGCGCCGGCGGCAGGCGACCGCGCAGTTGCTCGCGCAACACCCGGTCGATGGGTTGGCCGCTGCCGGCGATGGCGATCAATTCCTCGGCCGGCGTGCGAGGCGCCGCCAGGCTGGCGATCAGCGCGCCTTCGCTATGGCCGACCAGGATCAGCCGGGAGAAGCGCGGGTCGCGGGCCAGCCGCTCGCTCCAGGCGACCACGTCGTCGACATAGGCGCCGACGCTGAGGTCTTCCTCGCGCGGCGCCGCCGCCAGGCTGCGGGCGACTCCACGCTTGTCGTAGCGCACGCTGGCGATTCCGCGTTCGGCCAGGGCCTCGGCGAGACGCAGCAGGTAGCGGTTGTTGCCGCCGAAGGGGTTGTTGCCGTCGCGGTCGGTGGGACCGGAGCCGGCGACCAGCAGGACCACCGGCGGCGGCACGGCGCTGCGCGGCAGCAGCAAGGAGCCGCGCAGCACGCCGTGCCCGGTGTCCAGGTCGTAGGGGCGGTGCAGGATGCTGTTGGGAGCGGCGTGGGCCAGGCTGGCGAGCAGGCAGAACAGGGCGAGGAGGGCGCGCGGCATGGAGGTCTTCATGGGCCGATGATAGCGCTTTGATCGCGTCCTCCGGGGAAGGTTCGCAGGCCCGTCCTTGACGGGTATACTCCGATGTCTTTCCCTCTCGTCCTCACGCGGAGCCTCGCATGTCCGGCAACACCTACGGCAAGCTCTTCACCGTCACCACCGCAGGCGAAAGCCACGGCCCGGCGCTGGTCGCCATCGTCGATGGGTGCCCCCCGGGGCTGGAACTGTCCGCCCGGGACCTGCAACGCGACCTCGACCGGCGCAAGCCCGGCACCAGCCGGCACACCACCCAGCGCCAGGAAGCCGACGAGGTGGAGATTCTTTCCGGGGTGTTCGAGGGCAAGACCACCGGCACGCCGATCGGCCTGCTGATCCGCAACACCGACCAGAAGTCCAAGGACTACTCGGCGATCAAGGACCTGTTCCGCCCGGCCCACGCCGACTACACCTACCACCACAAGTACGGCGTGCGCGACTACCGCGGCGGCGGCCGTTCTTCGGCGCGCGAGACCGCCATGCGCGTGGCCGCCGGGGCTATCGCCAAGAAATACCTGGCGGGCCTGGGCATCCAGGTGCGCGGCTACATGAGCCAGCTCGGGCCGATCGAGATTCCGTTCAGGAGCTGGGACAGCGTCGAGCAGAATGCCTTCTTCAGCCCCGACCCGGACAAGGTGCCGGAGCTGGAGGCCTACATGGACCAATTGCGCCGCGACCAGGATTCGGTCGGGGCGAAGATCACCGTGGTTGCCGAAGGCGTGCCGCCGGGCCTGGGCGAGCCGATCTTCGACCGCCTGGACGCCGAACTGGCGCATGCGCTGATGAGCATCAACGCGGTGAAGGGCGTGGAGATCGGCGCCGGCTTCGCCAGCATCGCCCAGCGCGGCACCGAGCACCGCGACGAACTGACCCCGCAAGGCTTCCTGTCGAACAATGCCGGCGGCATCCTCGGCGGGATCTCCTCCGGCCAGCCGATCGTCGCCCACCTGGCGCTGAAGCCGACCTCCAGCATCACCACTCCCGGCCGTTCGATCGATACCGCCGGCGAGCCGGTGGACATGATCACCAAGGGCCGTCACGACCCGTGCGTCGGCATCCGCGCCACGCCGATCGCCGAGGCGATGATGGCCATCGTCCTGCTCGACCAGTTGCTGCGCCAGCGTGGGCAGAACGCCGACGTGCGCGTCGACACGCCGGTCCTGCCGCAGCTGTGAGGGCTGTGGCAGGCCGCGGTGCGGGACGGGTGAACGGCGGATCGTGACCAGCGCGGTTCCCTACTGGCGCCTGTCCAGCTTCTATTTCTTCTATTTCAGCCTGCTCGGCGCCACGGCGCCGTTCCTCGCCCTGTATTTCCATCACCTGGGCTTCCCCAGCCCGCGCATCGGCGAGCTGGTGGCGATTCCCATGCTGATGCGTTGCGTCGCGCCCAACCTGTGGGGCTGGCTGGGCGACCGCAGCGGCCAGCGCCTGGCCATCGTGCGCTTCGGCGCGGTATGCACGGCGCTGGGCTTCTCGCTGATCTTCGTCAGCCACAGCTACGCCTGGCTGGCCTTGGTGATGGCGTTGCACGCGTTCTTCTGGCACGCCGTGCTGCCGCAGTTCGAGGTCATCACCCTGGCCCACCTGCGCGAGCGCAGCGCCAGCTACAGCCGGATTCGCCTGTGGGGCTCGATCGGTTTCATCTGCACCGTGGTCGGTCTCGGCGCGCTGTTCGAGCGCCTGAGCCTGGATGTCTACCCGGCGACGCTGCTGGGTATCATGCTCGGCATCGTGCTGTGCAGCTGGTGGGTGCCCAATGCCCAGCCGGCCCATCGCGAACCGCGCGAAGGCGAGGGCGGCTTCCTCGCCCAGTTGCGCCAGCCGGGCGTGCTGGCGTTCTACCTGTGCGTGTGCCTGATGCAGCTGTCCCATGGGCCGTACTACACCTTCCTGACCCTGCACCTGGAATCGCTGGGCTACAGCCGGGCGCTGATCGGTCTGCTCTGGGCGCTGGGGGTGGTCGCCGAGGTCATGTTGTTCCTCGCCATGCCACGCCTGCTGCAACGTTTCAGCCTGCGCCAGGTGCTGGCCGCGAGCTTCCTGCTGGCGTCGCTGCGCTGGCTGCTTCTCGGCAACCTGGCCGACAGCCTGGCGCTGCTGGTCTTTGCCCAGACGCTGCATGCCGCCACCTTCGGCAGTTTTCATGCGGCTGCCATCCATTTCGTGCAGCGTAGCTTCGGCCCGCGCCAGCAGGGTCAGGGCCAGGCCCTGTATGCTGCGCTGGCCGGTACCGGCGGAGCCCTGGGCGCGCTGTATTCCGGCTATAGCTGGAACAGCCTGGGCCCTGCCTGGACCTTCGCCATCGCCAGCCTGGCAGCCTTGCTGGCAGCCGCTATCATCAGTACCCGTTTGCAAGAGGTGCGGGCATGAACGACAACCGTGAACAGCTGACCCAGCAGATCATCGACGCCGGCCGGTTCCTCTACGGCCGCGGCTGGTCGCCGGCAACCAGCAGCAACTACTCCGCGCGCCTGGACGAACAGCGCGCGCTGCTCACCGTCTCGGGCAAGCACAAGGGCCAGTTGGGCTTCGACGACGTGCTGGCCACCGACCTGGCCGGCAACAGCCTGGAACCGGGCAAGAAACCCTCGGCGGAGACCCTCCTGCACACCCAGCTGTATGCCTGGAACCCGGCGATCGGCGCGGTGCTGCATACCCACTCGGTGAATGCCACCGTGCTTTCCCGCCTGGTTCGCGGCGACCGCCTGGTGCTGCAGGACTACGAACTGCAGAAGGCCTTCGCCGGGGTCACCACCCACGAAGGCCAGGTCGAGGTGCCGATCTTCGACAACGACCAGGACATCGCCCGCCTGGCCAGCCGCGTGCAGCCCTGGCTGGAGGCGCATCCGCACTGCCCGGGGTATTTGATCCGCGGCCACGGGCTGTACACTTGGGGCGCGCGCATGAGCGATGCCCTGCGTCAGGTGGAAGCTTTCGAGTTTCTGTTCGAGTGTGAACTGAAAGTACTGAGTCTGAGCCGATGAGCAGCCTTACCGTCTATCACGAGAACCAGCCGGAGCAGCCGCTGAAGCTGCTGACCCATGCCGAGGACATCGCTTCGACCCTGGCCGAGGTCGGCGTCCGTTTCGAACGCTGGGAAGCCGCCGCGCCCATCGCCGCCGGCGCCAGCCAGGACGAGGTGATCGCCGCCTACGCCCACGAGATCGAGCGGCTCAAGCGCGAGCGCGGCTACATCACCGTGGACGTGGTCAGCCTGAACAGCGACCACCCGCAGAAGGCCGAATTGCGCGCCAAGTTCCTCGACGAGCACCGCCATGGCGAAGACGAGGTGCGCTTCTTCGTCGCCGGGCGCGGCCTGTTCGTCCTGCATATCGAGGAGCATGTCTACGCCGTGCTCTGCGAGCGCAACGACCTGATCTCGGTGCCGGCCGGCACGCGCCACTGGTTCGACATGGGCGAGCACCCGCATTTCGTCGCCGTGCGCCTGTTCAACAACCCGGAGGGCTGGGTCGCCCAGTTCACCGGCGACGACATCGCCAGCCGCTTCCCCCTGCTGGAAGACTGAGCGAGGCGCCGTCCCATCCGTCACCATCCGCGCCCCCGGTCCTGCCGGGGGCGGTTTCATCCGGAGTCCGCATGACCATCAAAGCCATCCTCACCGACATCGAAGGCACCACCAGCGCGGTCAGCTTCGTTTTCGACGTGCTGTTTCCCTATGCCGCCCGGCACCTGCCGGACTTCGTCCGCGAACACGCCGGGGAGCCCGAGGTAGCCGCGCAACTGGCGGCGGTGCGTGCCGAGAGCGGTGAGGCGGACGCCGATGTCGAGCGGGCGATCGCGATCCTCCTGCAATGGATCGCCGAGGACCGCAAGGCGACGCCGCTGAAGGCCCTGCAAGGCATGGTCTGGGCCCAGGGCTACCGCGACGGTCAATTGAAGGGCCACGTCTACCCGGACGCGGTACAGGCGCTGCGCGAGTGGAAGGCCCGTGGGCTGGACCTGTACGTCTATTCCTCCGGCTCGATCCAGGCGCAGAAGCTGATCTTCGGCTGTTCCGAGGCCGGCGACCTGGGCCCGCTGTTTTCCGGCTACTTCGACACTACCAGCGGGCCGAAGCGGGAAAGCGCCTCCTATGCGCGGATCGCCGGGGCCATCGGCCTGCCGGCCGCGGAAATCCTTTTCCTTTCCGACGTGGTGCAGGAGCTGGATGCCGCGCGCGACGCGGGCATGCGCACGCTCGGCCTGGCCCGCGAAGGCGGCAGCCTGGACGGCCATCCGACGGTGGCCAGCTTCGCCGACATCGTCGTGGAGTGAGCGCGCCGGCTATCCTGAGGGAACACTCTTGCTCGGGAGCATCGCGCCATGGGGTCCACCCTCAGCGGGCTGATCAGCCTGGTCATCCTGGCCCTGGATATCTGGGCCATCGTCAACATCCTGAAAAGCACTGCGGAAACCGGGATGAAGATCATCTGGGTCCTGGTGATCATCGTCCTGCCGGTGCTCGGCCTGATCATCTGGGCCATCGCCGGCCCGCGCGGCAACGTCAGGCTGTAGCCTCCCGCCGCGGCGCTAGCCGCCTGCGGCGTAGTGGTGCCACAGGTGGATCGCGGCGTAGGCGCGCCAAGGCCGCCAGGCCTCGGCGCGGGCCTTGAGGCTGCGCGCATCGATGCCTTGCGGCCCCCAGACCGTGGATTTCAGCAGGCCGAGGTCGGCGGCGGGGAAGGCGTCGGCTTCGCCCATGGCACGCAGGGCTATGTATTCGGCGGTCCAGGGGCCGATGCCGGGCAACGCGCAGAGGCGCTCCACCAGCGCCTCGGGGCCGTCCGCCAGGTCCAGGCTCAGCTCTCCCGAGGCGATCGCCGCGGCGAAGCGTTGCAGCGTCTGTACCCGCTTGCCGGGCATGCCGATGCCGTCGAGGTTGGCTTGCGCCAGCGCGGCGGGTGTCGGGAACAGGTGGCTGATGCCGTCGTAGCCGAGATTTTCCAGCGGCTCGCCGAGGCGCTGGATCAGGCGCCCGGTGATGGTCACCGCGGCCTTCACCGTGACCTGCTGGCCGACGATGGCGCGCACCGCCTGTTCGAAGGGGTCGAAGGCCACCGGCAGGCGCAGCCCCGGATTGGCGGCCACCAGCGGGCCGAGCAGGGGATCCCCGGCGAAATGCCGGGCGATGGCGGCCGGGTCGCTGTCCAGATCGAACATCCGGCGGACCCGTGCCTCGAGTTCGGCGGCCAGGGCATGGGCGGACGGGCTGAGGCTCAGCGCCAGGACCTGGCGTTCCGCCAGCGGTCGCACCTCGAACCAGGCCGGGCGGCCGTTGGCCCGGAAGCTGCGGGCATAGTGGTCGTCGCCCAGGCTTTCGACACCGGCGAGCAGGCGCAGGGCGAAATGCTGGTGGAACTGGCGCCATTCCCAGGGCGACTGGTAGGGCAGGTGCAGGACGAGGGGAGAGGTAGGCTGGCTCATGGGCAGACGATACCCGTCCGGCGCATCCGGCGCCATCCGCCGGCGGGGTTCGACCTGTCATTGCCGCCAGCGTAGAATGCGCGCCTTTCTTCGCGGCGCGGGCAAGTCCCGCTGCCAGATTGCAGCCTTACCAGGGAGATCCCGGCCCATGAGCGATTATCAGGAAACTCTGTACCAGGGCTACGGCCAGCGCTTCAGCATCGACAACATGCTGCATGAGGTGCGCACCGAGCACCAGCACCTGGTGATTTTCGAAAACGCCCGGATGGGCCGGGTGATGGCGCTCGACGGAGTGATCCAGACCACCGAGGCCGACGAGTTCATCTACCACGAGATGCTCACCCACGTGCCGATCCTCGCCCACGGCGCGGCCCGGCGCGTGTTGATCATCGGCGGCGGCGACGGCGGCATGCTGCGCGAGGTGGCCAAGCACAAGAGCGTCGAGCGGATCACCATGGTCGAGATCGACGGCACCGTGGTCGACATGTGCAAGGAGTTCCTGCCCAACCACTCCCAGGGCGCCTTCGACGACCCGCGGCTGAACCTGGTGATCGACGACGGCATGCGCTTCGTGGCTACCACGGAAGAACGCTTCGACGTGATCATCTCCGACTCCACCGACCCGATCGGCCCTGGCGAGGTGCTGTTCTCCGAGAACTTCTACCAGGCCTGCCGGCGCTGCCTGAACGAGGGCGGCATCCTGGTCACCCAGAACGGCACGCCGTTCATGCAACTGGAGGAAGTGCGCACCACCGCCGCACGTACCGACGGGCTGTTCGCCGACTGGCATTTCTACCAGGCGGCGGTGCCGACCTATATCGGCGGCGCCATGACCTTCGCCTGGGGTTCGACTCGCGAAGGCCTGCGTCGCCTTCCGCTGGAAACGCTGCGCCAGCGCTTCCGCGACAGCGGCATCGCCACCCGCTACTACAACGCCGATATCCACCTGGGCGCGTTTGCTCTGCCGCAGTACGTGCTGCAGGCCATCGGCAAGCAGGACAACGACTGACGCTTCACCGGGAAGGGCCGCAAGGCCCTTTTTCATGCGTCGCTCCGACATCCCCTGTTACTGCCAGCTAACATTTTTTTCACAATCGATCCGGGAAAATCTGCGCGCTTTTTTCCGTTGCCATGGCTATAAATGGCAGTTTTGTCCTTGAGTGCATCGAATGCTGACCAAACGATTGCGCCAGAGCGGCGTAGTAGTCTCCTGCCTGCTCGGTAGCGTCCTCTTCATCGCCCTGGCCTTCCTCGGCTGGCAACGTTTCGCCCCGGCGGCCACCGTATCCGGCTGGACCTACCGGGTAGTGCTCGAGGACATTCCCCACGTCAGCGCCCTGGCCCGCGACCCGGACGGCCTGCTTTACGTGAGCCAGGAGTTGCAGGACGGCAAGGGCCTGGTGTTCCGCATCGCCGCCGATGGCAGCCGCGATACGGTGCTCGACGGGCTGTCCAAGCCCGACGGCATGGCCAGCTTCCGCGACGGCATCGCGATCAGCCAGGAGCAGGGCGCCTCGCCGGTGTTCTGGTGGCATGCCCAGCAGGCCCGGCCGCTGTTCGACGGCATCCAGGTGGAGGGCGTCGCCAGCGACGGCCGCTACCTGTACGCCGCCGAGGATCGCGACCTGGACGGGCGGATTCTCCGCTACGACCCGGAGACCGGCGGACTGACGGTACTGCGCGAGGGATTGCAGCGCTCCGAAGGGGTGGCCGCCTGCCCGGACGGAAGCGTCTTCTACACGGAAAAGAAACGTGGCCACGTCATGCGTCTGCATGAGGGGGCCGAGGACGAGGTGGTGCTGAACGGACTGAATGCACCGAGCTTTTTGCTGTGCGACAGCGAAGGCCTGTGGATCACCGAGGACTCGACGCATAACGCGCGAGCCTTGCTGCTGCCGCCCGACGGGCCGCTGCAGGTGATCGTACGGCGCCTGCGTTCCGCACAGTCCCTACTGCCCATCGGGCCCGGCCGCTACCTGCTGGCCGAGCAGGGGCGGGACCGCATTCTCGAAATCGAACGACAGAAGAGCGAATTGTAAACATGGACCAAACGGAAGTCCGAACCACCCAATCGCCCCCACGGCTGTTCCAGCCCACCATCCGCAGCCACCTGGCGTTCACCGCGCTCAGCGCGCTGGTGCTGCTGGTCATGTTCAGCCTGCTGCGCCTGGCCTTGCTGATCTACAACCGCGAACTGATCGGCGCGACCCCGGCGAGCACCTTCCTCGAGGCGTTCGGCAACGGCGTGCGTTTCGACCTGCGGGTCGTCGTCTATGCCGTGGCGCCGCTGGTGCTGTCGTTGTTCGCGGTACGCGCGATGGCCGCTCGCGGCCTGTTCCGTACATGGTTGACGCTGTTCGCCAGCATCACCCTGTTCCTCGGCGTACTCGAACTGGACTTCTACCGCGAGTTCCACCAGCGCCTGAACAGCCTGGTCTTCCAGTACATGTCGGAAGACCCGAAGACCGTCATGAGCATGCTCTGGTACGGCTTCCCGGTGGTCCGCTACCTGCTGGCCTGGGCCTTCGCCACCTGGGTGCTGTACCGGGTGTTCAAGGCCATCGACCTGGCGACCCGCCCGAGCCAGCGCAAGCCGCGCGAAGACAGCGTGATCGCCCGGCCGGGCGCTGCCGCGCCCTGGTACGTGCGCGGCGTGGTGCTGTTCCTCTGCGTGCTGGTCTGCGTCCTCGCCGCCCGCGGCACCCTGCGCCAGGGCCCGCCGCTGCGCTGGGGCGATGCCTTCACCACCGAATCCATGTTCGCCAACCAACTGGGCCTGAACGGCACCCTGACCCTGGTCAAGGCGGCCAAGGAGCGCTTCTCCGAAGACCGCGCGAACATCTGGAAGGCCACCCTGGACGACAAGGTCGCCCTGGAGACCACCCGGCAGATGTTGCTGACCCCCAACGACAAGCTGGTGGACGCCGACGAGGCCGCGGTGCGCCGCGAGTTCACCCCGCCGGCGGCGAACACCCTGCCGATCCGCAACGTGGTGGTGGTCCTGCTGGAAAGCTTCGCCGGCCACTATGTCGGCGCCCTGGGCGCGCCGGGCAACATCACGCCGTATTTCGACAAGCTGTCGAAGGAAGGCCTGCTGTTCACCCAGTTCTTCTCCAACGGCACCCATACCCACCAGGGCATGTTCGCCACCATGGCCTGCTTCCCCAACCTGCCGGGCTTCGAATACCTGATGCAAACCCCGGAGGGCGGCCACAAGTTCTCCGGCCTGCCGCAGTTGCTCAGCGCCCGCCAGTACGAGGACGTCTACGTCTACAACGGCGATTTCGCCTGGGACAACCAGTCCGGCTTCTTCAGCAACCAGGGCATGACCACCTTCATCGGCCGCAACGACTATGTCGACCCGGTGTTCTCCGATCCGACCTGGGGCGTCTCCGACCAGGACATGTTCGCCCGTGGCAACGAGGAGCTGGACAAGCTGGCGAGCACCGGCAAGCCGTTCTATGCGCTGTTGCAGAGCCTCTCCAACCACGTGCCCTACGCGTTGCCGAAGGACCTGCCGGTGGAGCGCGTGACCGGCTACGGTTCGCTCGACGAGCACCTGACCGCCATGCGCTATTCCGACTGGGCGCTGGGCCAGTTCTTCGAGAAGGCGAAGAAGTCGCCGTACTACAAGGACACCCTTTTCGTGGTGGTCGGCGACCATGGCTTCGGCAGCCCCGAGCAGCTCACCGAGATGGACCTGCACCGCTTCAACGTGCCGCTGCTGCTGATCGCCCCCGGCATCCAGGAGAAGTTCGGTACCCACCTGCCGACCGTCGGTACCCAGGTCGACATCGTGCCGACCATCATGGGCCTGCTCGGCGGCGAGACCGTCCACCAGTGCTGGGGCCGCGACCTGCTGAACCTGCCGGAAGGCGACAAGGGCTTCGGCGTGATCAAGCCGTCGGGCAGCGAGCAGAACGTCGCCATCGTCTCCGGCAACCGCATCCTGGTGCGGCCGAAGGACGGTGACGTGCGCGTCTACGATTACCAGCTGGGCGGCGATGCCAAGGCGGTGATCACCAAGGACGTACCGGACCAGGCCGAGCTACAGAAGAAGCTGGAGTCGTTCATCCAGACCGCGACCAAGAGCCTGCTGGAGAATACCGCGGGCGTGGTACACGGGATCCCGGACAAGGACTGACCCGTAGCAAGCATGAGAAAGGGGCCTTCGGGCCCCTTTTTTTCGGCGCCAGGTCGCAGCGTCTTGCGTTGCCGGTGCCGAGGCGGCCACCCTGCCCGATAGCGTTCAGGGTGTATCCGTCTGCTGGCTTTCCAGCCAGCGCAGGACTTCGGCGGTGGCCTGGATCAGGTCCGCCGGTATGTACTGGTCGACATTGCCGTCGCGCAGCAGCGCCCGTGCCAGCGGAACTCGTTGCAGCACCGGGATTCCTTCTTCCTCGGCGATGCGCCGGACCCGCAGGGCCAGGGCGTCGGTGTGCTTCAGGGTGATCAGCGGCAGGGGTGTTTCGCCGCGTCGATAGCGTATGCCGATGGCGACGTGGGTCGGGTTGGCGACGATCACCGAGGAACGCCGGACATCCGCGCGCAGGTTGCTCGATTGCAGTTCCTGATGGAATTGCCGGCGCTTGCTCTTGATCTCCGGGCTGCCCTCCATCTCCTTGTACTCGCGCCTCACTTCGTCCTTGCTCATGCGCAACTGCTTGTAGTGCTGGTGGCGTTCGAAGGCGTAGTCGGCGACGGCAATCGCCAGGAAGCCGACCGCGCAGACCAGCATCAGTTGCCTGAGCATCAGCCCGCTCACCGGTGCCACGCAGTCCAGCCCGCAGGCGGGAATCCGCAGGAGGCTGGCCAGGTTGCCCTGCAAGGTCAGCCAGACCAGCAGGGAGAGCAGGGCGACCTTCAGGGTCGACTTGAGGAACTCCACCAGGCTCCGGATCGAGAAGATCTTCTTCGCGCCCTCCACCGGGTTGATCTTCTTCAGGTCCGGCTTGACGCTGTCGAGGCTGAGCAGGAAGCCGTACTGGCCGACATGGCTGAGCACCACCACCAGCGCCGCGACCAGCAGGACCGGCGCCAGCAGGTAGAGGAGTTCCTGGAGAAGGTTCTCCAGGATGGTCTCCAGCGCCTGGCGAAACGGCAGGTCGATGTACTCGGCGGGCAGCAGGAGCAGCTTGCCGAGATGCTCCAGGTAGTAGTCGGAAAAGCCCATCAGCAGCGCCACCAGCGACAGGATCAACGCGCTGGAGACAATTTCCTTGCTCTTCACCACCTGGCCCTGCCGGCGGGCGTCGCGCAGCTTCTTCGCCGTGGGCTGCTCGGTCTTCTCGGCGCTCATGGCGTCTCCAGCACGGGACGCAGCAGGCGCAGCGGGTCGACGGCGAGCAGCAGGGCATCGTAGGCGTGCTCCATGAGGATGCCCAGGTAGAGCACCAGCAGCAGGCTGGCGACCAGGCTCTTGATCGGCATGGCGAGGATGAACACGTTCAGCGACGGGGCGAAGCGGCTGACCAGCGCCAGGCCGAACTCGGCGAGGAACATGGCGATCAGCAGCGGCGCGGCGAACAGCGCGCAGAGCATCAGCATCTGCGAGAACTGCGCGTAGAAGAATGCCACCCATTGGCTGCCGAACTGCGGGAAGAAACTGCTCACCGGCCAACTGGCATAGCTCCTGAACAGCGAGCCGACCAGCGCGAGGAAGGCGCCGCCGGAGAAGAACAGGGTGATCAGCGTCTGCGTCAGCAACAGCCCGGTGGGGCTGGTCTGGCTGCCCAGGCTGGGGTTGAGGGTCGAGGCGAGTGCCGCGCCACGCTGGTTGTCGATGATGAAGCCGGTCGCTTCCATGGCCCAGAAGGGAATGGTGGCGACGAAGCCGATGAGCAGGCCGAGCAGCACTTCCTTGCCGATCAGCAGGGCGATGTCCAGCGCGCCGAGGGCCGGCGGCAGGCTGCCGGCGACGATCGGGTAGGCGAACAGCGCCAGCGAGCAGGCCACGCCGTTGCGCACCAGGCCGCCGCCCAGGGTCTGCTTGGCCAGCACCGGCAGGACCACGAAGCAACTGATGATCCGCGGCAGCAGCAGGCTGTAGGTCAGCAGCAGTTGCTGCAGGTCCTGGACGCTCATCGCACCAGCGGCACCTTCAGCAGGGTCATTTCGGCGAAACGGTACAGCTCGCCGCCCAGCCAGCCGCTGGTGGCGAACAGTACCACCACCACGGCCACCAGCTTGGCGACGAAGCCGAGGGTCTGCTCCTGGATCTGGGTGAGTGCCTGGACCAGCGATACCAGGGTGCCGATCAGGGCCGCGACCAGTACCGGCGGCAGCGACAGGACCAGCACCAGCCACAGGGTCTGGTTGGTGAAGTGGAGGATGTCGGCGCTGCTCATGGTCAGCCTCCGTAGCTGATGACCAGGCCGTGGGTCAGCCGCGCCCAGCCGTCGAGGAGGACGAACAGGAGCAGCTTGAACGGCAGGGAAATGGTCATCGGCGACACCATCATCATGCCCATCGCCAGGAGGATGTTGGAGATGATCAGGTCGATGGCGATGAAGGGCAGGTAGATCAGGAAGCCGATCTCGAACGCACGGGTCAGTTCGCTGACGGTGAAGGCCGGCAGCAGGATCAGCAGGCTGTCCGGGTCGAGCCGCTCGGCGTATTCGCTGGGCCAGACCTGGCGGGTGCTTTCCATGAAGAAGGTGTGTTCGCGCTCCTGGATCTGCCGCTTGAGGAAGTTCCGGTAGGGCGCCATGCCCTCGTCGAGAAAGCGTTCCACCGATGCCGAGTCGCTCAGGCTGACGTCGTGGTTGCGCAGGTAGTCGCGGGTGGCGAAGCCGACCGGTGCCATCACGTACAGGCTGAGGATGATCGCCAGCCCGTACATCGCCATGTTCGGCGGAATCTGCTGGACGCCCAGAGCGTTGCGCAGCAGCGAGAAGACCACGGTCATCTTGATGAAGGAGGTCGCCATCACCGCGATGAACGGGACCAGCGCGAGCAGGGCCAGGCCGAGGATCAGGCCGAGCTCGTCGGGCAACTGGATCATGCTTCGTCGTGTCCGAACAGGCGGGTTACGCGCACCCCGAGCCGGTCCTGGAGCCTGACCAGTTCGCCGATACCGAGGCAGCGCTGGTTGGCGAGGATGCGCACTTCGCCGTCCAGGGCACAGTCGAGATCGAGCAGCGAGCCTGGCTGCAGGGTGGAGAGGGTATGCAGGTCCAGGGTGCGGCGGCCGACCTCGAAGCTGACCGGGATCGGCAGTTGGTCGAGTTCGTGCAGGTCCTCGCTGTCGGCGAGGGAGGGGATGTCGTGCATGTCGAGCAGTTCCAGTTGCGTGGAGTGGAGTTGGCAGCGCGCCCAGGGGCGTCCTTCGAGAACCCCCAGCAGCGCTGCGTCGGGGCGATGGCCGGCAGGCAGCAGCAACAGGTCGCCGGGCTCCAGGGTGCGTAGCTCGCCGGCCTCCAGCGGCAGGCCGGGCCATTGCAGCGACAGGCGCAGCGGTATGGCCAGGCGTTGCGCCGAGGGGCGCGGCGGCAGGCGTGCCAGCAGCGTCGCGGGATCGCCGTCGAGCCAGAGCGCCAGGCGCTGGTCGTCGCGTTCCAGGCTCAGGCGCAGGCCCATCGCAGCGCGTGGTTGCGCCGGGCTCAGGCCGTACCAGACCAGGCCGGGAAAGACGTTGCCTTCGCGCTCCAGCAAGGCCAGTTGCAGGGCCGCCGGCAGGCTGGCGAAGGCTGCCTCCTGCAGGTTCGGCGCGAGCCAGCGGGCCAGCGCCGGGGCCTGGCAGAGAAAGCGCAGGGGCAGGCCGTCCCACGCCAGGCTCAGTTCGAGATCGACGTCGGGGGCGGCCTGGGCGATGTCCAGGCGCGCTTGCAAAGCGTTGCCGACATAGTGGCGACGGCAACGTGCGAGACGTCGCTGGAGATCCAGTTCGGC
Organism: Pseudomonas sp. CP-1; assembly: GCF_021213715.1. NCBI lineage: Bacteria > Pseudomonadati > Pseudomonadota > Gammaproteobacteria > Pseudomonadales > Pseudomonadaceae > Pseudomonas > Pseudomonas sp. CP-1. The sequence continues at coordinate 293,928 of NZ_JAJQKY010000004.1, forward strand.
GCGGCTGGCGAGCGGCAGGTCGAGGTCCGCACCGTTCATTCGGCTTGCCACTCTTCATGCAGGTAGCGACGTTGCCGCGAGCGCTGACCGCTGTCCTGCTGCTGATTGAAGGTGAGTTGCACCGGTTGTTCCGGATGCAGCCGTTGCAGGCGTTCGAGCAACTCGCCACGGGCTTGCTGGAGCAACGCCAGGCTGCCGGGGCTGGCACTGATCTCGATCTGCAACTGGCCATGGCCATGCAGGACCTGCACCTCCACGGCGCCGAGCTGGGGCAGTTGCACCTGCAGGCGCGCCGCATGGCTTTCGGCTGCGCTGGCGACCTGGATGCGCCCCTGCACGGCATCGAGCAGGCGCGCGAGATCGGCCAGCGGCAGTGGCCGGCTCCCGCTCGATGCCAGCATGCGTGCCAGCAGGCGGTCGCCGGGGGTTTGCATGGCAGGCAGTGGCACAGGCGCTTGGTCGTCGGGGGGCAGTGCGGATGGATCGGTTTCTCCGGGTTGCCGACGCTCCTCTCCGCGGCCTTCGCCGCCCGCTGTCGGCGCGGGCGGCGAAGCCTGGGCACTGGCCTGCGCCGTGGGCGCGACCTCGGCTGCGGCTTTCGCCGGGAAGCCGGGGCCGGGCTGCGGCCGCTCATGCGTCCGACCTGCGATTTGCGGGTGGGAGGACACCGGCACCAGCGGCGGTTCGTCGACCGGAGGCGCCGAAACGCTGGCCGGCTCCCGGGCTTGCGTGGACGCCGCGACGCGCGCGGAGACCGCCGGCGCTTGCCGTGCTACCGATCCGGACGGCGACACTGTTGGCGTTGGCGTTGGCGTTGGCGTTGGCGTTGGCGTTGGCGTTGGCGTTGGCGTTGGCGTTGGCGTTGCGTCCGCGGCAACTGGCACGGGGGCTTGCCGAGTGGTCGGCGGCCGGTCGGCGGCAGGCGCCGCGGGCTGGTCGGCGAGAGGCGTCGAGGTCGGCGCGTCGGCTGTCGCGGCGGGCTCTTCGGCCTCTGTCGTTTCGTCGCCCTTGTCGAACGGTGGCCTGGGCGCCGGCGGTCGGTGCGCGGGCAGGGCCTGTTCGAAGGCGATCTGCTGCGCGCGCAGCGGCGGAAGGGGGGCAGGGGTGTCGGACGACACGAGCGGAGCCGTATCCACGGCGTTCAGCTTGAGCATGGCCAGGTCTCGTGGCGGGTGAATTCTTCCAGTTCGCCTTCCTCGCTGCGTTCGCGCAGCCCCTGGCGCTCGGCGTCGACGTGGCGCTCCAGTTCGGCGAACTTCTCCAGTTGCCGCTGGCGTTCCAGCAGTTCTCGCCGGCACTGCCGCAGGCGCTCGCGCTCCCCTTCGAGGCGCTGCGCGGTCTCGGCGCAGTCCTGTTCCAGGCCGGCTTCCTTTTCCCGCAGCAGCCCTACCTGCTGCTGCCAGGCTTCCAGGCGTCGGCGGTCGAGCATGGCCGCCTGGCAGGCGAGAAACAGCCGTTGCTCTTCGGCCAGTCGCCAGTCGCGGTAGTCCCGTTGCGCCGCCTGGCGCTCGGTGTGTTCCTGCGCCGCGGCGCGAACCCGTAGCAATTGGCGGCCCTGGGCGCGCTCGGCCCGGTCCAGGCGCAGGCGTCGGACGCGCAACAGCAGCGCCAGGCTCATGCGCAGAGGCTCCGCAACTGCGCGCAGGCCTGTGCGTAATCGCTGGTTTCGTGGGTACCCTGGCGCAGCCACTGGCGGATCGCCCCGATCTTCTCGATGGCCTGGTCGGCTTCGCTGTCCTGGCCTTTCTGGTATTCGCCGATCTTCAGCAGCAACTCGACTTCCTCGTACTTCGCCAGCCATTCGCGCAAGCGTCCGGCCGCATGGCGCTGATCGTCGTCGACGATCTGGTTCATGACCCGGCTCACCGAGTGCAGCACGTCGATGGCCGGATAGTGGTTGGCGGCGGCCAGCTTGCGCGACAGCACGATGTGCCCGTCGAGAATCGAGCGGGTCTCGTCGGCCACCGGCTCGCTCATGTCGTCGCCTTCCACCAGCACGGTGTAGAGCGCGGTGATCGAGCCCCGCTCGGATTGCCCGGCACGCTCCATCAGGCGTGGCAGCGCGGCGAACACCGATGGCGGATAGCCGCGGCGTGTGGGCGGTTCACCGGCCGCCAGGCCGATTTCGCGCTGGGCCCTGGCGAAGCGGGTCAGCGAGTCCATCAGCAGCAGGACGCGGCGTCCCTGGTCGCGGAAATACTCGGCGATGCTGGTGGCGACGAAACCGGCTTTGGCGCGCTCCATCGCCGGTCGGTCGGAAGTGGCGACCACCAGCACCGAGCGGCGCAGCCCCTGTTCGCCGAGGTCGCTTTCGATGAACTCGCGGACTTCGCGACCGCGTTCGCCGACCAGGGCGAGTACCGTCACATCCACCTCGGCATTGCGCACCAGGCTGGCCAGCAGGGTGCTCTTGCCGCCGCCGGCGGCAGCGAAGATGCCCATGCGCTGGCCTTCGCCGCAGGTCAGCAGGCCGTCGATGGCGCGCACACCCAGCGATAGCGGCCGCTCTATCAGGCGCCGGCTCATCGGTTGCGGGGCATCCCGGTAGACCGGATACCAGGCCGCCGGCTCGGCCGGCGGGCTGCCGTCGAAGGGGCGGCCGAGGCCGTCGAGCACCTGCCCGAGCAGGTGCTCGCCAACCGCCACGCGATGCATGCCGCCGGTAGGGCTGACTTCGGTGTTGGAGGAAACCCCGAGCATCTCGCCGAGCGGGGTGAGCAGCGCCTGGTGCTGCTGGAAGCCGATGACCTCGGCGAGCAGCGCCAGGCTCTGGTCGGGATTGCGCAACTGGCAGAGTTCGCCGATGCGCACGCCGGGCACCACGGCCTTGAGCAGGGTTCCGGTGACCTGGGTGACCCGCCCGCGGATCTGGATCGGCCGGCAGCCTTCGATGGCGTGGCGCATCCGGACGATGAGAGGAGAGAGAGGCGCGGGCATGGCGGATCGGTTCGGCTGGAGTCGGCGCGCACTATAGAGAAAGCCTCGCGCGACGAATTTCAGTGCCAGCCGGGAGTTTTTAGAAATCGGTTGCCGCCGCGGCTAAAAAAAACCGGCTGATATTGGCATCGGCGCCGCCGGGCCGGTTCCTATACTGCGCCGCCTTTGCAGACCAGGAACCACAGCCACGATGGACATCCTCCAGAGTTCCTCCGCCGCGCCCCTCGCGCCGCGGGAAGCGGCCAACGCCCCCGCGCAGCAGGCTGGCGGCAGCTTTCAGGGCGAGCGCGTCCACTACGTTTCCGTTTCGCAGTCGCTGGCCGATGCCGCGGAAGAGCTGACCTTCGCCTTTTCCGAGCGCGCCGAGAAATCCCTGGCCAAGCGCCGCCTGAGCGACGCCCATGCGCGCCTGAGCGAAGTCCAGGCCATGCTGCAGGAGTACTGGAAGCGCATTCCGGACCTGGAAAGCCAGCAGAAGCTCGAGGCGCTGATCGCCCACCTGGGCAGCGGCCAACTGAGCAGCCTGGCGCAGCTCAGTGCTTACCTGGAGGGCTTCTCCAGCGAGATCAGCCAGCGCTTCCTGGCGCTGTCGCGGGCGCGCGACGTCCTGGCCGGGCGGCCGGAGGCGCGGGCGATGCTGGCGCTGGTCGACCAGGCGTTGCTGCGGATGGCCGACGAGCAGGGCCTGGAGATCGAACTCGGCCTGCGCATCGAGCCGCTGGCCGCCGAGGCTTCCGCCGCCGGTGTCGGCGATATCCAGGCGCTGCGCGATACCTACCGTGACGCGGTACTCGACTACCGGGGCCTGTCGGCGGCCTGGCAGGACATCCAGGCGCGCTTCGCCGCGACGCCGCTGGAGCGGGTCGTGGCCTTCCTGCAGAAAGCCCTGAGCGCCGACCTGGACAGTCAGTCGAGCCGGCTCGATCCGGTGAAGCTGGAGCGGGTCATGAGCGACATGCACAAGCTGCGCGTGCTCGGCGGCCTGGCGGAGCAGGTGGGGGCGCTCTGGCAGGTGCTGGTGACAGGGGAGCGGGGCCATGGCATACGGGCCTTCTGAATTGACCGGCGCAGTCATCGCCTTGCTCGAGAAGCGCTGGGTCGGCGTCGCCGAGGTGCAGGCGTTGCTCGAGCCGTTGCCGCTGGCCGACGTCGCCCGGCAGATCCATTTCTTCCGCGAACTGAAGCGTCTCTACCGCCTGTTGCCGGTCGAAGTGTTCGGCGACGACGAGCAGCGCCAGAATCTTTTGAATGCCTGCCAGATGGCACTCGACCTGGCGATCGAGCGCGAAGAGGAGCAGCAGCATGGACTGGGTTGAGCTGGCCGTCGCGCAGTTCTGCCAGGACCTGCGGGTGAGCGTACCGGCGCCGCTGGCGCGCGTGGTGCAACTGGATTTCGAGGACAGCGGCACCTTGCAGCTGGAACGCCATGGCGAACAGTTGTCGCTCTGGCTGGCCTGTGACCTGGCCTGGCACCAGGCCTATCGCGGAACGCTGCGGGCGTTGCGCCTGTGCCATGCGCGCGCGGCCGGGAGCCTGCCGCTGCGTTGCGCCTGGAGCGGCGAATCGCGCCTGCTGCTGTGCATCACCCTGGAAGCCCGGCAGGTCGGCATCCCGACGCTGCACCAGGCCTTGCAGGCGCTGCGCTCGGCGCGCAGCGAAGTGCTCGCCGCATGAGCCGGGTCGGTGCCTGGCACATCGGCATCGAACGACTCGACCTGGCGCATGCCGAGCCGTTCGCGCCGCCCCTGCCGGAGCGCCATCTGCTGGCGCCCGACGGCCGGCCGGTGGAGACCCACGTCGCCAGCCTGTATCCCGCGCAGCAGGCGCAACAGCGCCTGTTCGACTACGCCCGGCCCCAGCTGGAGTTCCACGGCCTGCTGCGCCCCGGCGACTTCCGCCAGGCGCTGCGCGATCTCCGCCTGGCCCTCACGCTGCCCCGCCAGCCAGCCCTGCAGGCTGCGGCCTGCCTGCTCGGCGAGCGCGACGAAGACGAGCGACTGCTGCAAATGGCCCTGAACCTGTTGCACAAGGTATGAATCGATGACGTTGAAACCGACGCAACAGCGCCTGTTGCTGATGCTGGGCTGGCTGCACCTGCAATGCGGCCAGCCGCGACGCGCCCAGGTGTTGCTGGAGGCCTTGCTGAGCGTTGCGCCGGAGCGCCGCGACGGGCGCCGCGCCTTGCTCCTGGCGTTGCTCCAGCAAGGCCTCGGCGAGCCCGCCGTGCGCCTGTGCCGGCAGTTGCAGGAGGATGGCGAGGAGGAGCCCGGTCTGTGGCGTTGCCTGAGCCGTGCCGAACAGCTCGCCGGACGTCTCGACGCGGCGCGTGCCGCGCACGCCCGGGCGCTGGAGCTGGAGGCGCGGGAATGAACGACCTGAGCGGGCTTCTCGGCCGGGTCGGCGAGCGCAAGGACATCCTGCTGGTGGTGTTGCTGCTGGCGGTGGTGTTCATGATGGTGCTGCCGTTGCCACCGCTGCTGCTGGACATCCTCATCGCCGTCAACATCACCATCTCCGTGGTCCTGCTGATGATGTCGGTGTACATCGGCTCGCCGTTGCAGTTCTCGGTGTTCCCGGCGGTGCTGCTGATCACCACGCTGTTCCGCCTGGCGCTGTCGGTGAGCACCACGCGGATGATCCTGCTGCAGGCCGACGCGGGGCAGATCGTCAACACCTTCGGCAGCTTTGTGGTCGGCGGCAACCTGGTGGTGGGCATCATCATCTTCCTGATCATCACCATCGTGCAGTTCCTGGTGATCACCAAGGGTGCCGAGCGGGTCGCCGAGGTCAGCGCGCGCTTTTCCCTGGATGCCATGCCGGGCAAGCAGATGAGCATCGACGGCGACATGCGTGCCGGCGTGATCGATGTCAACGAGGCGCGGGCGCGGCGCGCGGTGATCGAAAAGGAAAGCCAGATGTTCGGCTCCATGGACGGCGCGATGAAATTCGTCAAGGGCGACGCCATCGCCGGGCTGATCATCATCGTCGTCAACATCCTCGGCGGCATCGCCATCGGCGTCACGCAGAAGGGCCTGAGCACCGCCGACGCGCTGCAACTGTACGCGGTGCTGACCGTCGGCGATGGCATGGTCTCGCAGGTGCCGGCGTTGCTGATCGCCATCACCGCCGGGATCATCGTCACCCGGGTGTCTTCCGACGAATCGGCGGACCTCGGCAGCGACATCGGCGAACAGGTGGTGGCGCAGCCCAAGGCGCTGCTGATCGGCGGCCTGTTGCTGGTACTGTTCGGCCTGATTCCCGGTTTCCCGACCCTGACCTTCCTGGCTCTCGCGCTGCTGGTCGGCGGCGGCGGCTACTTCATGCTCTGGCGCCAGCGGCTCCAGGCCAGCGCCGGTTCCCGCGACCTGCCGGCGTTGCTCGCGCAGGGCGCCGGAGCGCCATCGGCCAAGGCGCGTGGCAAGGCTGGCGGCGGCAAGCCGAAGGCCGGGCGTCTCGCCGAGCAGGAAGAATTCGCCCTCACCGTGCCGTTGCTGATCGACGTCGATGCCAGCCTCCAGGAACGTCTGGAGGCGATGTCGCTGAACGAGGAACTGGTGCGGGTACGACGCGCGCTGTACCTGGATTTCGGCGTGCCGTTCCCGGGTATCCACTTGCGCTTCAACGAAGCGATGGGCGATGGCGAATACCTGGTGCAGCTACAGGAGGTCCCGGTCGCGCGCGGATGCCTGCGGCCGGGCTGGTTGCTGGTGCGCGAACGCGCCGCGCAGCTGGAACTGCTCGCGGTCCCCCACGAGCCGGCGGAGCTGCAGGTGCCGGGAGAGGAAGCGAGCTGGGTGGAGCAGGCGCATCAGGATCGCCTGGAGCGTTCCGGCTGTGCCTGCCTGGGCCTGGAGCAGGTGCTCACCTGGCACCTGTCCCATGTGCTGCGGGAGTACGCCGAGGATTTCATCGGCATCCAGGAGACGCGCTACCTGCTGGAGCAGATGGAGCAGGGTTACGGCGAGCTGGTGAAGGAGGCGCAGCGGATCGTTCCCCTGCAGCGGATGACCGAGATTCTCCAGCGCCTGGTCGGCGAGGACATCTCGATCCGCAACATGCGGGCGATCCTCGAGGCGATGGTGGAGTGGGGGCAGAAGGAGAAGGACGTGGTGCAGCTCACCGAGTACATCCGCAGCAGCCTCAAGCGCTACATCTGCTACAAGTACTCCAGCGGCAACAACATCCTTCCCGCCTATCTGCTGGACCAGGCGGTGGAGGAGCAGATCCGCGGTGGCATCCGCCAGACCAGCGCCGGCAGCTACCTGGCCCTCGACCCGGCGATAACCCAGGCCTTCCTCGAGCGCGTGCGGCAGACCGTCGGCGATCTCGCGCAGATGCAGAACCGGCCGGTGCTGATCGTTTCCATGGATATCCGCCGCTACGTGCGCAAGCTGGTGGAGAGCGACTATGCCGGGCTGCCGGTGCTGTCCTACCAGGAGCTGACCCAGCAGATCAACATCCAGCCGCTTGGCAGGATCGTGTTGTGAGCGCCGATCCGCTGATTCCCTGGTTTCTCGCCCGCGGCCTGGCGGTGCGTCCGCATTGCCTGCGCGACACCTCGATCGCGCTCGGTTGGCAGGTCCTGGCCCATGGCTGCGAACTGGCCTGGCGCTGCGACGGCGAGCGGGTCTGGATCGTGATGTTGCGTCGGCGGCAGGCGCGCAGCGGATTGGCCAATCCATTCGCCGCGCTGTACCTGCTGGCGGAGGCCACGCTCGATACGCTGGGGCCGCGCCAGCGTCTCTACGGCAAGGTCCTGGCGCTGGCCGGCAGCCCGCTGCCTGGCGAGCGCATGGCGCGCTTCTATCGCCGCTGGACCGGCGCCGCCGAGCCCGCCGACGGCTGGTTCGAGCTGGAGGCCGGGCGGGTGGTGACGCAGCGAAGCCTGCGAAAACGACAAAAACCCGACCGTGCCTGACAGGCTCCGGCGACGTCGATCCCTACCATGGGCGACATGAACGAATACACCGAAGACACCCTGCGGGCGACCGTCCAGGCCGCCGAACTGGCGATTCGCGACAGCGAGGAACGCGGCCGCCTGCTGGCGGAAATGTGGCAAGGCCTGGGGCTTGCCGCGGACGCCGGCGAGCTGCTGTTCCTGGCGCCGGAGCGAGAGCTGGCGCGAGCCGCCGAAGAGGAGCTGCTGGCCGAACTGCGGCGCATGCGCAGTTCCCAGCCGACGCAGGGCGAGCAGGGTACCCGGCCGCGGCGTCCGACGCCGATGCGTGGCTTGTTGATCTGAGGAATCACGATGGAAGTCAGAAACTTTAATGCCGGTCGCGAGCTGTTCCTGGACGAACTCCTGGCCGCGCCGGCGGCGCCTGCCAGTGCCGAGCAGGAGGAACTGCTGGCCTTGTTGCGCAGCGAGCGGATCGTGCTGGCCCACGCCGGCCAGCCGCTGAGCGAGGCGCAAGTGCTCAAGGCGCTCGCCTGGTTGCTCGCGGCCAATCCGTCCGCGCCTCCGGGGCAGGGCCTCGAGGTACTCCGCGAAGTCCTGCAGGCACGTCGGCAGCCCGGTGCGCAGTGGGATTTGCGCGAGTTCCTGGTGTCGGCCTATTTCAGCCTGCACGGCCGTCTCGACGAGGATGTCATCGGTGTCTACAAGGATGTCCTGCAGACCCAGGACGGCAAGCGCAAGGCGCTGCTCGACGAGCTCAAGGCGCTGACCGCGGAGTTGAAGGTCTACAGCGTGATCCAGTCGCAGATCAACGCCGCGCTGTCGGCCAAGCAGGGCATCAGGATCGACGCTGGCGGTATCGATCTGGTCGACCCCACGCTCTATGGCTATGCCGTCGGCGATCCCAGGTGGAAGGACAGCCCCGAGTATGCGTTGCTGAGCAATCTGGATACCTTCAGCGGCAAGCTGTCGATCAAGGATTTTCTCAGCGGCTCGCCGAAGCAGAGCGGGGAACTCAAGGGCCTCAAGGATGAGTACCCCTTCGAGAAGGACAACAACCCGGTCGGCAATTTCGCCACCACGGTGAGCGACCGCTCGCGTCCGCTGAACGACAAGGTCAACGAGAAGACCACCCTGCTCAACGACACCAGCTCCCGCTACAACTCGGCGGTCGAGGCGCTCAACCGCTTCATCCAGAAATACGACAGCGTCCTGCGCGACATTCTCAGCGCGATCTAGAGGTATCCATGAACCAGCAAGCGACCCCTTCCGACACCGACCAGCAACAGGCGCTGGAGGCCTTCCTGCGCGACGGCGGCACCCTGGCGATGCTTCGCGGACTCAGCGAGGACACCCTGGAGCAGCTCTATGCGCTGGGCTTCAACCAGTACCAGGCGGGCAAGTGGGACGACGCGCAGAAGATCTTCCAGGCACTGTGCATGCTGGACCACTACGACGCCCGCTACTTTCTCGGCCTGGGCGCCTGCCGCCAGTCCCTCGGTCTCTATGAACAGGCCCTGCAGAGCTACAGCTACGGCGCGCTGATGGACATCAACGAGCCGCGCTTTCCCTTCCATGCCGCCGAGTGCCACCTGCAACTGGGTGATCTCGACGGAGCCGAGAGTGGCTTCTACTCGGCCCGGGCCCTGGCCGCGGCACAGCCGGCGCACGAGGCCCTGGCCGCGCGTGCCGGCGCCATGTTGGAAGCCGTAACCGCGAGAAAGGATCGAACATATGAATCCGATAACGCTTGAACGCGCCGGACTGCCCTACGGGGTGGCCGACGCCGGGGATATCCCGGCGCTCGGCAGGCCGGTCGCGAGGGATGTCGAGAGTCTGCGGGTGGAGCGCCTGGCGGCGCCGGCCGCGGCTTCCGCGAGCGGCACGGGGGTGGCGCTGACGCCGCCGTCCGCAGCCAGCCAGCAGCGCCTGGAGGTCGCCAATCGTGCGGAGATCGCCAGCCTGGTGCAAGCAGTGGGCGAGGATGCCGGACTGGCGCGGCAGGTTGTGCTGGCCGGCGCTTCGACGCTGTTGTCCGCCGGCCTGATGTCGCCGCAGGCGTTCGAGATCGAGCTGGCGAAAATCACCGGCGAAGTCGAGAACCAGCAGAAGAAACTCAAGCTGACCGAAATCGAGCAGGCGCGAAAGCAGAACCTGCAGAAGATGGAAGACAACCAGCAGAAGATCAGGGAATCGGAAGAAGCCGCGAAAGAAGCCCAGAAGTCCGGTCTGGCAGCCAAAATCTTTGGTTGGATCAGTGCAATAGCTTCGATCATCGTCGGCGCAATCATGGTGGCAACCGGCGTCGGCGCGGCCGCGGGTGCACTGATGATCGCGGGCGGTGTCATGGGAGTGGTCTCCCAGTCGGTACAGCAGGCAGCCGCGGACGGATTGATCAGCAAGGAAGTGATGGAAAAGCTCGGCCCGGCACTGATGGGTATCGAGATCGCCGTCGCGCTGCTGGCGGCGGTGGTCAGCTTCGGCGGCTCAGCGGTCGGCGGGCTGGCCAAGCTGGGCGCGAAGATCGGCGGCAAGGCGGCCGAGATGACCGCCAGCCTGGCGAGCAAGGTCGCCGACCTGGGCGGCAAGTTCGGCAGTTTGGCCGGCCAATCGCTGTCGCACTCGCTGAAACTCGGCGTGCAGGTTTCCGACCTGACCCTGGACGTCGCCAACGGCGCGGCCCAGGCCACTCATTCGGGATTCCAGGCGAAGGCCGCGAACCGCCAGGCCGACGTGCAGGAATCGCGTGCCGACCTGACCACCCTGCAGGGCGTGATCGAGCGCCTGAAGGAAGAGCTGAGCCGCATGCTGGAAGCATTCCAGGAAATCATGGAGCGGATCTTCGCCATGCTCCAGGCCAAGGGTGAAACCCTGCACAACCTGTCCAGCCGACCGGCAGCGATCTGAGGAGGCGTCACATGATCGATACGCAATATTCCCTGGCGGCTACCCAGGCCGCGATCCCCTCCGAGCCGATCGCTCCCGGCGCTGCCGGGCGTTCCGTCGGCACGCCGCAAGCGGCTGCGGAACTGGCGCAGGCGCCGGCCACGCGGGCCGACCGGGTCGAGCTGAACGCTCCGCGCCAGGCGCTCGACCCGGTGCGCATGGAAGCGGCCGGCAGCGAGTTGGACAGCAGCGTCGAGCTTCTGCTGATTCTCTTCCGCATCGCGCAGAAGGCGCGCGAGCTGGGCGTGCTCCAGCGCGACAACGAGAACCAGGCGATCATCCATGCGCAGAAGGCGCAGGTGGACGAGATGCGCAGCGGCGCCACGCTGATGATCGCCATGGCGGTGATCGCCGGCGTCGGCGCGTTGGCCTCGGCAGTGGTCGGCAGTCTCGGCGCGTTGAAGAACGGCAAGGCCATCAGCCAGGAGAAGACCCTGCAGAAGAACATCGATGGGCGCAACGAACTGATCGACGCGAAGATGCAGGCGCTGGGCAAGACCTCCGATGAGGATCGCAAGATCGTCGGCAAGGTCTGGGCGGCGGACCAGGCGCAGGACAGTGTGGCGTTGCGCGCGGCGGGCCGTGCCTTCGAGAGCCGCAACGGCGCCCTGCAGGTGGCCAACACGGTGATCCAGTCCTTCGTCCAGATGGCCAACGCCTCGGTCCAGGTGCGCCAGGGCGAGTCGCAGGCGAGCGCCCGGGAAGAGGAGGTCAACGCCACCATCGGGCAGAGCCAGAAGCAGAAGGTCGAGGACCAGATGAGCTTCGATGCCGGCTTCATGAAGGACGTCCTGCAGCTCATCCAGCAGTACACCCAGAGCCATAACCAGGCCTGGCGTGCGGCGGCCGGAGTGGTCTGAGCCGTCTCCGCGCGGGAGGAAAAGGCCACAGCGATGTGGCTTTTTTCTTAAAAGAAAAGTCTCTCAGTGACAAAAGCGATGCATAGCCCGGTGCTAGCATGCGCTGAGCTTTAGGAGGCGCCCCCATGGATTTAACGAGCAAGGTCAACCGACTGCTTGCCGAGTTCGCAGGCCGTATCGGTTTGCCTTCCCTGTCCCTCGACGAAGAGGGCATGGCGAGCCTGCTGTTCGACGAACAGGTGGGCGTCACCCTGTTGCTGCTCGCCGAGCGCGAGCGTCTGTTGCTGGAGGCCGATGTGGCGGGCATCGATGTGCTGGGCGAGGGGATCTTTCGCCAGCTCGCCAGCTTCAACCGCCATTGGCACCGTTTCGATCTGCATTTCGGCTTCGACGAGCTGACCGGCAAGGTCCAGTTGTATGCGCAGATTCTCGCAGCGCAACTGACCCTCGAATGCTTCGAGGCGACCCTGGCCAACCTGCTCGACCACGCCGAGTTCTGGCAACGCCTGCTGCCGTGCGACAGCGATCGCGAGGCGGTCGCTGCGGTCGGCATGAGGGTTTGAGTGGCCCCATGAAAATCGAATCGATTTCGCCGGTGCAGCCGTCCCAAGACGCAGGAGCCGAGACGGTGGGGCATTTCGAGGGGCGTTCGGTGACCCGCGCGGCCGTTCGCGGCGACGACCGTTCCAGCGTGGCCGGGCTGGCGCGCTGGCTGGCGCGCAACGTGGCTGGCGATCCGCGCAGCGAGCAGGCCTTGCAGCGCCTCGCCGACGGCGACGGCACGCCGCTGGAGGCGCGCACGGTCCGGCGCAGGTGAGGTGCTGGATGCTGTTGCCGCTGGCGTTGCTGCTCGGCGGTTGCGTCAGCCAGCCCGCGCCGATGTCGCCGAAGGTGACGGTGGGCGGTTCGGTGGGCGGCGTTTCCCTGCAGGCGCGCCAGGCGCAACTCAGGCTGCGCCTGTATGCCGTCGTTCAGGGAGGGATGCAAACGATTGCCGAGCGGCGCTACCGGGTGTCCGGGTTGCCGTTGCGCTATGCGTTCGATCTGGAGGTCGACAGGTTGGAGGGCGAGGCATTGTACCTACGCACCGAGCTTTCCTGGGTGGGCGTCGCGGCGGTCCAGGCGAGCGCCTGGCAGCGGGTGGCGGCGGGCGTCGATGAGCGGGTCCGGCTGGTTCGGCGCGACTGTTTTCCGAATTGTACGGCCGCTCGCCCGGAAGAAAGATCTGGCAACGATTGATACATTGCCTGCTGTTTCGGAAAGTGCGTATGGAGATTAAAGAAGTGCAAGTCTCGTTCGTTGTCAGGGAAGGCCTCGAATAATAAAACTGGTACTTTTGTTCCGCTTCTAAAGAAGGCTGGATTAATTGGCGGAAGCCGACTCGCTCTGCGAATCAGCGCACGTCGGATAATCCTGATTATTATAAAATCGACTCCGTGCTCATGGCTTTGAAAATCAATAAAACGGAGCGTATTCATGCCTCTCCGCTAGGCGGGGCATTCAAGGTACGACGGGAAGTGTTGGGGTTCTTATAATATGCAAGGAGCCAAATCTCTTGGCCGAAAGCAGATAACGTCTTGTCATTGGAACATTCCAACTTTCGAATACAGGGTAAACAAGGAAGAGGGCGTATATGTTCTGCTCGAGGGCGAACTGACCGTCCAGGACATCGATTCCACTTTTTGCCTGGCGCCTGGCGAGTTGCTTTTCGTCCGCCGCGGAAGCTATGTCGTAAGTACCAAGGGAAAGGACAGCCGAATACTCTGGATTCCATTATCTGCCCAGTTTCTACAAGGCTTCGTCCAGCGCTTCGGCGCGCTGTTGAGTGAAGTCGAGCGTTGCGACGAGCCCGTGCCGGGCATCATCGCGTTCGCTGCCACGCCTCTGCTGGCCGGTTGCGTCAAGGGGTTGAAGGAATTGCTTGTGCATGAGCATCCGCCGATGCTCGCCTGCCTGAAGATCGAGGAGTTGCTGATGCTCTTCGCGTTCAGTCCGCAGGGGCCGCTGCTGATGTCGGTCCTGCGGCAACTGAGCAACCGGCATGTCGAGCGTCTGCAGCTATTCATGGAGAAGCACTACCTCAACGAGTGGAAGCTGTCCGACTTCTCCCGCGAGTTCGGCATGGGGCTGACCACCTTCAAGGAGCTGTTCGGCAGTGTCTACGGGGTTTCGCCGCGCGCCTGGATCAGCGAGCGGAGAATCCTCTATGCCCATCAGTTGCTGCTCAACAGCGACATGAGCATCGTCGACATCGCCATGGAGGCGGGCTTTTCCAGTCAGTCCTATTTCACCCAGAGCTATCGCCGCCGTTTCGGCTGCACACCGAGCCGCTCGCGGCAGGGGAAGGACGAATGCCGGGCTAAAAATAACTGACGTTTTTTGAAAGCCCGGTAGCGGCTGCATGAGTAGAATCGGCCCAAATTGCAGGCTCTGACGAGCGCGCAATGTAGTGAGGAAGCCAAGGCAGAGAATGGAGCAGGAAGACGATAAGCAGTACTCCCGAGAAGCGGTGTTCGCCGGCAGGCGGGTATCCGTGGTGGGCTCGGACGCCCGCTCGCGGGGTCGGGTGCCGGGTTACGCATCGAGCAGTTTGTATCGTGAGTCCGGAATCATCAGTGCGCGGCAACTGGCGTTGCTGCAGCGGATGCTGCCGCGCCTGCGGCTGGAGCAACTGTTCCGCTGCGAATGGTTGCAGCAGCGCCTGGCGCGCGGCCTGGCACTGGGGCGCGAAGAGGTGCGGCAGATTCTCCTCTGCGCGGCGCAGGACGACGACGGCTGGTGCGCCGAACTGGGCGACCGGGTCAACCTCGCCGTGCCGCAGTCGATGATCGATTGGGTCCTGCTGCCGGTCTATGGCTGGTGGGAAAGCCTGCTCGACCAGGCGATCCCCGGCTGGCGCCTGTCGCTGGTGGAGCTGGAAACCCAGTCCCGGCAACTGCGAATCAAGTCCGAATTCTGGTCCCGCGTGGCCGAGCTGGAGCCGGAGCAGGCCCGCGAGGAACTGGCCAGGGTCGCCAAGTGCCAGGCGCGCACCCAGGAACAGGTGGCCGAACTGGCCGGCAAGCTGGAGACGGCTTCGGCACTGGCGAAGAGCGCCTGGCCGAACTGGCAGCGGGGCATGGCGACGCTGCTCGCCAGCGGCGGGCTGGCCGGCTTCGAGCCGATCCCCGAGGTCCTCGAATGCCTCTGGCAACCTCTCTGCCGGCTGGACGACGACGTCGGCGCGGCGGACGCCGTCCAGGCCTGGCTGCACGAACGCAACCTGTGCCAGGCACAGGATCACTTCTACTGGCAGAGCTGAGCGGCCGGCGAAAGCCGGCCCTACCGAGGAATCATGGATCATCTGTTGAGCGGATTGGCCACTCGCCTGGGCCAAGGGCCCTTTGTTGCCGATCGGACGGGTTCGTACCACCTGCGCATCGACGGACAGAGCGTCCTGTTGCTGCGCCAGGGCGACGACCTGCTGCTGGAAAGCCCGCTGGAGCACGCCCCCCTGGACCCGCAGCGCGACCAGCAGGGGTTGCTGCGGGCGCTGTTGTCGCGGGTCGCCAGTTGGAGCCGGCGCTATCCCCAGGCCATCGTCCTGGATGCGGACGGGCGCCTGCTGTTGCAGGCGCGGCTGGGCCTCGACGGCCTCGATCCCGAGCGACTCGAACGGGCCCTGGCCGCCCAGGTGGGGCTGCTCGAGGCGCTGGCGCCGGAGCTGGAGCCGCTGCCCCGCGGGTTGCCGCCGCAGGTTCCGGTGTGGCGTCCCTGATGCGCCGCCTGCTGATCGGCGGACTGCTGGCGCTGCTGCCTGGCGCGGTCTTGCGCGCGCAGCCGCTGGACTGGCCCAGCCTGCCTTACGACTATGTGGCGCAGGGCGAAAGCCTGCGCGACGTGCTGGCCAACTTCGGCGCCAACTACGATGCCTCGGTGATCGTCAGCGACAAGGTCAACG
The DNA here is from genome assembly GCF_021213715.1 of Pseudomonas sp. CP-1. NCBI lineage: Bacteria > Pseudomonadati > Pseudomonadota > Gammaproteobacteria > Pseudomonadales > Pseudomonadaceae > Pseudomonas > Pseudomonas sp. CP-1. Next base: position 309,508 of record NZ_JAJQKY010000004.1, read on the forward strand.
ACCAGGTCAGCGGCCGCTTCGACCTGGAAAGCCCGCAGGCCTTCCTGCAGTTGATGGCCTCCCTCTACAACCTCGGCTGGTACTACGACGGCACCGTGCTGTACGTATTCAAGACCACCGAGATGCAGTCGCGGCTGGTGAGGCTGGAGCAGGTCGGCGAGGCCGAGCTGAAGCGCGCGCTGACCGCCGCCGGCATCTGGGAACCGCGCTTCGGCTGGCGTGCCGACCCTTCCGGGCGGCTGGTGCACGTGTCCGGTCCGGGGCGCTATCTCGAACTGGTCGAGCAGACCGCCCAGGTGCTGGAGCAGCAATACACCCTGCGCAGCGAAAAGACCGGCGACCTCAGCGTGGAGATCTTCCCGCTGCGCTATGCGGTCGCCGAGGACCGCAAGATCGAGTACCGCGACGACGAGATCGAGGCGCCGGGCATCGCCAGCATCCTCTCGCGGGTGCTCAGCGATGCCAACGTGGTTGCGGTGGGCGACGAGCCGGGCAAGCTGCGCCCGGGACCGCAATCGAGCCATGCGGTGGTCCAGGCGGAACCGTCGCTGAACGCGGTGGTGGTGCGCGACCACAAGGACCGGTTGCCCATGTATCGCCGCCTGATCGAAGCCCTCGACCGGCCCTCGGCGCGGATCGAGGTCGGCTTGTCGATCATCGACATCAATGCCGAGAACCTCGCCCAGCTGGGCGTCGACTGGAGCGCCGGGATTCGCCTGGGCAACAACAAGTCGATCCAGATCCGCACCACCGGCCAGGATAGCGAGGAGGGCGGCGGCGCCGGTAACGGGGCGGTCGGCAGCCTGGTGGACAGTCGCGGGCTGGATTTCCTGCTGGCCAAGGTCACCCTGTTGCAGAGCCAGGGGCAGGCGCAGATCGGATCTCGGCCGACCCTGCTGACCCAGGAGAATACCCAGGCGGTGCTCGACCAGAGCGAAACCTACTATGTGCGGGTCACGGGCGAGCGGGTGGCCGAGCTGAAGGCGATCACCTACGGCACCATGCTGAAAATGACGCCGCGAGTGGTGACTCTCGGCGATACGCCGGAGATCAGCCTCAGCCTGCACATCGAGGACGGCAGCCAGAAACCCAACAGCGCCGGCCTGGACAAGATCCCCACGATCAACCGCACGGTGATCGATACCATCGCCCGCGTGGGCCATGGCCAGAGCCTGCTGATCGGCGGCATCTACCGCGACGAACTGAGCCAGAGCCAGCGCAAGGTACCCTGGCTCGGCGACATTCCCTATCTCGGCGCGCTGTTCCGCACTACCGCGGACACCGTGCGCCGCTCGGTGCGGCTGTTCCTCATCGAGCCTCGGCTGATCGACGATGGCGTCGGCCATTACCTGGCGCTGAACAACCGTCGCGACCTGCGCGGCGGCCTGCTTGAAATCGACGAGTTGTCGAACCAGAGCCTGTCGTTGCGCAAGCTGCTCGGTAGCGCCCGCTGCCAGGCGCTGGCGCCGGCCAGGGCCGAACAGGAGCGCTTGCGCCAGGCCGGGCAGGGTTCGTTCCTCACGCCCTGCCGGATGGGTGCGCAGGAGGGCTGGCGGGTGACCGACGGCGCCTGTCCCAAGGACGGCGCCTGGTGCGTCGGCGCGGAGCGCGGGAATTAGCATGGCCTGGAAGATCCGCTTCTACAGCGGGCTGAACCAGGGCGCCGAAGTCTCGCTCGGAGAGGGCCGGGTGGCGCTTGGCAGCGATCCGTTGCAGGCCGACCTGGTGTTGCTCGACGAGGGCATCGCGGCAGTCCACCTGGTGCTCGAGGTCGATGCCCAGGGCGTGCGCCTGCTGGAGTGGGCGGAGGGCTGCGAGCCTCGCCAGGACGGCCAGGCGCAAGTCGCCGGAGCGATCCTGCAGGCGCTTGCCGGGCAGACCTGCGGCCCGCTGCGCTGGGCATTCTGCGACCCGCAGCGGCGTTTTCCCGAGCGTTTCCCCGAAGCCGAGGTGCAGACCGCGCCAGTGCGCCGCAAGTCGTCCGCCCGTGCCGGCGGGGCCTGGCTGCTCGGCGTCAGCCTGGCGCTGGCGCTGTGTCTGCTGGGCATGCTCGTCGAACCCTGGTCGGCCCGCCAGCACGGCATGGCCGGCGAGGAGCCCCTGGCGAGGGTGCGCGCCTACCTGCGCGAGCAGGGCATGAGCGAGGTGGATGTGCAGCGCCAGGGCGACAGTCTCCTGCTCGGCGGCTACCTGGAGGACAACGCTCGGCGCCTGGCGCTGCAGCGCTACCTCGATGGCAGCGGCGTGGACTACCGACTGGAAGCACGGAGCATGGAAGACATTCGCCAGGGCGTGGATTTCATCCTGCAGAAATTCGGCTATCGGCAGATCCTCAGCAGCAACGCGGACAAGCCTGGCTGGGTCCGGCTCAACGGCGAACTGGCGGAACAGGACGAACGCTGGGCGCGGATCGACGCATTGCTGGAGTCCGAGGTGCCGGGCCTGCTCGGGGTGGAAAACCAGGTCCGGGTGGCCGGCTCGCACCTGCGCCGCCTCGAGCGCCTGCTGGCGGACGCCGGCCTCGACCGGCAACTGAGTTTCCGCGAGCGCGGCGAGCGCATCGAGTTGAGCGGTACGCTCGACGAGGTCCAGCTCAGCGCCTTCTACCGCCTGCAGCGCGAGTTCCAGCAGGAGTTCGGCAACCGCCCGAGCCTGGAGCTGCTCAGTCGCGGCAAGCGCGCCAGCGGCGACGAACTGGAGTTCACGGTGCGCTCGGTGTCGCTGGGGCGGGTGCCCTATGTAGTGCTCGGCGACGGCCAGAAATACCCGGTGGGCGCCTCGACATCCCGCGGTGTGCGAATCCTCGCCATCGAGCCGGAGTCGATCCTGGTGGCCCGCGGCAAGCAGCGTTTCATCATCAATCTCAAAGGGGAGGTGCTCCATGATGACAGCCTTGGAAACGCGACTGTCGGTCGCTGACGGCACGCATGCCGCAGCGCTCCGGCAGCGTCTGCAGGCGGCGCTGGCGGAGTGTCGCCGGGAACTGGCCAGAGGCGCCGGCCCGGAGCGCTTTCAATTCCTGCAACAGCAGGCCCGGGCCCTCGAAGGCGGTCTCGGCATTCTTTCGCAGCTCACAGAGGACTAAGCATGGCGCAGATATTCAACCCCAACCCGGGGAATACCCTCGATACCGTGGCCAATGCCCTGAAGGAGCAGGCCAACGCAGCGAACAAGGACGTCAACGACGCGATCAAGGCCTTGCAGGGGACCGACAATGCCGACAACCCGGCGCTGCTGGCCGAGCTGCAACACAAGATCAACAAGTGGTCGGTCATCTACAACATCAACTCGACGGTGACCCGTGCGCTGCGCGACCTGATGCAAGGCATCCTGCAGAAGATCTGAACATGGACACTTCACTGATACGCGAATTGGCGGAACTGGCGCTGGCCGGCAGCGGGCAGCACTGCCACGAAGAGGCGCTGTGCATCGCCGAGTGGCTGGAGCGCCTCGGACAGGACGAAGCGGCACGGCTGATCCGGATTTCCAGCCTGGCCAACCAGGGGCGCTATCAGGAGGCCCTGGTCTTCGCCCATGGCAATCCCTGGCCGGCGCTGGAGCCCTGGTTCGCCTTGTGCGAGTGGCACCTGGGGCTGGGCGCCGCGCTGGACCGCAGGCTGGCCGGGCTGGGCGGCAGCAGCGATCCTGCCCTGGCCGACTTCGCCGCCGGCATGCGCGCCCAGGTGCGGACATGAGCCGCATCGACACGCCGCCGGGATTCGCCGTCTATCCGTCGGCCAGTCCAAAGGCGGCGAACCTGCCGGCTGTCGATCAGGTGCTGGCTTTCGAGCAGGCCCTCGGCGGCGAGCCGCCGGCGGCCGGACGCCGCCTGGCCGGGTTGGAGAACGGCGCTCTCGGCGAGCGCCTGCTGCAGCGCTTTGCCCAGCCGCTGCAAGGGTTGGAGGCGGACCGCCTGGAGCTGAAGGCGATGCTCCGTGCGGAACTGCCGCTGGGGCGCCAGCAGCAAACCTTTCTCCTCCAGTTGCTCGGTGCAGTCGAGCATGCGCCGGGCGGCGAATACCTGGCGCAACTGGCGCGTCGCGAATTGCAGGTGCTGATCCCGCTCAACGGCATGCTCGACAACCTCGTGCGCAACAGCCACAAACTCGACCTGGAGTCATGATGGATATCTCTCGGATGGGCGCCCAGGCGCAGATCACCAGTCTCGAAGAACTCTCCGGCGGCCCGGCCGGCGCGGCCCACGTCGCCGAGTTCGAACGGGCGATGGGCGGTGCCGGCAGCCTGGGCGGCGACCTGCTCAGCGAACTGGGGCAGATCAAGGAGCGTTTCAGCCAGGCCAAGCAGGAGTTGCAGGTGGAGCTGTCGACGCCCGGCGACGATCCCAACAGCCTGATGCAGATGCAGTGGTCGCTGATGCGCATCACCATGCAGGAAGAGCTGATCGCCAAGACCGTCGGGCGCATGAGCCAGAACGTCGAAACCCTGATGAAGACCCAATGAGGCGAACGGTGAAAGGTCTGTCGCGCATGGCGCTCCTGGCGCTGGTCCTGGCGTTGGGCGGGTGCAAGGTCGAACTCTATACCGGGATCAGCCAGAAGGAAGGTAACGAGATGCTGGCGCTGTTGCGTTCGGAGGGCGTTTCCGCGGACAAGCAGGCGGACAAGGATGGCACCGTGCGCCTGCTGGTGGAGGAATCGGATATCGCCGAGGCGGTGGAGGTGCTCAAGCGCAAGGGCTATCCGCGGGAGAACTTCTCCACGCTGAAGGATGTGTTTCCCAAGGACGGGCTGATTTCCTCGCCCATCGAAGAGCGCGCGCGGCTCAACTACGCCAAGGCCCAGGAGATTTCCCATACCCTTTCCGAGATCGATGGCGTGCTGGTGGCGCGGGTCCATGTGGTGCTGCCCGAGGAGCGCGACGGACTGGGCAGGAAGTCCTCGCCGGCATCGGCCTCGGTGTTCATCAAGCACGCCGCCGACGTGCAACTGGATGCCTACGTGCCGCAGATCAAGCAACTGGTGAACAACGGCATCGAAGGACTCAGCTACGACCGCATCAGCGTGGTGCTGGTGCCGTCGGCCGGGGTCCGCCAGGTCCCGCTGGCGCCACGCTTCGAGAGTGTCTTCTCGATCCAGGTGGCGGAGCACTCGCGCGGACGCCTGCTCGGTCTGTTCGGCCTGCTGCTGGCGTTGCTGCTGGCGAGCAACCTGGCGCAGTTCTTCTGGCACCGGCAACGGGGCTGAGCGGCGCGATGCCATTGACGGCCTACCAGTTGCGCTTCTGCCCGGCCCGCTACATCCACGAGTCGCACTTGCCCGCGGTATTGCTGCGGTTGCTGCCGGCGCTGCCGGACTGGCGGCGACAGAGCGTTCTCAACGCCTGGCTGCTGGAGCAACTGGAGCTGGACTGCGCGTTCCGCATGCCCGCGCAACTGGGCGGGCTGGCCCTTTACCCGCAGGCGGCGCTGGAACGGACCCTGGGCTGGCTCGGCGCGCTGCTGCACGGCCAGGCCTTGCGGCAGGTGCTGGACGGTGCGCGGGTACGGCGCATCCGCGCGCAGATCGGCGAACAGGGCCAGCGTTTTTGCCTGGAGCAGCTCGACCTGCTCATCGGTCGCTGGCCGCCCGGCTGGCAGCGGGCCTTGCCGGAAAACCCGGAAGACGGCTATTTCCGGCGCTGCGGCCTGGCTTTCTGGCTGGCCGCCTGTAGCGATGCCGACTGCGGTTTCTCGCGGCGCCTGCGCCTGCGTCTGGAGGCCATGCCGGCCCCGGCGGACTGGACCTTCGACGAACAACGGCGATCCCTGGCGCGGACCCTGTGCCTGAAGGTCGCCCGACAAGCGAGCGATGAATGCTTCCATTTGTTGAACTAGACGCCAGTCGCGTACGGCTGGCCCCCGGGCAGGCCCTGTTGCGCGCCCGCGACTACCAGGACTACCTCAGCGCCAACCGCCTGGTGGAAGCGGCACGCGAGCGTGCCGCCGAAATCGAGCGCGAGGCCCACGAGGTTTACCAGGAGCAGAAGCGCCTGGGCTGGGAGGCCGGATTGGAGGAGGCGCGTCTGCGCCAGGCCGGGCTGATCCAGGAAACGCTACTGCGCTGCAATCGCTACTACCGGCAGGTCGATCGCCAGCTTGGCGAGGTGGTGCTGCAGGCGGTGCGCAAGGTGTTGCGCCACTACGACGCTGTCGAGCTGACCCTGGCGGCCACGCGCGAGGCACTGGCATTGGTGAGCAACCAGAAGCAGGTGATCCTGCACGTCCAGCCGGAACAGCTGGTCGCGGTGCGCGAGCAGGTCGCCCGGGTGCTTAAGGATTTCCCCGAGGTGGGCTACCTGGAAGTGGTCGGCGATGCCCGGCTGGACCAGGGCGGTTGCATCCTGGAAACCGAGATCGGGATCATCGACGCATCGCTCGACAGCCAGTTGGCGGCGTTGCAGGCCGCATTGACGGAGGGCGTGGCGCGGAGCGGCGAGGAGGAAGGGGACGCCGGTTGAGGGAACCAGGCGCCGCCCCCGGCCCGGGTGTTGGCTCCGGGCCGAGGGCCGAGGGCTGAGGCGCTGCCGTTCGCCCGCGGCGGCGACGCTGGCGGTGCGGTCGGCGCCTTCAGAGCAGGGTGAAGCTGCGGCTTTCGGTTTGCGCCGAGTCCAGGCCGACGAAGACCTTGAACTCGCCTGGCTCGGCCGTGTGCCTGAGCTGGCTGTCGTAGAACTTCAGGTCCGCCTCGCCGAGGCGGAAGACGATCTCCCGCGATTCGCCGGGCTCCAGCATCACCTTGCGGAACCCGCGCAGTTCCTTCACTGGACGGCTGAGGCTGGCGACCGGGTCCTGCAGGTAAAGCTGGACCACCGTGGCGCCGGCGCGCTTGCCGCTGTTGTTGAGCGTGACCCGCGCTTCCAGGGTGTCGCCGCGGGCCAGCCGTTCGCTGGACAGGCGCAGGGGCGAGAGACTGAACTCGGTGTAGCTGAGGCCGTAGCCGAACGGGTAGAGCGGGCCGTTGGCTTCGTCGAAATAGCGCGAGGTGTATTTGCCGGGGTTGTCGTGGTCCATCGGCCGGCCGGTGTTCAGGTGGTTGTAGTAGACCGGTACCTGGCCCACCGAGCGCGGGAAGGACATGGTCAGCTTGCCGCTGGGGTTGTGCTCGCCGAACAGCACGTCGGCGATGGCATTGCCGCCTTCGGTGCCACTGAACCAGGTTTCCAGGATCGCGTCGGCGTTTTCCTGCTCCCAGCCCAGCGACAGCGGTCGGCCGTTCATCAGCACCAGCACCAGCGGCTTGCCGGTGGCCTTCAGTGCCTTCAGCAGCCGCCGCTGGCTGGCCGGGATGCGCAGGTCGGTGCGACTGGAGGCCTCGTGGGCCATGCCCTGCGATTCGCCGACCACGGCGACCACCAGGTCGGCGTCGCGCGCGGTGCGCAAGGCCTCCTCGAGCATCGCCTCGGCGGAGCGCGGATCGACCTCGACTTCCGGGTTGTAGCTGTTCAGGTAGTCGAGGATCGCCTGGTCGCCACTGACGTTGGCACCCTTGGCGTAGAGCAGGGTGGCACGCTCGCCGACGGCATTGGCCAGGCCCTGGTAGACGGTTACCGCCTGGCGTGGCACGCCGGCTGCCGACCAACTGCCGATGACGTCGCGCTGGCTCTTGGCCAGCGGGCCGATCACCGCGATCCGCCCCTGCTTCTTCAGCGGCAGCAGACCGTCGCGGTTCTTCAGCAGGACCAGTCCTTCGCGAGCCACCTCGCGGGCGGCCTGGCGGTGCAGGCGGCTCTCGGCGTTGGTGTCGAACGGCGGGTCGTCCGGCTTGCCCAGGCGCCGGTAGGGATCGGCGAACAGGCCGAGGTCGTACTTCGCCGCCAGCACGTCGCGGCAGGCGCGATCGATGTCGGCCTGGTCGATCTCGCCGGCCGCCAGTAGCTTCGGCAGCCAGGTCGAGTAGAGATCGTCGTTCATGTTCATGTCGACACCGGCCTGGATCGCCAGGCGCGTGGCGTCCCGCTCGTTGCCGGCGAGGCCGTGCTTGATCAGTTCCTTCACCGCGCCATGGTCGCTGATGGTCAGCCCCTTGAAGCCCCACTGCTGGCGCAGCAGGTCGGTCAGCAGCCAGCGGTTGGCGGTGGCGGGCACGCCGTTGATGGTGTTCAGCGAGACCATCACCGCGCCGGCGCCGGCGTCCACCGCGGCCTTGTAGGGCGGCAGGTAGTCCTGGAACATGCGCGGCAGGCTCATGTCCACGGTGTTGTAGTCGCGGCCGCCTTCGGCCGCGCCGTACAGGGCGAAGTGCTTGACCGCCGCCATGATGCTGTCCGGGGCGGCCAGGTTGGAGCCCTGGTAGGCACGGACCATCACGCCGGACAGCAGCGAGGTCAGGTAGGTATCTTCGCCGAAGCCTTCCGAGACCCGCCCCCAGCGCGCGTCGCGGGTGATGTCGACCATCGGCGAGAAGCTCATGTCGAGCCCGTCGGCGCTGGCTTCGAGGGCGGAGATCCGCGCGCTGCGGGCGACCACCTCGGGGTCCCAGCTGGCGGCGAGGCCGAGGCTGATGGGGAAGATGGTGCGGTGGCCGTGGGCCACATCGTAGGCATGGAACAGCGGGATCTTCAGGCGGCTATGGCGGACCTGATCCTGCATGGCGCGAATGTCCGGGCGGGTCACGGTATTGAAGATGGCGCCGACCTTGCCGGCGCGGATGTCCGCCATCAGCGCTTCCTTGGGATGGTCGGCGCCGACGCTGACCAGGCGTAGCTGGCCGATCTTTTCCGCGTTGCTCATGCGAGCCATCAGGCTGGCGATGAAACGCTCCTTGTCGGTAGCCGGTGGATTGCCGGATTCGCCCTGGCCAGCCGCCAGTGCCGGGCTCCCGCTCAGCCCGATGAGAAGCCCCAGTACACACAGCCTGTTCATGCATGTTTTCTCGTTATTGGATAGACGCTCGTCGTGGCGGCGTGACATGTCGCGGCATGCCGCCCGGCGGGCGCGACATAAGGTGTTCGCAGCGCGGGCGGAAGTCAACGAGACGGCGATGGGCGAATCTGCCGGTTCTGACAGGTCCCGTGGCACGCCGCTGGCGGCGCTCAGGCGACGCTGGCGAGCAACTGCTCGGCCGGCATCGGCCTGCCGAGCAGGAAGCCTTGCAGCGAATTGCAGCCGAGGCGGGTCAGGAACTCCTGCTGGGCCTCGGTTTCCACGCCCTCGGCGACGATCTTCAGGTTCAGCGTGCGGCCGAGGGCGACGATCGCCGAGACGATCGCGGCGTCGTCGCTGTCGTGGGCCAGCTCGTTGATGAAGCCACGGTCGATCTTCAGTTCGCTCGCCGGCAGGCGCTTGAGATAGAGCAGGCTGGAGTAGCCGGTGCCGAAGTCGTCGATGGAGATGCCGACGCCCATCGCCGATAACTGCTCGAGGATCACCAGGCTGGCATCGGCATCGCGCATGGCGGTCGATTCGGTCACCTCGAGGATCAGGTGGCTGGGCTCCAGGCTGTGGCGCAGGAGTGCGTTGCGCACCGAGTCGACCAGGCCGGCATGGGCGAACTGCAGGGCCGAAAGGTTCACCGCGATGTTCCACTCCGCATGCCCGCCGTCCAGCCAGAGGCGCATCTGCCGGCAGGCTTCGTCGAGCACCCACTCGCCGATCTGCACGATCAGGCCGGTTTTTTCCGCCAGCGGCAGGAACTGGTCGGGGGGGATCAGTCCGTGTTGCGGATGCTCCCAGCGCAGCAGCGCTTCCACGCCGACCATCGGTCCGTTCGGCGCCAGTACCTTGGGTTGGTAGTGCAAGACCAACTGCCGGCGCTCCAGGGCCTGGCGCAGGTCATGGAGCAGTTGCAACTGTTCCTGGGCGTTGGCGTTCATCGAACTCTCGAAGAAGCAGTAGCCGTTCCGTCCCTGGTCCTTGGCGTGATACATCGCCGCGTCGGCATTGATCATCAGTTCGTGGCGGGTCTGCCCGTCGCCGGGGTAGAGCGCGATGCCGATGCTCGCCGAGATCCGCACCTCGTGGCGGGATATCTGGTACGGCTGGCTGATCCGCTTCACCAGTTTCTCGGCCAGGGTCGCGGCGTCGGCGGGCTCGCGGGCCTCGATCAGCAGGACGAACTCGTCGCCGCCGAGGCGGGCGATGGTGTCCTGGGCGCGGACGTTGGCGCGGATACGCTCGGCGACTTCGATCAGCAACAGGTCGCCGAGGTGATGGCCGTAGGCATCGTTGACCGCCTTGAAGCCGTCCAGGTCCATGAACAGCACGGCGAACCGGCGATCGTCGCGGATCGCCTGCTGGATCGCCTGCTCCAGGCGGTCGTCGAGGAGCATGCGGTTGGGCAGCTTGGTCAGGTTGTCGTGCAGGGCCAACTGGATCAGCTCGCGGTTGGCTCGTGCGAGGGAGGTGGCGAGCACCGAGGTACGTGCCTCCAGGCGCGAGTCCAGCACCGAGACGATCAGGGCGATGGCGATCACCGCCAGGGTGATCACGATGACCAGCACCGCCAGCCAGCCGTTGTCGATGCCTCGGCCGGCGGCGCCGCAGAAGCTGCCCAGGGGGAACTGCGCGGCGGCCATCCCGGTGTAGTGCATGCCGACGATGGCGCAGCCCATCACCAGGGCGGCGCCGGCGCGGACCAGGACGATGCGCCGGCTGCCATGGCGCAGGCGGAAGGCGATCCACAGCGCGGCGCCGGAGGCGATCACCGCGATCAGGATGGAGAGGCCGAGCCACAGCGGGTCGTAGACGATCCCCGGCATCATCAGCAGGGCGGCCATCCCGGTGTAGTGCATGGCGGCGATGCCGCTGCCCATCAGCAGGGCGCCCAGCGCCAGGCGTTGCCAGGGGAGTTCCGCCTGGCACACCAGCCAGAGGGCGAAGGCCGAACTGCCGACGGCCAGTAGCAGCGACAGCAGGGTCAGGCCCAGGTCGTAGCCGAGCGGGATCGGCAGGCTGAAGGCGAGCATGCCGACGAAATGCATCGACCAGATGCCGAAGCCCATGGCGAAAGCGCCGCCGATCAGCCAGGAGAGCGCCTCGCGGCCTTTCGCCAGGGTCACCCGGCCGGCCATGTCGAGAGCGGTGTAGGACGCCAGGATGGCCACAATCAGGGAAAAGGCGACAAGAACCTGGTTGTAGCTGCTGATAAGCATGAAAGCGTCCGAACGGGATAGCGGGAGAGAAGTGGTTGATATCAACCTGATATTATTGCACGAGTCGCTTTCGCCAATGCCATCGGGCAGGACCAACGGTCGCCGGCGCAGGCGGAATCTTGCTCAACGGCCGGGCGTTTTGTACAGCGCTTTGTCTGCCGCCGGTCGCCGCCCGCCGGGGCAGGCGGCGGAAAGCTCGGCAGCGCTGGCAGGTTGACGCTACCCTGAAAGAAGCCATGGTCGTCCGATCCTCCTCTGGCCTGATCACAAAACTCTCATGATCGCCGACGATGGCTTCAGCTGAATGGGGAATCGGTGAATTTTCTGAATGTCTCGACAGGAGGTGCGTCTCATGGAAAAGCCCTTCTCGGATGATGTCAGCGTGAATGTCCTGCGTCGCATGAAAGAAGGCGGCTTCGACTTCGCGCGCATCCATCCCATCGACTTCTTCGCCATCTTTCCCAGTGAGCGGGAGGCCCGCCAGGCAGCGGGCCAGTTTCGCGGCGAGTCGCTCAGGGCCCAAGTCGTCGCTCGCGACGATGGCTCCTGGAACCTGCAGGTCAGCAAGGTGATGTACGCCACCCATGCCGCCATCGGTGCCTTCGAACACGACCTGGAGGAAGTCGTGGTGCCGCTGGGCGGCGTGCTGGACGGGTGGGGCGTGACCCAGGAGGTCACTTCGCTGCGTCCGTGACGGCGGCGGGACCCCGGCCGCGATCCCGGGCCGGGGCTCCTGCGTCGGGCTTTCCTTCCTCGAAGGCTTTCCTTCAGACTGGGGAAGGAGGTAAGCCATGAGCGATATTCTGATCCTGACCCATGCCGAGTTCTGTCCGCCAGGCCATCTGGGTGCCGTGCTGGCGGCGCGCGGCCTGGACTTCCGCGTGATCCGCGCCGACCTCGGCGAACTCGCCGGTCTCGACGCCGAACGCCCGCGAGCGGTGGCGATCATGGGTGGGCCGATGAGCGTCAACGACGACCTGCCCTGGTTGCGCGACGAACTGGCGCTGCTGCGTCGCTTCATCGAGCGGCGCATCCCGCTGATCGGCCATTGCCTCGGCGGCCAGTTGCTGGCCCGCGCCCTGGGCGCGACGGTGCGGCACCAGCCCTACACCGAAATGGGCTGGCAGCCCATGCAGCGGGAAAGCCGCGACAGTCCATGGCTGGCCGGGCTGCCGGAGCGCTTCTCGATCTTCCAGTGGCACGGCGATGCCTTCGACCTGCCGCAGGGCGCCGAGCGCCTGCTGTCCAGCCCGTGGTGCGAGAACCAGGGGTTTTCCTGGGGCGATCACGTACTCGGCCTGCAAGGCCATCCGGAAATGACCGAGGAACTGGTGCGGCGCTGGATCGCCGGCTGGCCGCACCTGCTCGATCCCTCCCAGCCCAGCCAGCAATCCGCCGAGGACATGCTGGCCGGGTTGCCTGCCAAGGTTGCCGGGCTGAATCGGGTGGCCGAGGGTTTCTACCGTCATTGGCTGTCGCTGATCGATTGACCTTCCCGGCCGCGGGCGCTTCCCTGGCACTACCGCCGGTCCGCTTTATCGCTCGTTCGAGCGAGACGGCTGTCTGCATGGAAGGGAGGGGAGAAGCCGTCTCCCTTCCGGGTCTGTTCTAGACTTATCGGTCCCACAGGTCGCTTCGCGATCGGCAGGTCGATGCCGGTCCGTGGCCGCGGGGCGCGCATGCCGTCGAACGGGGCGCCCTTCCTCTCCCTGTGGGCAGGATGCACCAGACTGGGGCGAACCCGCCGCGCCGACCCTGCGAATCGCCGACGAGCCGTGATCCGCGCGCTGGCACGGGCTTTGCGAGTTCCCCATCGTTCGTGACGACAAGGAGTCCGGCATGGCACGTATGTTTTACGACGAGATGCACGATGCTGGCGGCGAATGCCGCTCGCATTATCGGGAATTCGCTCGCTGGCTGGCCGACACCCCTGAAGAGCAATTGCTGCAACGCCGGCGCGAAGCCGACCTGCTGTTCCATCGCGCCGGCATCACCTTCACCCTGTACGGCGACGAGCAGGGCACCGAGCGCCTGATCCCCTTCGACACCATCCCGCGCAGCATCCCCGCGGCGGAGTGGGCGCACATCGAGGCCGGCTGCATCCAGCGCGTCCAGGCGCTGAACCTGTTCCTCGCCGATCTCTACCACGAACAGCGCATCCTCAAGGCCGGGGTGATTCCTGCCGAGCAGGTCCTGGCCAACGACCAGTACCAACTGGCGATGCAGGGACTGGACCTGCCGGGCAACGTCTACGCGCACATTGCCGGGGTCGACCTGGTCCGCGACGGCAGCGGCAACTACTACGTGCTGGAGGACAACCTGCGCACGCCCAGCGGTGTTTCCTACATGCTGGAAAACCGCAAGATGATGATGCGCCTGTTCCCCGAGCTGTTCGTCCGCCAGCGCGTGGCGCCGATCGACCACTACCCGGACCTGCTGCTCGACACCCTAAAGCGGGCCAGTGACGTCGAATCGCCGAGCGTGGTGGTATTGACGCCGGGACGTTTCAACAGCGCCTACTTCGAACACGCCTTCCTCGCCCGCGAGATGGGCGTGGAACTGGTCGAAGGCGCCGATCTGTTCGTCCGCGACGAGCGGGTCTACATGCGCACGACGGCCGGACCGCAACCGGTGGACGTGATCTACCGAAGGATCGACGACGCCTTCCTCGACCCGCTGGCGTTCAACCCGGATTCGCTGCTCGGCGTGCCCGGCCTGCTGGCCGCCTACCGGGCCGGCAACCTGGTGCTGGCCAACGCGATCGGTACCGGGGTGGCCGACGACAAGTCGATCTACCCCTACGTGCCGGACATGATCCGCTTCTACCTCGGCGAAGACCCGCTGCTGCACAACGTGCCGACCTGGCAATGTCGCAAGCCGAAGGAACTGGCGCACGTCCTGGCGCACCTGCCGGAGCTGGTGGTGAAGGAGACCCAGGGGTCCGGCGGCTACGGCATGCTGGTCGGACCGGCGGCCAGCCGGGAGGAAATCGAGCTGTTCCGCGAGCGCCTGAAGGCTCGCCCGGAGGCCTATATCGCGCAACCGACGCTGTCCCTGTCGACCTGTCCGACCTTCGTCGAGAGCGGCGTCGCGCCGCGCCATATCGACCTGCGGCCGTTCGTCCTGTCTGCGCCGGATCGGGTTCGCCTGGTGCCTGGCGGGCTGACCCGGGTGGCGTTGCGCGAAGGCTCGCTGGTGGTCAATTCGTCCCAGGGCGGCGGCACCAAGGACACCTGGGTGGTGGAGGAATAAGCATGCTCAGCCGGACCGCTTCCGACCTGTACTGGATGTCGCGCTACCTGGAACGCGCGGAGAACCTCGCCCGCATGCTCGACGTCAGCTACTCGCTGTCGCTGTTGCCGCAGGACCGCAACGGCGGCGGCCTGGACGAACTGGCCATGCCGCTGCTGATCACCGGCACCCTCGACGCCTACCTGGAGCGCCACGGCGAACTGGCCGCCGAGCGCCTGCTGAGTTTCTTTGCCCTCGACCCGGACAACCCGGCGAGCATCTACAGCTGCCTGGCTGCAGCGCGCGCCAGTGCCCATGCGGTACGCGGGCGGATCACCCTGGACATGTGGGAGAACATCAACGCCACCTGGCTGGAAATGCGCGGCATCGCCGCCGAGGGCATCCTGCGCTATGGCATCAGTCGTTTCTGCGAATGGGTGAAGGACCGCTCGCACCTGTTCCGCGGCGCGACCTTCGCCACCAGCATGCGCAACGATGCGTTCCGCTTCATCCGTCTCGGAACCTTCATCGAACGGGCCGACAATACCTTGCGCCTGCTCGATGCGCGCTACCAGACCCAGGGCGAAGCGGCGCTCGCCGGGGCGGACGAGGGCACCGCGCGCGGCTACTACCAGTGGAGCGCGCTGCTGCGGGCGCTATCCGCCTTCGAGGGCTACACCGAGCTGTACCGCGCCTCGCCCAACGCGCGCAACATCGCCGAATTGCTGCTGTTGCGCGAGGACGTGCCGCGTTCGCTGCTGTCCTGCATCGAGGAACTGAGCGAGATCCTTTCCGGCCTGCCCGGTGTCAACGGCCGGCCGGCGCAGCGCCTGGCCGCCGAGCTGGAGGCGCGGGTGCGCTACACCGGCATCGACGAGGTGCTGGAACAGGGCCTGCATACCTGGATCACCGACTACATCCTGCTGGTTCGCCAGTTGGCCAACGCCATTCACAGCTCCTACCTGGAGGCCGCATGAGACTCTCGATCACCCACGACACCACCTATCGCTACGAAGACCGGGTGCGCGCCAGCATCCAGTACCTGCGCCTGACCCCGCAGGACAGCGAGCGCCAGCACGTGGTCGATTGGCGCCTGGACCTGCCGCGCCCGGCGCGGCCGCTGCGCGATCCGTACGGCAACATCCTGCACGTCCTGACCCTGGACGAACCGCATGAGTCGGTCCTGATCGCCGCCCACGGCCTGGTCGAGATCGACGAGGAGCGCGAGGTGGAGCACGATCGCCAGTCGCCGTTGCCGTTCCTGCGCAGCACCCGCCTGACCGGCGCCGATGCCGAGATGCGCGCCTTCGCCGAACGCGCCATGGGCGGCCGCAAGGACCGCGGCGGCCTGCTCGACCTGATGCATGCGCTGCACGAGCATATCCTGTACCAGCCGGGGGCGACCCGCGTCGACAGCACCGCCATCGAGGCCTTCGGCGCACGCGCCGGGGTCTGCCAGGACCATGCCCATGCCTTCCTCGCCTGCATCCGCAGCAAGGGCGTGCCGGGGCGCTACGTCTCCGGCTACCTCTACACCGAGGACGATACGCACCTGGCCAGCCATGCCTGGGCCGAGGCCTGGCTCGGCGACGGCTGGTACAGCTTCGACGTGACCAACCGGCTCGGCCGCCCGGAGCGCCATCTCAAGCTGGCCGTCGGCCTCGACTACCTGGATGCCTGCCCGGTGCGCGGTTTGCGCCGTGGCGGCGGTTGCGAGCAGATGCATGCGCGGGTGCTGGTCAGCGCGCCGCTGCTGCAGGTGCAGCAACAGTGACGATCTATTGCGCGCCTGGCGTTATCGGCGATTGGCTTTACGCTTGAGGGGCGGGGACGGACGGAATAAGGAAGATTCGAGATGACCTACTGTGTCGCGATGCACCTGGCCGACGGCTTGGTGCTCGCCTCCGATTCGCGGACCAACGCCGGGATCGACCATATCGCCACCTTCCGCAAGCTGTTCACCTTCGGCACGCCCGGCGAGCGCCTGCTGGTGGTGCAGACGGCCGGCAACCTGGCGACCTCGCAATCGGTGATCAACCTGCTGCAGCAGCGCATCCGCCGGGACGGCGCCAGCCTGCTCAACGTGCCCTCGGTCTACGACGCCACGGCGCTGATCGCCGAAACCACCCGCGAGGTGATGGCCCGCGACGGCGGCAATCTGGCCGGCAATACCGACCTGAGCTGTTCCTTCCTGGTCGGCGGGCAGATCGCCGGCGGACCGCCGGCGCTGTACAGCATCTACCCCCAGGGCAACTTCATCCAGGCCACGCCGGACACGCCTTTCCTGCAACTGGGCGAAAGCAAGTACGGCAAGCCGATCCTCGACCGCAACCTGACTTTCGACACGCCGCTGGAGCAGGCCCTGCGCTGCGCGCTGGTGTCGTTCGACTCGACCATCCGCAGCAACCTCTCGGTGGGCATGCCGCTGGACCTGCTGGTCTACCACCGCGACAGCCTGATCCTGCCGGAGGGCTACCGGGTCACCGAGGACGACGCCTATTTCAGCGCCATCCGCCGCCAGTGGAGCGCCGGCCTGCACGACTTGCTGGAGCGCCTGCCGTCGCCGCCCTCGGCGTACAACATCTGACGCCGCTTCAGCCGGCCGCGCCCGCTTTGCGGCCGGCCATGTGGCGCAGGTAGCCGATCAGCTGGCGCAATTCCTGGTCGTCGATCACCCGTTCCGGGAACGCCGGCATTTTCGCCTGTGGCCATTGCCGCAGCGCCTGCGGGTCGCGGATGTAGCGGGAGAGGAATTGCGGCTGGAAGTACTCGGTGGGGTTGTACGGCAGGTTCAGGTCCGGGCCGAACTGGGCGTCGCCGGCACCGTTGAGACGGTGGCAGGCCAGGCAGTTCTTCTGGAACACGGCGAAGCCGGCGCGCACTTCCGCGCTGGCGTCGGCGGCCGGCAGCAGGGCCGGGAAGCGTTCGGCCAGAGGGGGCTGATAGCGGATGCGGACGACCTGGAAGGGCCATTGCTCCGGACCGATGCGTTTTTCCTCGGGTTTGCTCCAGACCAGATAGAACGGCCCGGCGGACGGCTTGCCGGCGCCCAACGGCGGCCAGGGGCGCTGCGGATCCTCTATCGCCAGCCAGGCTTGCGAGCCCTGTTCGGCGAGCAGCGGGGCGGCCGGCAACTCGGCGGCGAAGCCATCGCTGGCCACGGCCTGCAAATGGTCTTCGGGATGCACGCCTTTCAACAAGGCCGCCAGTGGCACGGCGCGGTAGCGCATGTTCCGGCGGTAGGCGACGTCGGCCGGGATGTCCAGGTCGCGGGCCTGCGGATGCCTGAGCAGTTCTTCGCTGCTCCAGGTCTGCGTGCCCCCCGGCAGTTCCAGGCGGAGCTCGGCGGCCCAGGCGGCAGCCACAGGGAAGAGCAGGGCACCTAGCAACGCCAGGCGCGGGAGAGTGACAGGCATGCGGGTTCCTCGTGCATCCGCCGGTTATGACATGGAGCGAGAGATTGGCACGGAACGGGGGCCTCGCGGTAGCATGCGGGCCATTGCATAGCTGGCTAACCAAGGGGTTCCCGTGCTCGCCGAGTTGTTCGCCGTGATGGCGCCCGTGCTGTTCGGCGCCGGTGTCGGTTATGTCTGGGTCCGTCTCGGACACGCCTATCCGACCGAGTTCGTTTCGCGCATCGTGTTCAACATCGGTTCGCCATGCCTGATCCTCGCCACCCTGGCGCATACCCGGGTGGACCTGCATAGCTTCGGCCGGATGGCCCTGGCCAGCGCGCTGATCTGCGTCTGCATGGCTGCGCTGGGCTGGGCGGCGGCGCGCCTCGGGCGCCAGGAGTGGCAGGTGCTGGTGCCGGCCTACAGCTTCCCGAATGTCGGCAACATGGGCCTGCCGGTGTGCCTGTATGCGTTCGGCGAGGCGGGGATGACCCTGGCGGTGGCGTTCTACCTGATCATGTCGATCGGCAACTTCAGCCTCGGCGTGTTCTGGATGAGCGGCGAGCGCTCCTGGCGCTCGCTGCTGGGCAATCCGATCCTGCTCAGCGTGCTGCTGGCCTTGTTGTTGATGGGGCTCGACCTGCAACTGCCGCGCTGGATGGCGAATACCGTCGACCTGATGGCCGGGCTGACCATTCCGCTGATGCTGATCACCCTCGGCGTGTCCCTGGCCAGCATCCGTCCGCGGCAACTGGGCAATGGCTTCTTCTATGGCGGCCTGCGTCTTCTGCTGGGGGCGCTGGTGGGCTGGTCGGTGGCGCTGGCGTTGCAATTGCCGCCGCTGGCGCAGGGGGTGCTGGTGGTGCAATCGTCGATGCCGGTGGCGGTGTTCAACTATCTCTACGCCTTGCGCGGCAATCGTTCGCCGGATCAGGTCGCCAGTCTGGTGCTGTGTTCGACCTTGCTGTCGTTCGCCTTCATTCCGCTGCTGCTGACCTGGTGGCTGCCTGCGCTGCGCTGACCGCGAGGCGGTGCGCAGCGTGCAGGCAGCAGGGTGCCCTAGCGGATCAGACTGTTAAGGTTGGGAAGGATCAGGATGACTGTGGTGGCGAAGACGATGAGGCTCGCTTGCCGCCATCTTTTTGGCTGCTCGTTCAACATGGCCTGTCTGCCTTTCTTGTTGTCGGGTGGCTGCCTGCTCCGCGCTACGGCCCGGCGGAACGGCTTGCCACGCAGTGGCGTACTCTTCGGTCGGCCCGGCATCCCCGGCGTCGACCTCCCTTTCGAACGCTTGCATGAATCAGTCTAAGCCCCGGCCTGCGCGGGCTTAGACCACTTGGATACAAGCTGCTCCGGTCTAGACATATTCCCTCTATATGACAGCGTGGTGACGGCTCTGGCGTGCGTCTCGACCGTTCGTCCGGTGTCCGGGTTTCCGGTCGAAAGATGGCATGGTGCTATCTTCCCGGCGTTGCAGGCTGAGCTGGGCGGTCAATCAGCCTGAGCGGTTCGGTCATTGTCCCGCCGGCGAGCCTGTTTAAGGTAGGCGGAGGCCCGCTCGGCCGGACGAGAACAGGATAAGAGAGACCGCCATGACCGACGCATTCATTTACGACGCCGTGCGTACTCCCCGCGGCAAGGGCAAGAAGGATGGCGCGCTGCACAGCGTCAAGCCGGTGAACCTGATGGCCGGGCTGTTGCGCGCGGTCCAGCGGCGCAACGACCTGGATACCGCCCAGGTCGACGATATCGTGCTCGGCTGCGTGACGCCGGTGGGCGACCAGGGCGCCGATATCGCCAAGACCGCGGCGCTGGTGGCCGACTGGGACGAACAGGTTGCCGGCGTGCAGATCAACCGTTTCTGCGCCTCCGGCCTGGAGGCGGTGAACCTGGGGGCGATGAAGGTACGCTCCGGTTTCGAGGACCTGGTCCTGGTCGGCGGCGTCGAGTCCATGTCACGCGTGCCGATGGGCTCCGACGGCGGCGCCTGGGCACTGGATCCGGAAACCAACCTGCACACCAGCTTCGTCCCGCAAGGGATCGGCGCCGACCTGATCGCCACCCTGGAAGGCTTCAGTCGTGCCGATGTCGATGCCTTCGCCCTGCGCTCCCAGCAGAAGGCCGCCAAGGCACGCGCCGAAGGGCTGTTCGGCAAGTCGCTGGTGCCGGTCGCCGACCAGAACGGCATCGTCCTGCTCGACCACGATGAGTTCATTCGCGCCGACTCCACCCTGGAAGGGCTCGCCGCGCTCAAGCCGAGTTTCGAGATGATGGGGCAGATGGGCTTCGACGCCACCGCGCTGCGCAAGTACAGCCAGGTCGAGCGCATCGAGCACGTGCATACGCCGGGCAACAGCTCGGGGATCGTCGACGGCGCCAGCGCCATGCTCATCGGCTCCGAGGCCAAGGGCCGCGAACTGGGCCTGAAGGCGCGGGCGCGGATCGTCGCTACCGCGGTGACCTCCACCGACCCCACCATCATGCTTACCGGCCCCGCGCCGGCGACCCGCAAGGCCCTGGCCAAGGCCGGCCTGAAGGTGGAAGACATCGATCTGTTCGAAGTCAACGAGGCGTTCGCTTCGGTGGTGATGAAATTCATGAAGGACATGGGCGTGGCGGAAAGCAAGGTCAACGTCAACGGCGGCGCCATCGCCATGGGCCACCCGCTCGGCGCCACCGGCTGCATCATCCTCGGCACGCTGCTCGACGAACTGGAGCGGCGCAACCTGCGCTACGGCCTGGCCACCCTCTGCGTAGGTGGCGGCATGGGCATCGCCACCATCATCGAGCGCGTGTGAAGGGAGAACCGGAATGACTGACGCTATCCGTTACGAAAAAGGCCAGGACAACGTCGTCGTCCTGACCATGGACATGCCCGGGCAGAGCGCCAACACCATGAACGGTGTCTACCGCGAGGCGATGGCGAAGACCATCGCGCGGCTGGAGGCGGAGAAAGAGGGGATCGCCGGCGTGGTGCTGACCTCGGCGAAGAAGACCTTCTTCGCCGGCGGCGATCTCAACGAGCTGATCAAGGTCACCAAGGCCGACGCCCCGGCCTTCTACCAGGGCATCCTCGAACTCAAGGGCCAACTGCGGCGCCTGGAGACCCTCGGCAAGCCGGTGGTCGCCGCGATCAACGGCGCTGCGCTGGGCGGCGGCTGGGAGATCTGCCTGGCCTGCCACCACCGCATCGCCCTGGACAATCCCGGCGTGCAGCTCGGCCTGCCGGAGGTGACTCTCGGCCTGTTGCCGGGCGGCGGCGGGGTGGTACGTATGGTGCGCCTGCTTGGCCTGGAGAAAGCCCTGCCGTACCTCGCCGAAGGCAAGAAGGTGCGTCCGGCGGAAGCGCTCAAGGCCGGGCTGATCCACGAACTGGCCGACAGCCCCGAGGAAATGCTGGAGAAGGCCCGCGCCTGGATCCTCGCCAACCCGGCGGCGAAGCAGCCCTGGGACAGCGCCGGCTACAAGATTCCCGGCGGTACGCCTGCCAGTCCCAACGTGGCGCAGATGCTGGCCATCGCACCGTCGGTGCTGCGCGACAAGACCAAGGGTTGCTTCCCGGCGCCCGAGAAGATCATGTGCGCGGCGGTGGAGGGCGCCCAGGTCGATTTCGACACCGCGCAACTGATCGAGGCGCGCTATTTCACCGAGCTGACCACCGGCCAGGTGGCGAAGAACATGATCGGCACCTTCTGGTTCCAGCTCAACGAGATCAACGCCGGCAAGTCGCGGCCGCAGGGGTATCCGGTGCGGGCGACGAAAAAGGTCGGCGTGCTCGGCGCCGGGATGATGGGCGCGGGCATCGCCTACGTATCGGCGGCGGCCGGCATCGAGGTGGTGCTCAAGGATGTCTCGCTGGAAGCGGCGGAGAAGGGCAAGGCTTATTCGGCCAGGCTGCTGGACAAGAAGGTTGCGCGCGGGCACCTGTCCGCCGAGAAGCGCGACGTCTTCCTCGCGCGGATCGTGCCGAGCGTCAGCGAAGCCGACTTCGAAGGCTGCGACCTGATCATCGAGGCGGTCTTCGAGGACCGCGCGCTGAAAGGCAAGGTCACCGCCGAGGCCGAGAAACATGCCCTGGCCGATGCGGTGGTGGCGTCCAATACCTCGACCCTGCCGATCACCGGTCTGGCCCAGGCGGTGGCGCGGCCGGAGAAGTTCATCGGCCTGCACTTCTTCAGCCCGGTGGACAAGATGCCGCTGGTGGAGATCATCCGCGGCGAAAAGACCAGCGACGAAACCCTGGCACGCGGTTTCGACTACGTGCTGCAGATCAAGAAAACGCCGATCGTGGTCAACGACAGCCGCGGCTTCTTCACCTCGCGGGTATTCGGCACCTTCACCAACGAAGGCATCGCCATGCTCGGCGAAGGCGTGAGCGCCGCGATGATCGACAACCAGGCGCGCCAGGCCGGTATGCCGGTGGGGCCGCTGGCGATTTCCGACGAAGTCTCGCTGAGCCTGATGACCCACATCCGCAACCAGACCGCCCGCGACCTCGAGGCCGAGGGCAAGGCTCTGCCGACGCACCCCGCGTTCGCCGTGATCGACCTGATGGTCAATGAGTACAAGCGCCCGGGCAAGGCGGCCGGCGCCGGCTTCTACGACTACCCGGCGAACGGCAGGAAACATCTCTGGGCGGAACTCAAGAGCCGCTTCGAGAAGCCCGATGCGCAAATATCCGCCGAGGACGTACGCGACCGCCTGCTGTTCATCCAGGCCATCGAGACCGTGCGTTGCGTGGAGGAGGGGGTATTGCACTCCACCGCCGACGCGAACATCGGCTCGATCTTCGGTATCGGTTTCGCCGCCTGGAGCGGGGGCGCCTTGCAGTTCATCAACCAGTACGGCCTGAAGGACTTCATCGCCCGCGCCCAATACCTGGTCGAACAGTACGGCGAGCGCTTCGAGCCGCCGGCGCTGTTGCTGGAGAAGGCGGCGAAGGGCGAGCTGTTCTGAGTCCTGACGTCGCATGGAGAGCCGGCCTTCGGGCCGGCTTTCTCGTGGTCGCGTACCGCGGCGGATGACGCCACCCCGGTATGCCCAGGTTCTTGCCAGCCAGGCCGCCACGGGTAGGGCGAATAGCTCCATGGGCGCTATCCGCCGATATGCCGAGGTTCGGCGGATAACCGCGATGCGGTTATGCGCCCTACGCCGCGCGTCGGTACAGGCCCTTGCCTCCAAGCCGCCATTGGTAGGGCGAATAGCGCCACAGGCGCTATCCGCCGATATACCGAGATTCGGCGGATAACCGCGATGCGGTTATGCGCCCTACGCCGTGCGTCGGTACGGGCCAGCCTCCATGCTTGCCTCCAGGCTGCCACGGGCGCTTCCGCCGATGTGCCTACGCGGGACCTGGGTGTTCCTCGCCGGGGTAGCGCAGCAGGTCGATCACGGCGCTCAACGCCGCCGGGTGGTTGCGGCGGTTCGGATAATAGAGATGGAAACCGGGAAAGGGGGCGCACCAATCCGCCAGGACCCGTTCCAGGCGGCCGGCGGCGAGGTGCTCGGCGACTTCCTCCTCGATGGCGAAGGCAATCCCGACATCGGCCAGCGCCGCCTGTAGCATCAGGCGCGGGTCGTCGAGGACCAGCGGTCCGCTCACGGCCACCGAAAGCGCTTTCGTGCCCTTGCTGAATTGCCATTTGTACAGCTCTCCGGAAGACACCTTGCGCCAGCCGATGCAACGGTGGCCGAGCAATTCCTCCGGGCTACCCGGCCTGCCTTGCCGTCGGAAGTAGGCCGGGGTCGCAACGATGGCCAAGCGCAGGTCCGGGCCGACCCGCACGGCGCGCATGCCGTGCTGGAGGTCTTCGCCGAGGCGGATGCCGGCGTCGAAACCGGCTTCGACGATATTGGCGAAACCCTCGTCCGCCACCACTTCCAAGGTGATGCCGGGATAGTCGCGGGCCAGTTCGCCGAAACGTGGCGCGAGGACGAGACCGATGGCGTTTCGCGGTGCGTTGATTCGTACCAGGCCGTGAGGCGTTTCGCGAAAGCGGTTAAGGCTGTCCAGCGCGGCGGCGATGTCTTCGAACGCCGGGTCCAGGTGTGCCAGCAGGTGCTCGCCGGCCTCGGTCGGCGAGACGTTGCGAGTGGTGCGGTTGAGCAGGCGGATGCCGAGCTGGGTTTCCAGTTCGCGCAGGGTGTGGCTGAGCGTCGGCGGGGTTACGCCGAGGGTGGCGGCGGCGCGGCGGAAACTGCGTTCGCGAGCGATGGCGACGAAGGCGGCGAGACCGGCGAGATCGGGCTTCTTCATTGGATTATTAAAATAACTCGATCAATGAAAGAGATTTTTCCAGGATAGTTAGCTATTCGGCAGCAATATAGCATCGTCGGGAAACCTGGCTCATGAACAGGGTGGGGCCGGGGAAACCGCTCTTTTCAGAGCCTTCCGACGAGGTCGTACGATGCAGCATGTCCGTCTTGGCAACAGCGGCCTGAAAGTCTCCCGACTCTGCCTGGGGTGCATGACCTATGGCGATCCGGCGTGGCGTCCGTGGGTGCTGGACGAGGAACGGGCGCGTCCGTTCATTCGCGAGGCGCTGGAAGCCGGGATCGACTTCTTCGACAGTGCCGATATCTATTCCACCGGCGAGAGCGAGCGGATCCTCGGGCGCGCGCTCAGGGACTTCGCGCAGCGCGAGGACCTGGTAATCGCCACCAAGGCGTTCTTTCCCATGAGCGACAGGCCCAACGCCTGCGGCTTGTCGCGCAAGCACCTGCTTGCCAGCGTGGATGCCTCGCTGCGGCGGTTGGGTACGGACTACCTGGATCTCTTCGTGATCCATCGCTTCGATCCGGACACCCCGATCGAGGAAACCTGCGAAACCCTCGACAGCCTGGTGCGCGTCGGCAAGGTCCGTTACCTCGGCGCCTCGTCGATGCCGGCCTGGCGCTTCATGAAGATGCTCGCCTTCCAGCGCCACCACGGCCTGGCGCAATTCATCTCGATGCAGAGCCAGTACAACCTGATCGTTCGCGAGGACGAGGAGGACCTCGTGCCGCTGTGCCGGGAAGAGGGGATCGCGTTGACGCCCTGGTCGCCGCTGGCGCGTGGGCTGCTGGCCGGAGCGCGAAGCGCCGGCACGCTGCGGACCCGGACGGACGAACAGGCCCCGCGCTGGTACGGCGGCAGGGAGGAAGTCGAGTCGACCCTCGGCGCGTTGGAGAAACTCGCCGCAGCCCGCGGGCTTCCACCGGCGCAACTCGCCCTGGCCTGGCTGCTTGGCCGGAACGGTGTCGCCGCGCCGATCGTCGGCCTGTCCAGGCCGCATCACCTCGAGGATGCCCTCGCGGCGCTGACGCTGGACCTCGCCGAAGAGGAGTGCGCCACGCTGGAGGCGCCGCTCACGGCGCGCGCCCGGACCCCGCGCTGGTAGGGCGCACATCGACGGAGAAAGCATGATGAGACGACAGGCTTCCGTGTTGCTGCTGGTATCCATGGTATCGGCGACCGTCTTGCCGGTTTTCGCCCGTGCGCCGGGCGAGCGCGAACCGTCCTGCGCCGCGACGAGCATCGTTCTGCCAGCGGGGGCCCGGTATCCCAACGGCATCGCCCATGCCGCCGATGGAACGCTGTACGTCGGCCTGGTCACCAGCGGGCGCATCCTGCGCAAGCCTCCCGGGGGCGAGTGGGAAACCTTCTTCGCCGGCAGCCCGGCGATCTTCGCTGCCACCGCGCTGCGGCTGGACGAGTCGCGTGGCCTGCTCTGGGGCAATTCGCCGGACTTCCTACCCGCTGGCCGGCGCCGGCCGCATGGGGTGTTCGCCCTGGATCTCGCGACCGGTGCCGTGCGCCGATATCTGACCCTGCCCGGCGACGGGATGGGTAACGATCTCGCGGTGGCGCCGGACGGAACGGTCTACCTGAGCGAAACCCGGGATGGCAGCCTGATGCGGCTGCGGCCCGGGGAACCGGCGTTCCAGGTGTTGCTGCGCGACAGCCGCCTGGCCGGCCCCGGCGGGCTGGGCGCGGCGGGCATCGTCCGGGTGGACGACGACACCCTGCTGGTCGGCAACTTCGGTAGCGGGGCGATCCATGTCGTCGAAGGGGTCGCCACGCGTCCGCGGCTGCGCGAGATGGAGCTGCCCCGAACGCTGGAGAATCCGGACGGCATGGCGCTGGCTCCGGACGGCTCGCTGATCGTGCTGGAGAACGCCATCCGCAGCGGCGCCGGCAAGGTGCTGCGGATCGCCGAGCCGCTCGCCGCCGGGCGGCGCGGCATCGAAGTGATACGCGAGGGCCTGGAGTCGCCGGTCAACCTGACCGTCACCGGACAGGGCTGCGCCTATGTCAGCGAGTCACGCATTCGCCACCGCCTGTTGCCGGGGCGCGAGGGCGAGGTGCCGGCGCATTTCCTGATCCATCGGCTGCCCCTGGATGCGGCCGGGGGCCGTTGATCGGCCGCTCAGGCGTTGGCGAAACGGCCTTCCAGATAGGCGATGATCTCGCTGGATTCGTACATCCAGCGCACCTGGCCGTTTTCCTCGATGCGCAGGCACGGCACCTTGACCTTGCCGCCGCCTTCCAGCAAAGCCTGGCGGGCCTGCGGATCGTTCATGGCGTCCTTGAGTTGCATCGGCAGGTTCAGCCGGTGCATGGCGCGGCGTGTCTTCACGCAGAACGGACAGGCGCGGAACTGGTAGAGCGACAGGTTCCGCAGCGCCCGCTCGACCTCGGCCTGGGCCTCGGCGCTGCGCTGCAGCTTGCGGGGGCGGCTGACGAAGTCGGCGAGGATAATCGCCTGACCCAGTCCGTTACGTACTGCCTTGAGCAACATGGCGTGTGCCTCGCGGGAAAACCGCCAGTTTACGTGGCGGTTCCGGGCATGGGGAGTCCTTCCGTCTCCTGTGCAGATTTCTTTACGGCTGGGCGTCTCGGGAATCTTTCTGCCGGCTGCTTGTTTTTTGGCGAATCGTCCGGATATTCCTTTCGAGGCCAGGGCGACGGTTCCCTTGCCCGCGCTCCTGTGTTAATTAAATCAAACGAAAACGACAATAACCCCACTTCTTCAGAGAGTCTTTATGTCGCTCCGCATCTGTATCCTGGAAACCGATATCCTTCGTCCCGAGCTGATCGAGCGCTACGAAGGCTACGGCCGGATGTTCCAGCAACTGTTCGCCAAGCAACCGATCGCCGCTGAATTCGTCATCTACAACGTGGTGGAGGGGCGCTATCCGGCGGACGACGAGCGCTTCGACGCCTACCTGGTGACCGGCAGCAAGGCCGACTCCTTCGGTCCCGACCCGTGGATCCAGACCCTGAAGACCTTCCTCCTGGACCGCTACGAGCGCGGCGACAAGCTCCTCGGCGTGTGTTTCGGCCACCAGTTGCTGGCCCTGCTGCTCGGTGGCAAGGCCGAGCGCGCCAGCCAGGGCTGGGGCATGGGCATCCACCAGTACCAGTTGAACGAACGGGCCGACTGGATGAGCCCGGCGCTGCCGGACCTGACCCTGTTGATCAGCCACCAGGACCAGGTCACCCGGCTGCCGGAAAACGCGCGGGTGATCGCTTCCAGCGACTTCTGTCCCTATGCCGCCTACGCCATCGGCGACCAGGTGCTGTGCTTCCAGGGGCATCCCGAGTTCGTCCACGACTATTCCCGTGAACTGCTCGAACTGCGTCAGCAGCACCTGGGTGAGGAACTCTATCGCAAGGGGGTCGACAGCCTGGCGAGGGACCACCAGGGCACCGTCGTCGCCGAATGGATGATGCGTTTCGTCGCGCGCCAGCCGACCGGCGCCTGAGCCGGCCCCGCGCCGTGCGAGCGCCGCCAGCCTCCCGGGGTTGGCGGCGTTTTCGTTTCAGGCCGGGCAGTCGAGGATGAAGCGCTCCGGGATCCAGCGCTGCGGGCGTGCCGGCGGGGTGCCGCTCTGCAGCTTCAGCGCCAGGTTGGCCGCCAGCGCGCGGACCATCGCCTGGTTGCATTCGATGGTGCGCGCCAGTGCGCCTGCCGAGCCTTGGGCGAGGCCGAGTAGCGAGTAGCCATTGGTCAATATCGCCAGGGCGGCGACGATCCAGAATTTCCGTGTTTGCCTTCTCATGCTGTTTCCCGGGAAAGAAGCCGGCGTTCAACCGGCGCGTCGACTGTTCAACCCCGAGAGCAGGCCTGGCAGGGCCTGGCCGATCTGGTTGGAGAAGGTCGTGGCGGTGTCGTTGTCCGGTGTGGCGTTCCTGGCGCTTTCGGCGCCGGCAACGAGGCTCAGCACGACCAGCATGAGGATGGCGTACAGACCCAGGGTGGCCAGGGCGGTGTTGCGGGCGTAATGGCGTGGGCTGCGACGTTTCATGGCGGCTTCCGTGATCGATACCTCGGATGGGCATAGGATCGCGGAGAAGAATTCGATTGGATAACGAATTGTCGCGCTATTAACTATCGATAGAAATGATGCTTTGGCCGAACGACCGGTACGGGTTGCGGGGCCCGGGTTCGGGCCCGATGGATCAGGACGAAGTCGGCGCGAGCAGGCGATCGACCACCTGCCGGGCTCGCTCGAAGGAGGGGTAGCCGCTGCGCGCGACCGGCAGCTCGGCGTAGGCCTGGCGATAGGTCTCGGCCTTGGGAATGTCGGCGCGCGGCAACAGGAAGGGCTCGGCGTAGATCTTGTAGAGCATCGCGTTGGCCAGCGGGTAGCGTCGCTCGGCGGAACGTTCGAGGAGGCGGGTGATGCGCTCGCAATCGCTGGCCTGGCCGTCGCGGCGAGCGATCAGCACGGCCTGGTAGAAGTCCGCCTCGCCGCTGCGGTCGTCGCGCGCTGCGCGCTCCAGCAGGGCCTGGGCCAGCGGCAGGCGATCGCGGTCGTTGGCGACGATGATCAGTTTCGCCTGCAGCATGTCGTTCTCGTACAGCAGTTTTTCCCTGTCGCTGTCCTGGCGGCAGGTGGCGCAGCTTGCCAACAGCGGGATCAGGCAAAGTGCAATCCATTTCGGCATGGCGGTTGTTTCCTTGTCATGGATGAGACGGCACGAGGCTGGAATCCAATGGAGAGGCGAGGCGCCTCCAAGGTTCCCTCGCATGCAGTCTAGTCGGCCCGTAGCGGATGGGACCGGCCGTTCTTGATACGCATCAACTGGCGCCGGCGGGCAAGGCGTACGGTGAAAGATGCAGGGCGGCGCACGAAGCGCCTGTCCCGAAGCCAAGAAGGAAACGCTCATGATTCGTGAAGTTGAAGGTGACATTCTGCTTTCCGGGGCCCAGGTGATCGCCCACGGCATCGCGCCCCAGGACCATTTCGACAGCGGCCTGGCCCTCGCCTTGCGCGAACGCTGGCCGTCGATGGTTCGCGACTACCGGCATGCCGCCCATGCCAGGGCGCCCGAGCCGGGCGGCATCTGGGTCTGGGCCGGGGTCGACGAGCAGGGCAAGACCCAGTGCATCGTCAACCTGATCACCCAGGGCATGCTGCACAGCGGTCGTAGCGCCAAGCCGGGCAAGGCGAGCCTGGAGGATGTCGGCCATGCCCTGCGCGAGCTGGCCCGCTATGTGCGCAGCGAAGGGGTGAGCAGCCTGGCTCTGCCCTGCGTGGCGACGGGAGTGGGCGGGCTGGACTGGTCCGAGGTCAAGCCGCTGGTGGTTCGCCACCTGGGCGACCTGGAGATCCCGGTGATTCTCTACGAGGTCTATCGCAAGGGCGTGGCGGCCGAGGAAAAGCTGGCCTGAACGAAAAGCCCGGCGTGAGCCGGGCTTTTCAGGGTTGCGGGGAAAAGAAAAACGTTCCTGGCAGGCGGCGTTCAACCCTGCGCATCGGTGTCGCTCGCGGTTGGCGCCGTGGCCTGTTGCTGCTGGGCCTGCTCGATGGCGTGCTGGTTCAGTTGGACCATGCGGTTTTCCATCAGGCTGGATTCGTCGGCGAAGCTGGCTTGCACTGCGAGGGTGGTAGCCATGCCGAGGAGAATGGCGGCGAAGACATTGCGTTTCATGATGACCTCCGGTTTTCCTTGGGAATGTCATCAGGATAATTCGTAATAATTTTTTAAAAATAGCAGTTCTGGAGAGTTACCTTTGCGTAATAAGTAATTATTGGGCGCAAAAAAGCCCGGTATCAACCGGGCTTTCGCTGGAGCGGGCCTTAGCCCAGGTGCTTCTTGTCCAGCTCGATCGCCTGGTCGAGGGTTTCCAGCAGTGCCTTGCGCACCTTGAGCTTGGTATTGCGGTGCGCGGTCATGTTGAGTTTCTTCAACTGCTGGGCCGCTGCACGCGCGCTTTCCTGCAACTGGTCGGCGCTGACCAGGGTGTCGAGGAAGCCGGCATCCACCGCAGCGGCCGGACTGAACATCTCGGCATTGATGACCGAGCGGGTGAACGCCGACTTGCGCAGGCGATCGCGGGCCAGCTCGATGCCGACATGGTGCATGGTCATGCCGATGGCGACTTCGTTCAGGCCGATCTGGAACGGCCCGTCGACGCCGATCCGGTAGTCGGCCGAGAGCAGCAGGAAGGCGCCCTTGGCTACCGCGTGCCCGGGGCAGGCGACGATCACCGGGTAGGGATGGGAGAGCAGGCGGCGAGCCAGGGTCGAGCCGGCGGCGACCAGGTTGACGGCATTCTCCGGGCCGGAGGTCATGACCTTCAGGTCGTAGCCACCAGAGAGGATGCCCGGCTGGCCGGTGACGATGACCACGGCCTTGTCCTGCAAGGCCTGGTCGAGAGCCTGGTTGAAGGCGTCGATCACCGCCGGGGAGATGGCGTTCACCTTGCCGTTGTTGAGGGTCAGGGTGGCGATGCCGTCTTCGAACTGGTAGCTGATCAACTCGCTCATGGCAGGATTCCTTTTGGTGGAGTGGCGCAGACCTTACTGATGGCCGCCGTCGGCGTAAAGCGCTTTGGCTGACCCGCGGGTCATGCGCGATTGCGCTTGCGCGGCCTCCCGGCCAGGGCTCCAGCGACGCCTGCGCGTTCCTGCCAGAAGAAACGGTTGAGTCTGACCGGGGAAGACAGCAATATGGGCCCTATCGTTAGTCCGGCCTTGCATGCGGTGCAGGCCAGCCGTTTCGAGGATGTCCGCCAGGCGCGATCCGCCACCGGGACGAGAACGGACGAAGGTCTCCGGCGGTCCGCTGGAGGCCGGTACGCGGGGGCGTCCTCGCGAGGAACCTATCAATCAGGCGCGGGTCGGGTTACGAACCCGTTGAGGAGATCCAAAGTGAGCGAGTCCCTGTCCATCCATCATGACGTGGGCGGCCATCAATTCGAGACGACGGTGGATGGCCATCGTGCCTATCTGGCCTATATGGACCTGGGCAAGCAGACGCTGGATATCTACCGGACCTTCGTACCGGATTCGCTGCGTGGTCGCGGTATCGCCGCTGCGTTGACCGAGCACGCCCTGCAGTACGCCGACCGCATGGGCTACAGCGTGATCCCGTCCTGCTCCTACGTGGAGCGTTACATCGAGCGTCGTCAGCGTCAGGCCGATCCGGCCGCCTGAGCAGGCGTGCAATGAAAAACGCCGGGCATCAGCCCGGCGTTTTCGTTTCCGCCTCGCTCAGCCGCGCTGGCGTTTCGGCAGCACGTCCTTGAGCTTGGCGTGCATGCTGCGGATGCTCTTCTCGGTGGTCGCCCAGTCGATGCAGGCGTCGGTGATGGAGACGCCGTACTGAAGTTGGTCGAGATCCTTCGGAATCGGCTGGCTGCCCCAGCCCAGGTGGCTTTCCACCATCAGGCCGACGATCGAGTTGTTGCCTTCGACGATCTGGTTGCTGACGTTGTCCATCACCAGCGGTTGCAGGGCCGGGTCCTTGTTGGAGTTGGCGTGGCTGCAGTCGACCATGATGTTCAGCGGGATTTTCGCCTTGTTCAGGTCCTGCTCGCAGAGCGCGACGCTGACCGAATCGTAGTTCGGCTTGCCGTTGCCGCCGCGCAACACCACGTGACCGTAGCGGTTGCCCTTGGTGGTGACGATGGATACGCCGCCCTGCTGGTTGATGCCGAGGAAACGATGTGGGCTGGAGACCGACTGCAGGGCATTGATCGCCACGGTCAGGCTGCCATCGGTGCCGTTCTTGAAGCCGACCGCGGAAGACAGGCCGGAGGCCATCTCGCGGTGGGTCTGCGATTCGGTGGTACGGGCGCCGATCGCTGACCAACTGATCAGGTCCTGCAGGTACTGCGGGGAAATCGGGTCGAGCGCTTCGGTGGCGGTGGGCAAGCCTTTCTCGGCGAGGTCGCGGAGCAGTTGGCGGCCGATGTGCAGGCCATCCTGGATCTTGAACGAGTCGTCCAGGTACGGATCGTTGATCAGGCCTTTCCAGCCCACCGTGGTACGCGGCTTCTCGAAGTACACGCGCATCACCAGGAACAGCGTATCCGCCACTTCGGCCGCGAGCGCCTTGAGGCGGTCGGCGTATTCGTGGGCGGCCTTGATGTCGTGGATGGAGCAGGGGCCGATCACCACGAACAGACGGTGGTCCTTGCCATCCAGAATGTCGCGCACCACCTGGCGACCATGGGCCACGGTCTGCAGCGCCTTGTCGGTCAGGGGAATTTCACGCTTGAGCTGCTCCGGCGTGATCAGGGTCTCGTTGGAGGCAACGTTAAGGTCGTCGATCTGTAAATCAGCCATCGTGGTACTCAATCAGGTCACGGGCGCCGGCCGCCGGGAGGCCCCCTGCGAAAGGGCGCAGGCATGAAGTTCGCAAACGGGGAGACGAACCTTAACGTGTCGGGCCGGGCCTAGACAATGGGCGGGACGCGGTTCGCCGGTGTTTTCCCCGCTCTGCGCACGTTTTCTTCGTTGCTCCGGGCCAAGGCTGCCAGCGGAGTTGCAGGCGAGGCCGCCGCGGACGATATTGTGCAGGTGCTGCGGAGGGGCGCGCCTTGCGCGTATCCGCTGGCCGAGGAGGGCGCCAGCGCTATCGCAGGAGCCGAAGCATACGGATGATGGTCGGGCCCCATTTCTTCCTTTCTATCGAGGTCAGCAGCGTGCCGTCCCTGGAACTCACCGATCTGGACGCCGACCGGCAGTTGCTTGCCCTGGAAGGGGTTTCGCTGTTGGTATTCACCAGCGAAGGCTGCGCGTCGTGCCGCTGGGCCCGGCGCCATCTCCCCGCGATGGACCTGCCCATCGAGCGCCTGTGCTGGGTGGACGCCGGCCGCAATGGCGGCCTGGTGGAACGCTACGGCGTCTTTCACCTGCCGGCCCTGTTCATGGTCCGCGACGGCCGCTTCCATGGCGCACTGAACGTTCCGCTGCACCAGGAAGCCTTGCGGGGTGCGGTGCTGGCGGGGTCGACCGCTTTACCTGAGGAGTTGCCCTGATGGATTCAAAGCAGCAACGGATCGGCGTCATCGGTACGGGAGCCATCGGCGGCTTCTATGGATTGATGCTGGCGCATGCCGGTCACGACGTGCATTTTCTCCTGCGCAGCGAGTTCGAGGCGGTCAATCGCGCCGGACTCAGCCTGAATAGTGCGGTGCATGGCTTCCGGCGCCTGGCGCCGGTCCAGGCCTACCATTCGGCGCAGGACATGCCGCCCTGCGACTGGTTGCTGGTGGGCGCCAAGACCACCGGCAATGACGAACTGGCACCCCTGATCCGCGCAGCGGCGGCGCCGGGAGCCAAGGTTCTGCTGCTGCAGAACGGTCTGGGCGTGGAGGAGCGGCTGCGGCCGCTGCTGCCGGAAAGCCTGCATCTGCTGGGCGGTCTCTGCTTCATCTGTGTGCATCGCGGCGAACCGGGCGTGATCGAGCACCAGGCCTACGGCGGAGTGAATCTCGGCTATCATTCCGGACCGGCCGACGAGCGACGCCGGCGCGAGATCGTCGAGGAGGGTGCCGCGCTGTTCCGCGAGTCCGGGCTGGAGTCCACGGCGATGCCCGACCTGGAACAGGCGCGCTGGCAGAAGCTGGTCTGGAACATCCCCTACAACGGGCTGTCGGTATTGCTGAAGAGCAGCACCGCGCCGCTGATGGCCAACGCGGACAGTCGGTCGCTGATCGAGGCGATCATGGAGGAAGTCATCGGTGCTGCCGGCGCCTGCGGCTTCATCCTGCCTGAGGGCTATGCGGACCAACTGCTGGCGGCGACCGAGCGGATGCCCGACTATCGGCCGAGCATGTACCACGACTTCGCCCATGGGCGGCCACTGGAGCTGGCGGCGATCTATGCCGCGCCCCTGGCCCGCGCTGCTGCTGCGGGCTACCGGATGCCCAGGGTCGAGGCGCTGCACCAGGCGTTGCGCTTCCTCGAAGCGCAACCGCGCTGAAGGGCCGAGCGCGGCGACCAGCCGGCGCCGCGCTCGCAGGGAGAAAAGGGATTTACCCCAACGGGCCGGAAAAAGCCCGAAACAGCAGGGAACGCTAGGAGAATGGATGCTTGCTGCTAATCTGCTAATGAGGCCCGCCGCGCAGGCTGTCGAGGAGGCCGCATGATTCGTTCGATTCTCTATGCCACCGATCTGGGGCTCTATGCTCCCTATGTCCTGCAACACGCCCTGTCGCTGACCCGCGCCTACAACGCCGAGCTCTATGTCGTCCATGTGGTGGAGCCCCTCGGGCTGTTCGCCGAGTCGGTCCTGCAGACCTACCTTGACACCGAGCGTCTCCAGGACCTGCGGGCGCAAGGGCTGGACAACGTCATGGAAAGCATCGAGAAGCGGGTCCTGGAAGGGTTTCGCGATGAACTCGGCGAGTTGCCCCAGGATGCGGCGCTGGTCAAGAGCGTGCGGGTGGTGCAGGGCGACCCGCCGCAGATGATCCTCGATGAGGCGGAAAAGCTGGCCGTGGACCTGATCGTCGCCGGCAGCCATAGCCACGGCACCCAGCTCGACACGCCGCTGGGCCGGACTGCCGCGCGTCTGGTGCAACTGGCGGAGGTACCGGTGTACCTGGTGCCGATGTTGCAGCACCGTAGTCGCGACCTGTAGGCCAGCAGTCGGCTGGTGAAAAAGCGTGCAAAATCAAAAAAAACGTCTAATTTTATTCCTCAAACCATTAATATGGTTATATACCTTCGGTTCTTGATCGCCGGTCGCGACAACCTTTTCGAGGAATCTCCATGAAGCTTCAGCAATTGCGCTATATCTGGGAGGTTGCGCACCACGACCTCAACGTCTCCGCCACGGCGCAGAGCCTCTATACTTCGCAGCCGGGCATCAGCAAGCAGATCCGCCTGCTGGAGGACGAACTGGGCGTCGAGGTGTTCGCTCGCAGCGGCAAGCACCTGACCCGGGTGACGCCGGCGGGGGAGCGGATCATCCATACCGCCGGCGAGATCCTGCGCAAGGTCGAGAGCATCAAGCAGATCGCCCAGGAATTCTCCAACGAGAAGAAGGGCACGCTGTCCATCGCCACTACCCACACCCAGGCGCGCTATGCGCTGCCCAACGTGATCAGCGGCTTCATCAAGCAGTACCCGGACGTCTCCCTGCACATGCACCAGGGCACGCCGATGCAGATCGCCGAAATGGCGGCCGACGGCACCGTCGACTTCGCCATCGCCACCGAGGCGCTGGAGTTGTTCGGCGACCTGATCATGATGCCCTGCTACCGCTGGAATCGCTGCGTCATCGTGCCCCACGGGCATCCGCTGACCAAGCTGCCGAAACTGACCCTGGAAGCCCTGGCCGAGCAGCCGATCGTCACCTACGTGTTCGGCTTCACCGGCCGTTCCAAGCTCGACGAAGCCTTCAGCCAGCGCGGACTGGTGCCCAAGGTGGTATTCACCGCGGCCGATGCCGACGTGATCAAGACCTACGTGCGGTTGGGCCTGGGGGTCGGCATCGTGGCGCACATGGCGGTCGATCCGAAGCTCGACAACGACCTGGTGATCCTCGACGCCAGCCACCTGTTCGAGTCCAGCGTGACCAAGATCGGCTTCCGCCGCGGCACCTTCCTGCGCGGCTTCATGTGCGACTTCATCGAGAAATTCGCTCCGCACCTGACCCGCGAGCTGCTGGCCAAGGCCGTGCAATGCCACAACAAGGCCGAGCTGGACGAGTTGTTCGACGGCATCGAACTGCCGGTCTACTGATCGCCTCGGCCCATGAAAAAGCCCGGCCTGGTGCCGGGCTTTTTCATGGCTGGCCCTCAGAGCATGTCGAGATTGTCGCGTCCGGCCAGCCTGGCCAGCGCTTCGCGATCGGCGTCCGCGGCCTGCTCGGCTCGCGGTTCGAGGACTTCATGGAGGAAGCTCATGAACACGGTGTAGACCTGTTCGCGCCCGTCGTCGTGGCGAACCACGAAGAACGGCGCGGTCTCTACGCCATACTGGGCGGCGACCATCCAGCCTGCGCTGTTCGGGTCGCGTTCGTCGGCCACCAGGGTGCGATGGATGCGCGGCAGGTAGCCGCCTTGTTCCAGGCGTTGCCGGACTTCCTTGCACTTGCGGCAGTCCTCGCCGTTGGCGAGGACTTTCTTGACCATGGTGATGCGCATGCTGGGTCTCCGCTCGGGGTTCGACCCGCACTTTACCCCGATTGCATACGCTCTATCGACGGTTTCAGGCCTTGCTGATCAGGTTGCCGGCGTGCAGCCCGCACTCCTTGTGGGTGGCTTCCTCCCACCACCAGCGGCCCTCGCGCTCGTGCTGGTTGGGCAGCACCGGACGGGTGCAGGGTTCGCAGCCGATGCTGATATAGCCGCGTTCGTGCAGGCTGTTGTAGGGCAGTTCGAGCATGCGGATATAGCCCCAGACTTCCTCGCTGGTCATGGACGACAGCGGGTTGAACTTGTACAGCGGCTTTTCCGGCGTGGAAAAGGCACCGTCGATTTCCAGCACTGCCACCTGGCTGCGCGTGCCGGGGCTCTGGTCGCGGCGCTGGCCGGTGGCCCAGGCGCGCACACCGGCGAGCTTGCGCTTGAGCGGTTCGATCTTGCGGATGCCGCAGCACTCGCCGTGGCCGTCCCGGTAGAAGCTGAACAGGCCCTTTTCCTTCACCAGGGGTTCGAGCAGGCGCGGGTCGGGGGAAAGCACGTCGATGGCGATGCCGTAGTGTTCGCGGACCTGGTCGATGAAACGATAGGTTTCCGGGTGCAGGCGACCGGTGTCGAGGCTGAACACCTTCACGTTGCGGTTGAGCTTCCAGGCCATGTCTACCAGGACGACGTCCTCGGCGCCGCTGAAGGAGATCCACAGCTCGTCGCCGAAGTGCTCGAAGGCGGCTTTCAGGATGTCCTGGGGGGATTTGTCGGCAAGGCTGGAAGCGAGGGCGGGAAGGTCGAAAGGCTGGCTCATCGGGCTGGGGTCCTGGTGCTGGGCGGCGCTGTTGCGCTCTGTGGCGGGAATGGTAGCAAAGGGCAGCATATGGCCCTAAATAACCATTTACCCCTGTCGACCTTGATTCCAGGAATAAGCCGGCGTTGCCTTGCCCTCGGCGAGGGGCTAGAGTGCCGCGTCCGTCGTCACCCCATCGTTCAGAGAATTTCGAGGAGAGTCCTGTGGAAATTGCCTGTCTTGACCTGGAAGGCGTGCTGGTTCCGGAAATCTGGATCGCGTTCGCGGAAAAAACCGGTATCGACGCCTTGAAGGCGACCACCCGGGACATTCCGGACTACGACGTGCTGATGAAGCAGCGCCTGCGCATCCTCGACGAACATGGCCTGAAGCTGGGCGACATCCAGGAGGTGATCGCCACCCTGAAGCCGCTGGAGGGGGCGGTGGAATTCGTCGACTGGCTGCGCGAGCGCTTCCAGGTGGTGATTCTCTCCGACACCTTCTACGAGTTCTCCCAGCCGCTGATGCGCCAGCTGGGCTTCCCGACCCTGTTGTGCCACAAGCTGGAGATCGACGACAGCGACCGCGTGGTCGGCTATCAATTGCGCCAGAAGGATCCCAAGCGGCAGTCGGTGATCGCCTTCAAGAGCCTCTACTATCGGGTGATCGCCGCCGGCGATTCCTACAACGACACCACCATGCTTTCCGAGGCCCACGCCGGCATCCTGTTCCATGCCCCGGAAAACGTGATCCGCGAGT
The DNA here is from genome assembly GCF_021213715.1 of Pseudomonas sp. CP-1. Lineage (NCBI taxonomy): Bacteria > Pseudomonadati > Pseudomonadota > Gammaproteobacteria > Pseudomonadales > Pseudomonadaceae > Pseudomonas > Pseudomonas sp. CP-1. The sequence continues at coordinate 347,133 of NZ_JAJQKY010000004.1, forward strand.
TTCCCCAGTTCCCCGCGGTGCATACCTACGAAGACCTCAAGCGCGAGTTCCTCAAGGCTTCCAGCCGTTCGCTGAGCCTGTAGCCGCGCCGCCGATGAAAGAGCCCGCGGAACGCGGGCTCTTTTCTATTCCGGGGACGCTGTCCCGGCCATTCCTTCCAGGGTTTCCAGCAGCACCCGGACCTTGTCCAGGGTTTCCTGGTACTCGTCCTCCCAGTGCGAGTCGGCGACGATGCCGCCGCCGCCCCAGCAACTGACCTGGCCGTCCCTGACCAGCAGGGTGCGGATGGCGATCGAGCTGTCCATCTCGCCGCGCACGTCGAGGTAGAACAGGCTGCCGCAGTAGATGCCGCGTCGGCTCGGTTCCAGCTCGTCGATGATCTGCATGGCGCGAATCTTCGGCGCGCCGGTGATCGAGCCGCCGGGGAAGCTGCCTTCCAGCAGGTCGAGGGCGTCCTTGCCCGGCGCCAGTTCGCCGGTGACGCTGCTCACCAGGTGATGCACGTTGGGATAGCTTTCCAGGGCGAACAGCTCCGGTACCCGTACGCTGCCAGGTTGGCAACTGCGTCCGATGTCGTTGCGCAGCAGGTCGACGATCATCAGGTTTTCCGCGCGGTCCTTGGGGCTGGCCAGCAGCGACGCCGCCAGCGCCATGTCCTCCTCGGGCGTCTTGCCGCGCGGGCGGGTGCCCTTGATCGGCCGGGTTTCCACCTTGCCCTTGCCGAGCTTGAGGAAGCGCTCCGGCGACAGGCTGAGGATCGCGCCGTCGGCCAGTCGCAGGTAGCCGGAGAACGGCGTCGGGCAGGCCTCGCGCAGGGCGCGATAGGCCGGCCACGGCGAGCCGCTGCAAGCGGCCTGGAAGCGCTGGCTATAGTTCACCTGGTAGCAGTCGCCTGCCTGGATGTAGTCCTGGATGCGGCGGATCGCCTGCCGATAGTCGGATGCGCTGATGCTCCGTCGGAATTTTCCCAGAAGCTTGAAGTTGCCGGCCGTGCCTTGCGTTTCCTCGCTGAACAAGGCGATCAGGCGCTGGCGTTCGCGCTCGTCCAATCGCGGGTGGAATACCAGTTGGCTGGTGCCGGCCTGGTGGTCGCTGATCAGCGCCCAGGCATACAGGCCGACGGAGGCCAGCGGCAGGCCCAGGTCATCGCGGGCGTGTTCGCCGATGCGCTCGATGCGCCGACCCAGGTCGTAGGATAAATAGCCCAGCAGACCGCCGGCGAAGGGCAGTTCGTACGGCGCTGGCAGCTGCGCGGGGCCCAGGCTTCCGGCCGCTTCGCGTAGGCGGGCGAAGAAGCGGTTGGCCGATTCGTCGGGCAGCGGCGCCAGTTCTGCCAATGGCCAGGCGCTCATAAGGTCATAGCGTCCACGGGTAGCGATGGGGCGACCCGAATCGAGCATCACCGCACCGGGCGCCTCATGGATGATGGCAAAGAGACAGCCTGGGTCGCTATGGTAGGGCAGGGGGTGAACATGACAACTGGGCATGGAAAGTGGGGGTAGTGGGACAGTCAGGAATTCTAGTTCGCCGGAATCGTCGATCCTAGAGCCATTTCTTCAGTTTACGTAAGAAGGGTGATCTGCTAATTATGGAAATATCCCACGGAGATTTGGCTCCGTACCACAATGATAATGACACAGGGATACAGGCCGTGGATGCAGTACAGGATCCAGCAGCCGGCAGCCTTTCGCGCTCCAGAATAGTGCCGCCTCAGGTGCCAGCCGAATATTCTCTTCGCCCCGCGATCCGCAACCTGCTGGATCGCAATCCCCATTCACGCGTTCTGATGTTTTCCGCACCTGCCGGCTTCGGCAAGACCTGCGCGCTCGCCGCCCTGGCCAGGGAGCGCACTGTAGCAGACCAGGCGGTGGCCTGGCTGTCGCTGGCCGAAGAAGACGACGACCCCGCCCGTTTCTGCCGGCAGCTCATCGAGGCGCTGGGCGAAGCCGTGCCGCAGCTTGGCGACGACGCCCAGACCTACCTGCAGAACACCATGCGGGTCCCGGTGGTGGCGGTGATCGAAAGCCTGCTCGGCGATCTCGATCGCTATGCGCGGCCGTTGCTGCTGGTACTGGACGACCTGCACCTGGTTAGCAACCCGGACATCTTCACCGGCCTCAACCGCCTGGTGCAGTACGCACCGCCCGGGCTGGTCCTGGCCCTGGGCACGCGTTCGCAGCCGGCGCTGAGCCTGGCTACCTGGCGGGCCAAGGGGCTGTTGCTGGAAATCGGCCTCGAGGAGCTGCGCCTCGGCTTCGAGGAAACCCGCGAATACCTCGAGCGCAGCGGTCTCTATCTGGACGAGCCCTGCCTGAAGGCGCTCTATGGCCAGACCGAAGGCTGGGTGGTGGGCGTGCATCTCGTCAGCCTGTGGCTGCGCCAGCAACCGCAGGTGCAGGAAATGGCCCTGCTCGACGGCGACAAGCAGGCGGTCAGCGCCTATCTGCTGGCGGCGGTCTTCGAACGCTTGCCTGGCGACCTGCAGGAAGCGCTGCTGGCCCTTGGCGTTGCCAGCCAATTGAGCGGCGACCTGGCCAACGCCCTGACCGGGCGCCAGGACGGCCAGGCGCTGCTGGAGCGCCTGGAGTCCATGCAATTGTTCCTCCTGCCGCTGGATCGCGAACGCCAGTGGTATCGCTTCCACCTGCTGTTCGCCGACTTCCTCCGCAACCGCCTGCGCGACTCCGATCCGGACCGTTTCAAGCAACTGCATTTCAACGCCAGCCTGTGGTTCACCAACCACCACATGCCGACGTTCGCCATCGAGCATGCCTGTGCGGCGGAAGACCCGGAGATGATCGCCGCGCTGGTCGACGGATGCGGACTGGAGCTGATCAACCGCGGCCAGCTCAGCCTGATCTACCGTTGGCGCAAGCATGTGCCGGACGAAATCGCCGAGCGCTATCCGATCCTGGTCCTTACCGATGTCTGGTCGCGGGCCAGCGACCTCAGCCTGGGCGAGGCCAACCGGATCATCGACGAACTGCTGGCGCGCTGGGGGGAGAGCCGCGGCGACGGACCGATGGGCGACCAGTACCTCTCCGCGCTGGCGGTGAAAGCGGTGGTGGCGTTGCAGAAGGACGATCTGGAACTGTGCATCGCCCTGGCTCGCCGGGTCGAAGTCCAGCTCGGGCAGAACGCTGCCTTCCTCGAAGTGGCGGTGTTGATCACCGCCGCGCTGGCCCAGGTGGTCCGTGGCCAGGGCGACCAGGCGCGGCGCCTGCTGGGGCTGGCGCAGCAGCGCAACCATTTCCTCGAAGGGCGCTACCTGGACATGCAACTGGCCAACGTCGAGGTGATCCTCGCACTCGAGCAGGGCCAGGTGAAACAGGCGCAACTGCTCATCGAGCGGCTCCGCCAGCGCGCCCGGCCGCTGTTCGAGAAGTCCAGGAGCGCGCTGGCGCTGCCGACCATCACCGAGGCCCTGACCGCCTACTACAGGATCGAGCTGGACGGGCTGGAAGAGCGCCTGGGCTGGGCGCTCGGGCATGTGGATGTGATCAATCCGATCGATTTCTATGCCCAGGGACAGATCTGCCTGGCGCGCACCCAGCGCCTGCTGGGACGGCCGAAGGAGGCGCTGGCCAGCCTGGCGGCGATGCAGGCCCTGGCCTCGCGCAATCAGTCGTGGCGCTTCTTCGCCCAGGCCATGGCCGAAGAGATCAACCTGATCCTCCAGGACAGCGGCCCCGACCGCCTGAAGCGCGCCGAGCAGCGGTTGAAGAGCGTGGACTGGAACAAGATGGCCGCACACTACCGCAACATGGCCTTCAACCCGGTCAACTGGTCGCTGGGCGTGAGCCGCGTGCGCCTGTTGCAGGGGCGTGGGCATTTCAGCGAGGCGCTGCACGAGATCACTCAGTTGCGCGGCACCTTGCAGCCCGGCTGGCACGGCCTGCAGCGCCTGCGCCTGGATATCCTGGCGGCGCTCAGCTATCAGCGCCTGGGCTACCAGGAACGGGCCAACAGCCTGCTCGGCGAATGCCTGATCAATGCCGAACGGGAAGGGGTGCGCAGCCTCTTCATCGAGGAAGGCGACGGCATTCGCCAGTTGCTCCAGCAACTCGAATCCACCGAGCGCCAGCCGGCGCTACAGACCTTCATTCGCGGCCTGCTCGGCATCTGGCCCGGGCAGGGCGTGCGCAAGCCCCAGGATGCGCTCGAGGAAGGCCTGACGGAGCGCGAGCGCGAAGTGGTCTGCCTGGCCGCACAGGGCCTATCCAACGAAGAAATCGGCCAGCGCCTGTCGCTGGCCCTGGGGACCGTCAAATGGCATCTGCACAACATCTACGAAAAGCTCAAGGTGCGCAATCGCACCCAGGCGATCCGGCGAGCCCGCGAGCTGAGCCTGCTCTGACCATGGGCCATCGCGACGGGGTTCCCGCCAGCACCATTCCGCTGTTGCAGACCAAGCTGTTCCCGCCAAGCGCCGGAGGGCTGCCGCTGCTGCCCCGCCAGGCGCTGATCGACCGCCTGTACGAGGCCCGCGGGCGACGCGCGATGGTGCTCAGCGCGCCGGCCGGCTTCGGCAAGAGCACCATCCTCTGCCAGTTGCGCCTGCGCCTGCTGGAGCAGGGCGCGGCGGTGGCATGGTTGTCCTGCGACGAGACCGACAGCGAACCGCAGCGTCTGATCCAGTACCTGCTGGCGAGCATCCAGCGAGTGGTCCCGGCATTCGGCGGCAATACCGCCAATCTGCTCGGCACCGACGTCGCGGTGCCGCTGGAGGGTATCCTGGATGCCTTCCTCGCCGACCTGCGTCGCCTGGAAGGCCCCTTGTACCTGTTCCTCGACGATTTTCACCGCATCCGCCACGCCGCCTTGCCGCATGGGGTTCGCTACCTGATCGAGAACCTGCCCGATCACGTGCGGGTGGTGGCCTCGACCCGCTTCCGCCCGCGTTTCCTGGTCGACGAGCCGACCCTCAAGCCCTGGACCTTCTGCCTGAGCGCGGAAGACCTGCGGCTATCGCGCGAGGAGAGCGATGCGTTTCTCCTCGACCTCAAGGGACTGGAACTGGGCGAGCGCGAGCTGAAGCTTCTGTTCAAGCGCACCGAAGGCTGGATCACGGCGTTGCACCTGGCGGCCCTGGCCCTCAGTCGCAATACCGACCGGGAAGGTTTCCTCCGCGGGCTCTCCGGGACCGAACGGAACATCGCCGACTACCTGGCGGAAGACGTGCTGGCCAGCCTGCCCGCCGACCTGCAGCTGTTCCTCGACCAGACCTCGGTGCTCGACGAGTTCAATGCGGAACTGTGCAATGCGCTGACCGGACGTCGCGACGGCCTGGACATGCTCATGCGCCTGCAGAACGAGCAGTTGTTCGTCATCGCCCTGGACGACCAGCGCGAATGGTTCCGCTACCACCATCTGTTCGCCGAGTTCCTCCAGGGGCGGCTGTCCCGGCATGCCGATCCGACCCCGCTGCTGCATGCGGCGGCGCGCTGGTGCGAGGGGCGCGACCTGGCCGACCGGGCGATCAAGTACGCCCTTCGCGCCCGCGACTACCTGTTCGCCGCCGAGTTGCTGGAGCGCCAGGGCGCGCGCCTGATCGCCGGTAACCGGGTGTACGGCATCCTCGGCATGCTCAACGGCATTCCCGCCGAGGTGATCCGCGAGCATCCGGTGTTCCAGATCTTCTACGCCTGGCAACTGGCGTTCGAGCAACGCTTCGCCGAGGCCGAGGCGTTGATCGAGGAGGTCAGCCACCGCCTCTTGCAGGGGCGCGGCAAGGTCATGCACTTCGGGCTCGGCGAGTTGCTCGCCGCCGCCCAGGTGCTCAAGGCCCTGGTGTTGCTCTACCAGGACAAGCTCGAAGCCTGCCTGAAGGTCGCCCGCCACTGGCTGTCCATGGTCCCGAGCAACCAGCCGGTGTTCCGCGCCAGCCTGCTCTGCGTGCAGGCTTCGGCGCATGCGCTGCTCGGCGACTACGCCGAGGCCGCCGGCGCCATCGGTTCCGCGCGGGAAGACCTGAAAGTCGCCGACAGCGAGTACCTGCAGGTGGTGACCAGCCTGATCGAATCCCTGATCTGCAAGGAGAGTGGCGACCTGGAGCGGGGCAGGGCGATCGCCGAGTCGGCGCGCAACCGGGTCGAGCAGGTGTTCGGCCGGCGCAGCCGGGTCGGCGGGCCCTTGTCGCTGGCCTATGCCGACCTGCTCTACGAGCAGGACCGGCATGCCGGCGTGCTCGCCGAACTACCGCTGGCGACGGTCTGGCGGGATGTCGCGACGCCGGTGGAACTGCTCAGTCGCGGCCAGTTGGTCATGGCCAAGGCGCGCTTCTTCTCCGGCGCCGCCGAGCAGGGGCTGGCGCAACTCGACGAATGGCTGAGCGGTCTGCTCTCGCCCGGCTACGAGCGTGTCTATGCTCACGCCATGAGCTGCAAGGTGCAGTTCCTGCTGTGGCTGCGCCGTCCGAACGAGGCCGAACGGGTCTGCCTGCAACTGGAGCGGCATCTTGCCGGGCTCTCCGGCGAGCGGCATGCCGACGCACAGACCGCCCTGGTCCTGGCGGAGGCTCGGCTGGCATTGTCCGAGCGTCACGCGGAACGCGCGCAGAGCAAGCTGGAAAGCTGTCTGGCCGGCTACTCTTCCGCTTACCAGAGGGATCGGCGGCTGCGTTTGTCCTTGTTACTTTCTGTGGCGTATTGGCAGAAAGGTAACAGCGAAAAAGCCATCGGCCTGTTCCTCGCCACGCTCGAGGAAGCCTGGAATCTCGGCTATCGCCGGCTGTTCCAGGACGACGCGTTGTGGCTGTTGCCGATGTGGGAAAGCTGGAGGGAAGCGGAGCCCAAGCGTGCCGCGGCCTGGCAGGGGCTGGCCGAGCTGCTCCGCGAGCAGTGCCGGAAGCTCTCCGTGGACCCGGAAAGTTTCGATGAAAATCAGGATGTTAGCCATCGCGAACGGGAAATCCTGCGGCTGGTGGCGGCGGGCTTGTCGAACCGCGATATCGCGCAGGCGGTGCACCTGTCGGAAGCCACCATCAAGTGGCACCTGCACAACCTGTTCGCCAAGCTGGGTGTGAAGAGCAGAACGCAAGCCGTACTAAAGGGTAAAAGCCTGGGACTGCTGAGCGAGGCGTGAGCGGCAGCCGCCATCGCTCCATCCCTTGGATGGGCTGGCGGCGGAAGGGGTGGCCCAGTAGCTTGGAATCCAGGACGAGAGAGCATGAGGCTCTACCGAATCCATGTCCGGGACACCTAGGGAAGCAGTACCGGACCTGGAGACCGGCGAGATGCCGGTCGATCTGCCGGGGACAGGATGCAAACGGCAGTGCCCTGGGGCAAACCACACCTGAACACTGGAGAAATAACAATGAAAAAGCACCTGTTCCTTGCAACTGCTGTTCTGGCTGCTCCCTTGCTGGCGCATGCCGACCTGAAAGCCATGGACGATGGCGCGCTGTCCGACGTGACCGGCCAGGCAGGCATCAGCATTTCCGGTACTTTCCAGGGCTCCGTCGGGGCCGTGACCTACACCGATACCGACACCAACGGCGGCTCCCTGCGGCTGGAGAACATCAGCCTGCCGGCGCTGACCATCGACGATACCAAGCCGCTGACCATCGACGTCGTCACCACCGATATCGGCGGCAAGTCGACCCAGCAATTGGCCATCGGCCTGCCGGCCATCACCGGCGACGTGACCGTTGGCGCCATCAAGGTGGGCGACACCAGCGCCGCCAGCATCGGCTCGCTGACCGTCTCCGGGCTGAACATGGCCGGTTCCACCATCAAGGTCTGGGGTCACTGATCCAGGAACCGAGTCGAGACGCGAAGACCTCGCCGAGGCATCGGCGGGGTCTTTCTCCGAAAGAGGTACGACGGGGCGATGTTCGAGATTTTGCTGGGAAGTCTGATCGGACTGTTCGGGTTCACCCAGACGGTCGATACCAAGCCGCAACCGCAGGGCACGGTCAACCTCAGCCAGCCTCTGACCCCCAATGGACCCTACCGCGAATCGGTGCAACTGGAGCCGATGAGCCAGTTGCAGTTCCGCAACGTCATCCGCCAGGCCTATGACTACAGCTGCGGCTCGGCGGCGCTTACCACGCTGCTGGACTACTACCTCGGGCGCAACCTCGAGGAACGCCAGGTCATGGAAGGACTGCTGCGCTATGGCGAGGCCGATAAGATCGTGCAGCGCCGCGGTTTCTCGCTGCTCGACATGAAGCGCTACGCCGCTGCGCTGGGCTACAAGAGCGGTGGTTTTCGCGCCGAGTTCAGCGACCTGGACGCTCTCGAGCATCCGGCGCTGGTCCCCATCCACTATGCCGGCTTCAAGCATTTCGTGGTGGTGCGCGATGTCTACAACGATCACGTCTTCGTCGCCGATCCGGCCTTGGGCAACATCAGCTTCACCCGGACGCGCTTCGAGGAAATCTGGGACCAGAACGTCCTGTTCGTGATCTTCCCGAGTGGGCAGGAGCCCCGCAACGCGCTGGCGCTGAACGATCGCGACATGCGCCTGGTGGACGACCGCACCGTCAGCCTGCTGGCGTTCCGCGAGTTTCCGCAGATCAACAAGATCACTGAAAACCAGGTCCGTGAGCTGGGCACTGGTGGCGACGTCATACACCTGCGCACCAAGTAGCAGATACCCAAAAACAAGAACAATCTCTGGGGATAGCGCCATGAGAATCAGGGGGTACACATGCGCGGCGGCGCTGATGCTGTCTATCAGCGGTTTGTCCGTTGCCGAGGAAGCCTCGGTCGACCAGGCCCGTGACGCGCTGGCCAAGAAGAATGACGATGCCGACAGCGCCAAGGCGCTGGAGGAGGTCTTCCAGGCCGCCGAGAAGAGCTACACCTTGCTGAAGAAGGGCGAGCGGACCCTGACCTACGGTTTCGACTACGCGCTGGTGCGCGACCAGCGGCTGACCCTGGTGCCGCTGACCAAGACCAGCGGCGGCACGCAGATCTACGGCCTCGCCGGCCGGCAGAGCCAGTCCCAGCACACCTTCACCAACTCCTTCACCTTCGACTACGGGATCTGGGACAACCTCACCTTCAGTTTCCGCCTGCCGCTGGTAGCCAAGTACGACACCGAGATGGATACCCACGCCTACAGCCTCGGCGACGTTTCCGCGACCTTGCGCTGGCAGCCCTGGGCGGCGGTGCGCGGGCGGCCGGTCACCACGCTGTATACCACCATCGGCCTGCCGACCGGCGACAGTCCCTACAAGACCAACCTGGACAAGGACATCTCCACCGGCAACGGCTACTACAGCCTGGGCTTCGGCGCGAACATGTCCTATGTGATCGACCCGGTGGTCCTCTACGGCTCGCTCGGCTACACCTGGAACCTGCCGGTGGACGACGTGCACCAGACCCTGGCCGACAACTCCCAGCTGGAGAAGGTCTCGCCCGGCAACACGATCAACTTCAACATGGGCATGGCCTACGCGCTGTCCTACGACGTCTCGCTGGCGACCTCGTACCAGATGGCCTACACGCTGAAGAACCGCTACCACACCACTGCCGGTACGTTCGAGTCGTCCGAACAGACCAGTAGCATCATGAACTTCTCGCTCGGCTTGCGGACGTCACCGGACTACATCGTCAACGTCAACGCCGGTTTCGGCCTCACGGAAGACTCGCCGGATGTACTGCTGGGGTTATCCGTACCCCTCGATATCAAAGGGCTGAAGGCCCAGTAACCCGCGAGCGAGGCCTGTTATGAAGATGCGCATTGCGCCGCTCTGGCTGGCGCTGGCAGGGGTGTGCCTGGCCTGGATTCCGCCGGCCGGCGCGCAGATGGCCAACGACCTGACCATCGGCAACCCGAAAGCCATGGCCCTCGGCAACGCCGTGACCGCCGACGAGACCGGCATCGATTCGGTGCACTACAACCCGGCGGCGCTGACCAAGATGAAGGGCCGCCAGGCGACCGTGAAGCTGCTCACCGGGGTAATGGACATCCGCGCCGGCTTCAAGGCGCCGCCGAACTACGGCGAAGGCACCTTCGGCCTGCGCGACGACCCGGTCGCCAACAGCCACAGCCGGACCCTGACCCCGACCATGTACCTGCCCGGCCTCGGCGGCATGACCGACGTGCCGTTGCTGGTGGCGCCGCTGGCCGGGATCTCGATCAACCCGCCGGGTTCCAAGTTCACCTTCGCCACCAACGTCTACACCCCGCAAGCGCTGGGCTACAGCCGCGATTCCGATAGCGATCCGGCGCGCTACCAGGGACGCGAGGTGTCGTTGCAGCGGCTCACCTACTTCTCGCCGACCCTGGCCTACCAGGTCAACGACGAGCTGTCGGTCGGCCTGTCGGTGGGTTTTTCCCACCAGGCAGTAGCGTTGAACGAGGATTTCCGGGCGCCGAACCAGTTGCTCGGGCTGTTGCAGCAGACCAAGGAGATCGGTTGCCTGCCGGGAATGCAGGAGATCCTCGAGGTGTTCTTCAACGTCTGCGGCGGCAACATCGGTCCGTTCCAGAACCTGGCCAATATCGACCTGGACATGCAGCAGTCGCTGTCGCCCAGCTTCAACCTCGGCGTGCTCTGGGAGCCCACCGACTGGTTCGCCTGGGGCGCGACCTACCAGAGCGAGTCGCGGATGAGGCTCAAGGGCAAGTACCGGGTCGACTACGGCCAAGGCTGGCAGGGTTTCTGGACCGGGGTGCACAAGTCGCTCGGTGGTGCGATCCTCGGCCAGATGTTCCCCTACGGGAACGTCGATGAAGAGCATGGCAATGCCACGATGAACATGGTCTATCCGGATGCCTTCTCCACCGGCGTGAAGCTGCGCCCGTTCAAGAAGTGGCAATTCAACTTCGACCTGAAATGGAACGGCTACAGCGACTGGAACGAGTTCAAGATCGAGTTCGACCGCGAGCTCGACCTGCTGCGCATCGCCAAGTACCTCGACTCGAAGGACGCCACCAGCCACAGCATCACCCTCGACCGCGGCTACCGCGATACCTGGAGCTGGGCCATGGGCGTGCAGTACGACGTCAACGACCGTTTGCAGCTACGCGCCGGCTACGAATACCGGCCTTCGGCGATCCCCAAGGGCCAGGCGGACATCCTGGTGCCGATCGGCGATGCCAATCTCTACGGCCTGGGGCTGGGCTACCAGTGGGACAAGGACACGGTGATCGATGTCGGTTTCAACTACTTCGTCACCAAGCAGAGCGTCAAGGCCGATACCAGCTGCAACCTGAACTGCACCGGGCTCGACAACCTGGTGTACAACCCCTACGCGGGACTGGACGTGGACACCACGGTGAAGGCCTATATTTTCGCCATGACCTACCGTACGACCTTCTGAGGGCTGGAGCATGATGCGCGCATCCATCGTACTTTGCGTCTTCTCCCTGGCGCTGCCGGCATCTTCGCCGGGCTGGGCCTCCGGCGGGCGCTACCTGACCTGGGTGGACGACAATGGCGGGGTGCACAACACCTTCGTCGACGGCCAGTTCGACCGCCAGCAGCGCCAGGCGCGGCAGCGCATCGGCCAGAGCGACCAGGCGCGGGTGCTGAACAAGGCGGACAACGCCACGCAGTGGCCGGGGAACAGCAGCGGAGGGGAGAGCAAGCGTCGCTACTACACCTGGATCGATGCCAACGGCAACGTGCAGAACAGCTTCTATGCTGGCGCCCAGGTCGCCGGCCAGCGCGCCGACTACGTCCTGCCCAACGGCGAGCACTCCGCCGAATACATCGATGCCGAGGCCTTCGAGGGCAAGGGTTTCGTTCGCAGCGAGAACGGCAGTCCCTACTACACCTGGGTGGACGAGAAGGGCCGCATGCACAACTCGCAGATCCCGCTCGAGGAGCGCGCGGCGCGCTTCAAGCGGGAGGCCGCGCCTTCGTCGCAGATCGCCTTCACCGAGGGCCGGCAGATCGAGTTCAAGCAACGTCCGACGGCGTTGCCCGGGCTGGATGGCGCCGGCCAGCAGAGCGATGCGCTGAAGGCTTTGCTCAAGGGCACCGAGATGACCATCGACGATCTCTACCAGGACCTGCAACGGCGCTGCTGCGAGCAGATCGCCGAGAGCGACTTCACCGAACTGGATGCCGACGAACCGCGCTACGAGGAGTTGAACCGCTTCTCGCCGAGCTTCGACTTTCCCATGGGCAGGAGCTTCTACGCGGCGATCCGGCTGCCGCGCTCCCAGGGTGTCTACGGCCTGCGCATCCGCAGTTTCGCCAACCGCCAGGTGGTCTACCCGTCGCTGCTGTTCCTCGACGAGCACAAGCGGCCGACCCGGCTGGTCAGCGACGCGGTGTACAAGCTGAACCCGGAAACCTGGTATCGCTACGCTTTCATCGAGGGTACGGTGCCGGTGCGAGCCAATCGCGGCGAGCGCTACGTGCTGCTGCTGACTACCGACGAGGACCGCTCGCTGCAAACCCTCGACAACAAGCCGTTCAAGCGTCCGCTGCAGGACCTGGCGGTGAACGAGGCGGGCATGCAGGTGCATGAGCACGCCCGGCAGGGCGGCTTCGAGCTGGCCGTGGTGCGTTGAAATCCGAGACATGAAGAAGCCCGGCCGGAGCCGGGCTTCTTCATACCGGAAGCACGTCAGCCCTGGTGCTGCTGGACGTGGCCGAACAACTGCTGGGAGAAGCGTACGCGCTCTTCCGCGGACTCTTCGATGCCTTTCGCCTTGAGTTCTTCCAGTCGCGCCTCGACGGCGTGGCAGCGGTGCACCAGGCCGCTGTCGTTGGCGATCTGGATGTTCAGGCCCGGGCGGGCGTTGAGTTCGAGGATCAGCGGGCCTTTCTCCTGGTCGAGAACCATGTCCACGCCGATGTAGCCGAGGCCCGACAACTCGTAGCAACCGGCCGCCAGCTTCATGAAACCGTCCCAGTTCGGCAGTTGCACGCCGTCCACCGCGTTGGTGGTGTCCGGGTGCTTGGCGATCTTGTTGTTCAGCCAGGTGCCGCGCAGGGTGACACCGGTGGCCAGGTCGACGCCCACGCCGATGGCGCCCTGGTGCAGGTTGGCCTTGCCGCCCGACTGCCGGGTCGGCAGGCGCAGCATGGCCATTACCGGGTAGCCCATCAGTACGATGATGCGGATGTCCGGGACACCTTCGTAGCTGATGCTCTTGAAGATCTGGTCGGGGGTCACCCGGTACTCGATCAGTACGCGGTCGCGATGGCCGCCGAGGGAGTAGAGGCCGGAGAGGATGCTCGAGATGTGGTGCTCGATCTCCTCGTGGCTGACGATCTTCCCCGACACGGTCTTGTAGCGGCCCTCGAAGCGGTCGGCGATCACCATGATGCCGTCGCCGCCGGCGCCCTGCGCCGGCTTGATGACGAAATCGTTGTGCTCGCCGATGATCTCGTTGAGCTTGTCGATGCCTTTCTCGGTCTCGATGATGCCGTACATCTCCGGCACGTGGATGCCGGCCTCGAGCGCGCGTTCCTTGGTGATGATCTTGTCGTCCACCACCGGATACAGGTGCCGCTTGTTGTACTTCAGGACGTAATCGGCATTGCGTCGGTTGATGCCCATCACGCCTTTCGCGGTCAGGTCTTTCCAGGTCTTCCAGATCGACATGGTTCAGTCCTTGAGCAGGGCCTTGAAGCGGAACAGCTCGGTCAGGCGGTAGCCGCGGTAGCGGCCCATGGCGAGCATGAAGGCGACCAGGATCAGCAGCACGGCCGGGAAGGTGAAGATGAAGTACACCAGTTCCGGGATGCGCATGAGGATGTGCGCCAGCGATGCCGCGAACAGGGTGCCGATGGCCACCTTCATCGCATGGCCGCCGCCGCGCTCTTCCCAGGTGATCGACAGGCGTTCGATGGTCATGGTCAGGATCACCATCGGGAACAGGGCGATCGACAGGCCGCTCTCGAAGCCGAGCTTGTGGCTGAACAGGCTGATCACCGCGATCATCACCACCACGAAGGTCAGCACCACCGAGAGGCGCGGCAGCATCTGCAGCTTCAGGTGCTCGAGATAGGAGCGCAGCGACAGGCCCAGGGCGGTGATCACGGTGAACAGGGCGATACCCCATTGCAGGCCGGTCTCGCGGAAGGCCAGGGCGATCAGAACCGGGGTGAAGGTGCCAAGGGTCTGCAGGCCGATCAGGTTGCGCAGGATCAGGATCACCAGCACGCCGATCGGGATCATGATCATGATCTGGAAGGTCTGCTGGGTGGACAGCGGCAGGCCGTACAGGGAGTACTCGAGGAAGGCCGCCTCGGTGTTCTCGTCGGACAGCTTGGCCAGGCGGATGGCGTTCATCTCGCTGCTGTTCAGGCTGAAGCTGACCTGGGCCTTCTTGCCGCCGTCGATGGTCATCAGCGGCTCATCGCCAAGCCACCAGATCAGGCGATCGGAGGGCAGGCCCTGTTCGCCGGTGACCACGTTGAAATACAGCCAGTTCTCGCCGTTGAAGCTGCGCAGCCACAGTTCCGGGCTCTGTTGCAGGTCGGCGACCAGGCGGATGGTATGGACCCGCTCCATCGGCACGTGGGCGATGGACAGCAGGGTCTCGACGATATGCGCTTTCTTTTCCAGGCTGGTGTCGCCGGCCATCAGCAGCTTGACGTTGTCGTCGTTGCCGTTGTTGGCGCGCTTGATGGCTTCGCTGACGAAGGTCTCGACGTCGGCCGAGTGCTGGCGAATGGGGGCCAGCAGGGCTTCTGCGGCGATCTTCTCCGGGCCTTCCAGGGGCAGGCTGTCGCGGAAGATCGGGCCTTTCTCCTTGGTCTTCTCGCCGGTGTAGCGCTTGGTCAGCACCAGGCGGTAGTACAGGGTCTGCTTGCCGTTGGCGCGGCGGGCGGACCAGGTCACCTTGCGATTGCCGTCGGCGCGATTGATGCTGACGCCGTAATTGTTGGAGACGAAGCTTTCGTTGAGGCTGACGTAGTCCTGGCTCAACGGCGGAACGAACATCTGCACCTTGACCGGGGTTTTCGGCGTGGCGACGAAGTCGACCTTGGCATCGATGTTCCAGAGGTCATCGGTTTCGGCTTCGGTAACGGGAATTCCCTGGACGAAAATCTGATAGGCGGTGATCGCCACACCCAGGGTCAGCAGGATGGCGATCAGGACTTTCAGATGCAGGTTGAGAGAGCGCATGTCGTTTACTCAGCAGGTTTTGCATCAGGTTTGCAGCCGGGTTTCCCGGCCGAGTATTTCAAGCTCGGATCGACCAGTGCGTCGAATTTCTTCAAGGCCTCCGAGCCGATCAAAAGCGGGTATTGGAATGCACTTCGGTCGGTCAGGTTCACTTCGATGGTGCGAATCGCCTTGCCCATGCAGACCTGCAGCTCGATCACCGGACGGGCGGTATAGGCCTTGCCCTCGTCGGGGTTGAAGTCGCCGTGGCGGCGCTTGATCTTGCTGATCCGCGCCAGGGGCTTCTCGATCGGGGTGTCGTCGGCGTTGTCGGTGGCCAGGTAGAAGCGCACCCAGGTTTCGCCGTCGCGCTTGAAACGCTTGATGTCGCGGGCGCTGAGGGAGGCGGTCTTGGCGCCGGTGTCGAGCTTGGCGGCCAGCTGGATGTCCGGGTCGTTGATGCGCGCGTATTCGTTCAGGCCGTAGACCGTCTTTTCGGCGGCTACGCTCAGGCCTGGTACGGCGATGAATAGGCAGAGCAGGGGAGCTAAGGGCTTGAGTTTCATAAGTCCTGGTTGGTGTCGCGTTCGGCGGGTCGATCTTGCGATCGCTGTCCAGTCCGTGACGGAAAACCCTGCGTCATCGACCTGCGCTCGGCAGGCCGGGCATGCCGGGCGCCCCGCCAGGCGCATGCGGGCCGCATTCTATCACGCGGTTTTTCGGCAGCGACAGCCGCTTATACCACTTGGTCGGGGTTTTGCCCCTGGGATGAAACGAAATTCCATCCAGGGGCTCGAAGCGTTACCGGAAGCGGGCAAGGGACCTTGGCGGTGCCGAGCCGCTGGCCCCGGAGCGGTTATTTGAAGCGCCGTTCCACGCCTTTTTCGACGAGGATCTTTGCGGAAATCTCCTCCACCGAGAAATGCGTGGAGTTGATGTAGGCGATGTTTTCGCGGCGGAACAGGCTTTCGACCTCGCGTACCTCGAATTCGCACTGGGCGAAGCTGGCGTAGCGACTGTTGGGCTTGCGTTCGTTGCGGATCGCGGTGAGGCGGTCGGGGTCGATGGTCAGGCCGAACAGCTTGTGCTTGTACTGCTTGAGGGCGTTCGGCAGTTGCAGGCGCTCCATGTCCTCTTCCGTCAACGGGTAGTTGGCGGCGCGGATGCCATACTGCAGGGCCATGTACAGGCAGGTGGGCGTCTTGCCGCAGCGCGAGACGCCGACCAGGATCAGGTCGGCCTTGTCGTAGTAGTGGGTGCGGGCGCCGTCGTCGTTGTCGAGGGCGAAGTTCACCGCCTCGATGCGATCCATGTAGTTGGAGTTGTGGCCGATGGAGTGGGACTTGCCGACCGAATAGGACGAGTCGGCCGAAAGCTCCTGTTCCAGAGGCGAAAGAAAGGTGGCGAAGATATCGATCATGAAACCGTTGGATTGCGCCAGGACCGCCCGGATGTCGCGGTTCACGATGGTATCGAAGATGATCGGGCGGGCCCCGTCCGACTCGGCAGCATTATTGATTTGCTGTACCATGGCGCGCGCTTTTTCTTCGGTATCGATGTACGGTCTCGTCAGTTTGACGAAGCTGATGTTCTCGAACTGTGCCAGAAGGCTTTGGCCCAGGGTTTCGGCGGTGATACCGGTGCCGTCCGAGATGAAGAATGCGGTTCGTTTCATTTGCACCGAAAGCCTTAAGGTAGGAACGATTCTTGGCTATGATAGGCCGCGCGTTGTCAGAGGCCTTTCTGTCGCAGCATTGTCACTTATTTCTAAGGGCCAGGCCAGAATCCAGCGGAGCTGCTCCTGGCCCCGCTTGAGCTTTTCCAATTCAATAGTGGAGAGATCACCTTGGTAGAGTACGTAGTTTCCCTCGATAAGCTCGGCGTCCATGATGTAGAGCATGTGGGGGGCAAGAACGCATCCCTCGGCGAGATGATCAGCAACCTGGCCGGTGCCGGCGTTTCCGTACCCGGCGGATTTGCCACCACCGCCCAGGCCTACCGTGACTTCCTCGAGCAGAGTGGCCTCAACGACCGTATCCACGCGGCCCTGGACGCCCTGGACGTCGACGACGTCAACGCCCTGGCCAAGACCGGCGCGCAGATCCGCCAGTGGGTGATGGAAGCCGAGTTCCCGGCCCGTCTCGACAGCGAGATCCGCCAGGCCTTCGCCGCCCTGGCCAACGGCAACGACAACCTCGCCGTGGCAGTGCGTTCCTCCGCTACCGCCGAAGACCTTCCGGACGCCTCGTTCGCCGGCCAGCAGGAAACCTTCCTCAATATCCGCGGCGTGGACAATGTGATCCGCGCAGCAAAAGAGGTCTTCGCCTCCCTGTTCAACGACCGCGCCATCGCCTACCGCGTGCACCAGGGCTTCGATCACAAGCTGGTCGCCTTGTCCGCCGGCGTGCAGCGCATGGTCCGCTCGGAAACCGGCACCGCCGGGGTGATGTTCACCCTGGACACCGAATCCGGCTTCCGCGACGTGGTCTTCATCACCGGTGCCTACGGCCTGGGCGAGACCGTGGTCCAGGGCGCGGTGAACCCCGACGAGTTCTACGTCCACAAGCCGACCCTGGAAGCCGGGCGTCCGGCCATCCTGCGCCGCAACCTGGGTAGCAAGGCGATCAAGATGATCTACGGCGACGAAGCCAAGGCCGGTCGCTCGGTCAAGGTAGTGGACGTCGATCGCGCCGATCGCGCCCGCTTCGCCCTGAGCGACGCCGAGGTCACCGAGCTGGCCAAGCAGGCCATGATCATCGAGAAGCACTATGGCCGCCCGATGGACATCGAATGGGCCAAGGACGGTGACGACGGCAAGCTGTACATCGTCCAGGCACGCCCGGAAACCGTGAAGAGCCGCGCCAGCGCCACGGTCATGGAGCGCTACCTGCTGAAAGAGAAGGGGACCGTCCTGGTGGAAGGACGTGCCATCGGCCAGCGCATCGGTGCCGGTCCGGTCAAGGTGATCAACGACGTGTCGGAAATGGACAAGGTCCAACCGGGTGACGTCCTGGTCTCCGACATGACCGACCCGGACTGGGAGCCGGTGATGAAGCGCGCCAGCGCCATCGTCACCAACCGCGGCGGGCGTACCTGCCACGCGGCGATCATCGCTCGCGAACTGGGCATCCCGGCGGTGGTCGGTTGCGGCAACGCCACCCAGATCCTGCAGGATGGGCAGGGGGTGACCGTTTCCTGTGCCGAAGGCGATACCGGCTTCATCTTCGAAGGCGAACTCGGTTTCGATGTGCGCAAGAACTCGGTCGACGCCATGCCCGACCTTCCGTTCAAGATCATGATGAACGTCGGCAATCCCGATCGCGCTTTCGATTTCGCCCAGTTGCCGAACGAAGGCGTGGGCCTGGCCCGCCTCGAATTCATCATCAACCGCATGATCGGCGTGCACCCCAAGGCGTTGCTGAACTTCGCCGGCCTGCCGGCGGACATCAAGGAAAGCGTGGAGAAGCGCATCGCCGGCTATCCCGATCCGGTCGGCTTCTACGTCGAGAAGCTGGTGGAGGGCATCAGCACCCTGGCCGCGGCGTTCTGGCCGAAGAAGGTCATCGTGCGCCTGTCCGACTTCAAGTCCAATGAGTACGCCAACCTGATCGGCGGCAAGCTCTACGAGCCGGAAGAAGAGAACCCGATGCTCGGCTTCCGTGGCGCCTCGCGCTACATCAGCGAGTCGTTCCGCGACTGCTTCGAGCTGGAGTGTCGTGCGCTGAAGAAGGTCCGCAACGAAATGGGCCTGACCAACGTCGAGATCATGGTGCCCTTCGTGCGCACCCTGGGCGAGGCGAGCCAGGTGGTCGAGCTGCTGGCCGGGAACGGCCTGAAGCGCGGCGAGAACGGACTGAAGGTCATCATGATGTGCGAACTGCCGTCGAACGCCCTGCTGGCCGACGAGTTCCTCGAGTTCTTCGATGGCTTCTCCATCGGTTCCAACGACCTGACCCAGCTGACCCTGGGCCTGGATCGCGATTCCGGCATCGTTGCCCACCTGTTCGACGAGCGCAATCCGGCGGTGAAGAAGCTGCTGGCCAACGCCATCGCTGCCTGCAACAAGGCCGGCAAGTACATCGGCATCTGCGGCCAGGGTCCGTCGGACCACCCGGACCTGGCCCGCTGGCTGATGGAGCAGGGCATCGAGAGCGTCTCGTTGAACCCCGACTCGGTGCTGGATACCTGGTTCTTCCTCGCCGAGGGGCAAGACCAGGCCTGATCGGTCCTCGCTGTATCCGGAAAGGGCGGGTAACACCGCCCTTTTTCGTGCCTCCTGTACAAGACAAGCATGCAAAGCAGTAGTCGCCTCTTTCCTGTCGCCCTGGTCAGCGCCGAATTGCGCGCCGACCTTACCGAAGACATCTACCGCCTGAAGCCCGGCAACAGCCCCGATGCCAGCGTCGAGCTGGTCGTAACCCGGCTCGGACAGCAGGCCGCCGGCGAGCGGCGCGGACCGCCTGTGATCCTCCTGCACGGGAGTTTTTCCAACCGCCGCTTCTGGTACTCGCCGCGTGCGCTCGGATTAGGTCCTTACCTGGCGCGGGCGGGGTTCGATGTCTGGCTGCCGGAAATGCGCGGCCATGGCCTGTCGATTCGCAACGATGGTTACCGGGACAACCGGGTCGCCGACTACGCGCGCTACGACCTGCCGGCGCTGGCCTCCTTCATCCACGAGCAGTGCGGGCAGCCGGCGCACTGGATTGGCCACTCCCTCGGTGGGGTGGTGCTGGCGGCGGGGCTGGGCGGGGGCTACCTGGACCAGGCACGGATCGCTTCCGTGGCGTTGTTCGGTAGCCAGGTCAGCACCGCGCACTGGCTGTTCAGGTTGCCCATGGCAGGCATCCTCGCGCGCCTGCTGCTGCGCCGCGTCGACGCGCTATCCGGAAGCCGTTGGCGGCAGGGCCCGGAAGACGAGCCGGTCGGCGTGGCGCTGGAGGTCCTGCGTTGGCATGGGCTGTTCGGCCGCTTCGGCGAGCCGGGCAACGACTGGTGGAAGGGGCTCGCCGCAGTCGACGTGCCGCTATTGGCGGTCGCCGGGGCTGGGGACCGGCAGGACCCGTCCTGGGCCTGTCGCAAGTTGTTCGAGCAGTTCGCCTCGTCCGAGCGCGAATACCTGTTGCTCGGACGCGAGGCTGGCTACGCCGAGGACTACGGGCATATCGAGATGCTGATCGGCAAGGCGGCCCAGCTAGAGGTCTGGCCCTTGGTGGAGCGCTGGCTGCGCCAGCGATCGCCGGCGGGCGACGAATCCGCGTGGAGTGAGGCGCTAGACGTATCGGAAGCCGGAATCAGCGGCTAACATGTGACGCAAATGGCGGCTCCGGTCACGCCGGCGCCGCCGGGGCGGGCGGCCGATGATCCTCCGGAGCTGCCCGAGCCGATCCCTTCACCCACAGGAGCTTCCCATGCATTACGTCACTCCCGATCTGTGCGATGCCTATCCTGAGCTGGTCCAGGTCGTCGAACCCATGTTCAGCAACTTCGGCGGCCGCGACTCCTTCGGCGGCGAGATCGTCACCATCAAGTGCTTCGAAGACAATTCGCTGGTCAAGGAGCAGGTCGACAAGGACGGCAAGGGCAAGGTCCTGGTCGTCGATGGCGGTGGTTCGCTGCGCCGCGCCCTGCTGGGCGACATGCTGGCCGAGAAAGCGGCGAAGAACGGCTGGGAAGGGATCGTCGTATATGGCTGCATCCGTGACGTCGACGTGATCGCCCAGACCGACCTCGGCGTCCAGGCCCTGGCCAGTCATCCGCTGAAGACCGACAAGCGCGGCATCGGCGATCTGAACGTCGCCGTGACCTTCGGCGGCGTCACCTTCCGCCCCGGCGAGTTCGTGTATGCCGACAACAACGGCATCATCGTTTCTCCGCAGGCCTTGAAGATGCCCGAATAGGGCTTTTTAACAGCCGTTCCGGCCCCGGTGACGCAGGCAGCGTCCCGGGGCTTTTTGCTGGAATGAACCCGAGGCGCGCATATGGGTCTCAGGACTGGCTTTAAGGTTATGCCGCAAGTCCATGAATTGACTGGTACTGGACTTGTGTTTTTACTGTCGAAATGGTCGTTTTACCAAGGGAAGCGCAATGCAAGCGTACGAGTCGGGTGACGAGCGCGGCTTGATCTATGGCTACGTCCTCAACGGGCGCGGCGGCGGACGCCGTGTCGGACGCAACCAGATAGCGGTGCTCGACCTGCTGCCGGAGGAGAGCCTTTGGCTGCACTGGGACCGCGGCGTACCGGAAGCGCAGGCCTGGCTGCGGGATTCCGCGGGGCTCAGCGAGTTTGCCTGCGATCTGCTGCTGGAGGAGGCGACTCGCCCCCGTTTGCTCGATCTCGGGGCCGAAAGCCTGCTGGTGTTCCTCCGTGGAGTGAACCTGAATCCGGGCGCGGAGCCGGAAGACATGGTTTCGCTGCGGGTATTCGCCGACGCGCGCCGGGTGATCTCGCTGCGCCTGCGGCCGCTGAAGGCGGTGGCCGATCTGCTCGAGGACCTGGAGGCGGGGAAAGGGCCGAAGACGGCATCCGAGGTCGTGTACTACCTCGCGCACTACCTGACCGATCGCGTCGACACGCTGATCAGCGGGATAGCCGACCAGCTCGATGCTGTCGAGGAACTGGTCGAGGCGGACGAGCGCGCCAGTCCCGACCAGCACCAGTTGCGTACCCTGCGCCGCCGGTCGGCGGGGTTGCGGCGCTACCTGGCGCCGCAGCGGGACATCTACTCGCAACTGGCGCGCTACAAGCTGTCCTGGTTCGTCGAGGACGACGCCGATTACTGGAACGAGCTGAACAACCGGCTGACGCGGAATCTCGAAGAGCTCGAGTTGATACGGGAGCGCATCAGCGTCCTGCAGGAAGCCGAGTCGCGGCGAATCACCGAACGGATGAACCGCACCATGTATCTCCTTGGTATAATCACCGGCTTTTTCCTGCCGATGAGCTTCGTCACCGGCCTGCTGGGAATCAATGTCGGCGGCATTCCGGGGGCGGATGCACCGCATGGGTTCTGGCTGGCCTGCCTGCTGATCGGCGGGGTCGCCACCTTCCAGTGGTGGGTATTTCGTCGGCTGCGCTGGCTCTGACGTGACCTGGGGTGAGGAGAGGGCGTCACTCCCTCGTACAGACATGAGGTGTGCATGCACGATCCGTTCGAAGAGTCCCTGCGGGACCTGCTCAAGGCTTCGGCTCCCCAGCCGGACGACGACGCGCGTCTGGGACGGGTGCTGAAGACCGCCAATCGCCAGGTTGGCGCCGGTGACCTGTTCAGCCTCATGGGGCACTGGCTGCAGGCGCTGATGATCGGCATCAACAACGGTTCGCCGCATCTGGCGCCGGTTTCCCGTATTTCCGCGAAAAACGCATCTTCTGCTGACAAGGCTGAGTGAACATGCAATTCGATATCTGGACCCAGAGCTTGCTGACCGCGATGAACACCCTGTGGGGCAAGCTGGCAGGCTTCATTCCCAACCTGCTCGGCGCCCTGGTGGTCGTTCTGCTCGGCTTCGTCATCGCCAAGCTGCTCGATGCGCTGCTTTCCAAGCTGCTGGCCAAGCTGGGCCTGGACCGGCTGATGGGTGGCACCGGCCTGACCAAGCTGCTGGCCCGGGTCGGCATCCAGGTTCCGGTCTCGACGCTGGTCGGCAAGATCGTCTACTGGTTCGTGCTGCTCGTCTTCCTCGTATCCGCCGCCGAGTCGCTCGGCCTGCAGCGGGTATCCGCCACGCTGGACGTCCTCGCCCTGTACCTGCCCAAGGTGTTCGGCGCGGCCCTGGTGCTGATCGTCGGCGTGCTCCTGGCGCAACTGGTGAACAGCGTCGTGCGCGGCGCGGCGGACGGCGTCGGCCTCGAATACGCGAACGGCCTGGGGCGGATCGCCCAGTGGCTGGTCATCATCATCAGCATCTCGGTGGCGGTGGGGCAGCTCGAGGTCAAGACCGACCTGCTCAACTACATCATCGCCATCGTCCTGATCACCGTCGGCCTGGCCGCTGCGCTGGCCCTGGGCCTGGGCAGCCGCGAGGTCGCCGGGCAGATCATTGCAGGAATCTACGTCCGCGAGCTGTATCAGGTCGGACAACAGGTGAAAGTGGGTGACGTTGAAGGCACTATTGAAGAGATAGGTACGGTCAAGACCATCCTGCTGACGGAAGAGGGAGAGCTTGTGTCGCTGGCCAACCGTCTACTGCTCGATCAGCGAGTTACCAGCCGCTGATCCGGGAGAGATAATGGACGTGGCTGCTCTGCAGGGCGGCCCGGCTTACGATATGACTGGCCTGATCTCACTTGAATAAGCCTCACCCCCTGTCACAGCGGTATGACCCACGCCAGCTTTCCGATGAAGAGCTGGTCGAGCGTGCGCACTCGGAGCTGTTCCACGTGACGCGCGCCTATGAAGAATTGATGCGGCGTTACCAGCGCACGCTGTTCAACGTCTGTGCCCGCTACCTGGGCAACGACCGCGACGCGGACGACGTGTGCCAGGAGGTGATGCTGAAAGTTTTGTACGGGTTGAAGAACTTTGAGGGCAAGTCGAAGTTCAAAACATGGCTATATAGCATCACGTACAACGAGTGCATCACGCAGTACCGCAAGGAGCGCCGCAAGCGCCGATTGATGGATGCGCTCAGCCTCGACCCGCTGGAGGAGGCTTCCGAGGAGAAGTCGCCGAAGGTTGAGGAGCGGGGCGGATTGGATCGTTGGCTCGTCCATGTCAATCCGATAGATCGGGAGATTCTGGTTCTTCGCTTCGTCGCGGAACTGGAGTTTCAGGAGATAGCGGATATCATGCACATGGGTCTGAGTGCGACGAAAATGCGCTACAAGCGGGCACTGGACCGCCTGCGCGAAAAGTTTTCAGATGCGACCGAAACATAGTTGGGTAAATATTGTCTCTCTATGCGGGAAGTTCTGATAAACTTGCCACCCAAGTTGTGCGGCTGATTGTTGGACAACTAACTGACCATCAAGATGGGGATTTAACGGATGAAACTGAAGAACACCTTAGGCGTTGTCATCGGCTCGCTGGTTGCCGCTTCGGCAATGAACGCCTTTGCCCAGGGCCAGAACTCGGTAGAGATCGAAGCCTTCGGCAAGCGCTACTTCACCGACAGCGTTCGCAACATGAAGAACGCGGACCTGTACGGCGGCTCGATCGGTTACTTCCTGACCGACGACGTCGAGCTGGCGCTGTCCTACGGTGAGTACCATGACGTTCGTGGCACCTACGAAACCGGCAACAAGAAGGTCCACGGCAACCTGACCTCTCTGGACGCCATCTACCACTTCGGTACCCCGGGCGTAGGTCTGCGTCCGTACGTGTCGGCTGGTCTGGCTCACCAGAACATCACCAACATCAACAGCGACAGCCAAGGCCGTCAGCAGATGACCATGGCCAACATCGGCGCTGGTCTGAAGTACTACTTCACCGAGAACTTCTTCGCCAAGGCCAGCCTCGACGGCCAGTACGGTCTGGAGAAGCGTGACAACGGTCACCAGGGCGAGTGGATGGCTGGCCTGGGCGTCGGCTTCAACTTCGGTGGTTCGAAAGCCGCTCCGGCTCCGGAACCGGTTGCCGACGTTTGCTCCGACTCCGACAACGACGGCGTTTGCGACAACGTCGACAAGTGCCCGGATACCCCGGCCAACGTCACCGTTGACGCCAACGGCTGCCCGGCTGTCGCCGAAGTCGTACGCGTACAGCTGGACGTGAAGTTCGACTTCGACAAGTCCAAGGTCAAAGAGAACAGCTACGCTGACATCAAGAACCTGGCTGACTTCATGAAGCAGTACCCGTCCACTTCCACCACCGTTGAAGGTCACACCGACTCCGTCGGCACCGACGCTTACAACCAGAAGCTGTCCGAGCGTCGTGCCAACGCCGTTCGTGACGTACTGGTCAACGAGTACGGTGTAGAAGGTGGTCGCGTGAACGCTGTTGGTTACGGCGAGTCCCGCCCGGTTGCCGACAACGCCACCGCTGAAGGCCGCGCTATCAACCGTCGCGTTGAAGCCGAAGTAGAAGCTGAAGCCAAGTAATCGGCTGAGCCTCTAAGGAAAAACCCGGCTCAGGCCGGGTTTTTCTTTGCCTGGAAAAAGACCGCTCGTCAGGCGCTCAGGGAAATCGGTTGCGACACGATGTCGCGGGTTACTTCGCCGATCACCAGGATCGCCGGGCTTTTCAAGGCGAAACGTCCGGCGTCCCGCAGTAGCTCGCCGAGGTTGCTGCGGCATTCGCGCTGGTTGCCCAGGGTGGCGTTCTCGATCATCGCCAGCGGCGTATCCTCGGCCATGCCTCCAGCCAGCAGCCCGGCCTGGATCTCCGCGAGTCGGGCGACGCCCATGTAGACCACCAGCGTGGTACCGCTGCGTGCCAGGGCTTCCCAGGCCAGCGGGCTGTCGTCCTGGGTATGCGCGGTCACCAGGGTCACGCCGCGGCTGATGCCGCGGTAGGTCAGCGGTATACCGCAGGCAGTGGCGCCAGCCAGCCCGGCGGTGATGCCGTTCACTATCTCGCTGTCTATCCCGTGCCGGGCCAGCCATTCGGCTTCTTCGCCGGCGCGGCCGAAGATGCATGGATCGCCGCCTTTCAGGCGCACCACGCTGCGTCCCTGGCGGGCATGCCGCAGCATCAGGCGCTGGATGAAGTCCTGCGGTGTGGAGCGGCAGCCGCCGCGTTTGCCGACTCGGACCAGCCGGGCGGACGGACAGTGCTCCAGTATGCTCGGGTTGACCAGATCGTCGACCATCACCACATCCGCGTCCTGCAGGGCGCGAACTGCCTTCAGGGTCAACAGTTCCGGATCGCCGGGACCCGCACCCACCAGCCAGACCTTACCGCTCATCGTCGTTCTCCTCAGGCATTCGCCGCCATGGGCCGGGGGGCCGCCAGCAGTCTCTTGATTTCCGGTACGCAGGAGCCGCAGCCGGTGCCGCAGCCGAACTCGCGCTTCAATCCGTCCAGGTCCAATCCGCGGGCGATGCCGCCGAGCACCGTTTGCTGGCTGACGTTCTGGCAACTGCACAGGGTCTTGCCGCCCGCACCCTGGCTGGGGCGTCCCGGTGCCGCGCCGATTGGCGCGAGCAGCCAGCGGCGTAGCTCGCTATCGGCCCGGCCGGTAAGCCAGAGTTCTTTCAACCAGTCGCGGGCGAGGGTTTCGCCGGCGAGCCGGACGGCGACGATGCGCCCGTCTTCGAGGCGCACGCGCTTGCCGATGGCGCGCCGTGGGTCGTCGTAGGCGAGGATCGGCCCGTCGAGCAATTCGAGTTGGCGATCTATCCGCTCCAGCAGGTCTGCGCCAGGTGCCTCATGGTGTGCGGCGCTGACCAGCAGGGCGGGGCGCTCGCGTCCGGCGAGACTGAAGCTGGCGTGGTCGAAGACTTCGCACAGCGCACGGAGGGCCTCGAAACGCGCCTGGATATCGGTTTCCACCAGCGCGAACAGGCGCCAGGGCAGTTCGACGGATTCGACCTGAACCCCGGCGTGCTTGAGTTCGGGTTGTTTCGACAGGGGGTCGAACGCCGGCAGGGTCAGGACATTGCAGCCCAGGCCCTTGAGGAAGCGATCGCCCCAGTGCATCGGCAGGAAGGCCTGGCCGGGGCGCACCGAGTCGTCTGCACTCACTGGCAGGATCAGGGCGCCACGCCGGCTCTTCAGGCGCACGAGCTGTCCGTCCTGCAGTTGGCGGCGGCGCAGTTCCTCGGGATGCAGGTGCACCAGGGCCTCCTCTTCATGGCCGAACAGGCGTGCGCAGGTGCCGGTCCGGCTCATGCCGTGCCACTGGTCGCGCAAGCGTCCGGTATTGAGGGTCAGCGGGTAGCGCGCGTCACGTTTTTCCTGGGCGGCGCGGTAGGGTTCGGCGACCAGTTGCGCGCGTCCCGAGGCGGTAGGGAAGCGGCCGTCTGCATAGAGCCGTGCGGTGCCGTGCTCCGCGCCACTGGGAAATGGCCATTGCTGCGGCCCCAGGCGGTCGAGCAGTGCGTAGCTGAGGCCGGAAAGATCGAGGTCGCGGCCGGCGGTAAGCAGCTTGTATTCGTCGAACAGGCTGCGGCTGTCGGCAAAGGCGAACAGGCCAGGTTTAGCGGGTCGCAGGTGCCCTTCCAGGCGGCGCGCGAAGTCGCAGACGATGTTCCAGTCCTGGCGTGCTTCCCCGGGGGGCGGAACGGCCCGACGGACATGACTGACCCGCCGTTCCGAATTGGTCACGGAGCCTTCCTTTTCTCCCCAGGATGCGGCTGGAAGCAAAAGGTCGGCGTATTGGCAGGTTTCCGTGCCGGCGAAGGCTTCCTGGACCACCACGAAGGGACAGCGGGCAAGGGCCTCGTGGATCTTGCGCTGGTCCGGCAGCGATTGCGCGGGGTTGGTACAGGCGATCCAGAGCGCCTTGATCCGGCCGTCGTGGACCGCATCGAACAGCTCGATGGCGCTGAGACCGGGGGACGTGGGCAACTGTTCCACGCCCCAGTAGTGCGCCACCTCGGCGCGATGGCCGGGATCGGCGGCTTCGCGGTGGCCGGGCAGCAGGTTGGCCAGGCTGCCGGTCTCGCGACCGCCCATGGCGTTCGGCTGGCCGGTGAGGGAAAACGGCCCGCATCCGGCGCGGCCGATCTTGCCGGTGGCCAGGTGCAGGTTGATCAGTGCGCTGTTCTTGGCGCTGCCGGCGCTGGACTGGTTGAGCCCCATGCACCAGAGCGAAAGGAAGCGCGGCGAACGGCCGATCCATTCGGCGCAGCGCTGCAGGTCGGCGCGGTCGATGCCGCAGATGTCGGCGACGGCGGCCGGGGTGTAGTCGCGCACCAGTTCCTTCAGGTCGGCGAAACCTTCGGTATGCTCGGCGATGAACGAACGGTCGATCCAGTCCTCCCAGAGCAGGATATGCAGGATGCCGTGGA
The DNA here is from genome assembly GCF_021213715.1 of Pseudomonas sp. CP-1. NCBI lineage: Bacteria > Pseudomonadati > Pseudomonadota > Gammaproteobacteria > Pseudomonadales > Pseudomonadaceae > Pseudomonas > Pseudomonas sp. CP-1. Next base: position 375,048 of record NZ_JAJQKY010000004.1, read on the forward strand.
ACAGTGCGACGTCGGTGCCGGGCAGCAGCGCCAGGTGCAGGTCGGCCAGCTCGCAGGTGTCGGTGCGCCGCGGGTCGATCACCACGATGCGCATCTCCGGCCGAGCGGCCTTGGCGGCTTCCAGGCGACGGAACAGGACCGGGTGGGCGAAGGCCATGTTGCTGCCGGCGATCAGCACGCAATCGGCGCAGTCGAGGTCTTCGTAGCTGCAGGGCGGTGCGTCGGCGCCCAGGCTGCGCTTGTAGCCGACCACCGCCGAGGACATGCACAGGCGCGAATTGCTGTCGATGTTGTTGGTGCCGACCAGGGCCCGCGCCAGCTTGTTGAAGGCGTAGTAGTCCTCGGTCAGCAACTGGCCGGAGATATAGAAGGCCACGCTGTCCGGCCCGTGTTCGCGAATGGTCTCGGCGAAACGCCCGGCGGCATGTTCCAGGGCACTCTCCCAGTCGCTGCGAGCCCGCGCCATTTGCTTGCCGAGGCGCAGTTGGGGGTACAGCGCGCGGGCCTGGAGGTCGCCGGTCAGGTGCAGGCTGGCGCCTTTGCTGCAGAGTCTGCCGAAGTTGGCCGGGTGCCGCGGGTCGCCTTGCACGCCGAGGATGCGTTCGCCGTCGTGTTCGATCAGGACGCCACAACCCACGCCGCAGTAGCAGCAGGTCGAAGCGGTGGTGCGCAGCGGGGAATCTGTCGACATGCTCGGCTCCTGTTATCGGCGAGAGATCAGGCGCACAGCGCCACGCTGTCCAGGCCGAGCAGCACCCGTCCGTTCTCCACCCGCACCGGGTGGCGATGGGCGCAGCCCTGGTCCGGGGCCACGGCTTCGCCGCTCTCCAGTTCGATCTGCCAGTTGTGCAACGGACAGGCCACTCGCTTGCCGTAGATCAGGCCCTGGGACAGCGGGCCGCCCTTGTGCGGGCAGCGGTCATCGAGGGCGAAGACCTGGTCGTCGGCGGCGCGGAAGATGGCGATGTCGCCTTTCGGGCCGGCGACCACGCGCGAGCCCAGCGGGTTGATTTCATCGAGGGCGCAGATATCCAGCCAGTTCATCGGTTCACTCCGGTAGGGGGAGGGCCGCCGTGGGACGGCCCGGACAAGGGATTCAGACGTTTTCCAGTTGCTTGAGCGGAATCCGTTCGAACTCCTTCTTCAATTGCGGCTGTTCGATGCGCTGCTTCCATGGGTCCTGCTCGAAGGAGAGGGCGAATTGCAGGCGGTCGTTGAGCGCCTTGCGGTTTTCCGCGTCCTCGACCACCGCCTTGCGGATGTGCTCCATGCCGACCCGCTGCAGGTAATGCACCGTGCGCTCCAGGTAGAAGGCTTCCTCGCGGTAGAGCTGGAGGAAGGCGCCGTTGTATTCGCGCACTTCTTCGGCGGTCTTGAGCTTGACGAAGAACTCCGCGACCTCGGTCTTGATCCCGCCGTTGCCGCCGATGTACATCTCCCAACCGGAGTCCACGCCGATGATGCCGACGTCCTTGATCCCGGCCTCGGCGCAATTGCGCGGGCAGCCGGAGACCGCCAGCTTGACCTTGTGCGGCGACCACATGTTGAACAGGTCGTGTTCCAGATCGATGCCCAGCTGCGTCGAGTTTTGCGTGCCGAAGCGGCAGAACTCGCTGCCGACGCAGGTCTTCACGGTGCGGATGGATTTGCCGTAGGCATGTCCGGAGGGCATGTCGAGGTCTTTCCAGATGGCCGGCAGGTCGTCCTTCTTCACCCCCAGTAGGTCGATGCGCTGGCCGCCGGTGACCTTGACCATCGGCACCTGGTACTTGTCGGCGACGTCGGCGATGCGCCGCAACTCGGCGGCGTTGGTCACGCCGCCCCACATCCGCGGTACCACCGAGTAGGTGCCGTCCTTCTGGATGTTGGCGTGGGCGCGTTCGTTGATCAGGCGCGACTGCGGATCGTCCTTGGCTTCTCCCGGCCAGGTTGAGATCAGGTAGTAGTTCAGGGCCGGGCGGCAGGTGGCACAGCCGTTCGGGGTCTTCCAGTCCATGAAGCGCATGGCGGCGTCGAGACTGGTCAGCCGGTGTTCGCGAATGGCCTTGCGGATCTGCCCGTGGTTGAGGTCGCTGCAGCCGCAGATGGCCTTCTCGCTCTTCGGCTTGACGTCGGCGGCGCCGCCGACGGTGCTGATCAGGATCTGTTCCACCAATCCCGCGCAGGAGCCACAGGAGCTGGCGGCCTTGGTGTGTTTCTTGACTTCGTCGACGCTGAACAGGCCGTGTTCTTGTATGGCCTTGACGATGGTGCCCTTGCAGACGCCGTTGCAGCCGCATACTTCGGCCGTGTCGGGCATGCTCGCGGCGCTGTTCTGGCCCTGGTGGCCGACATCGCCGAGGGCGTTCTCGCCGAACATCAGGTGGTCGCGGATCTGCGCGACGTTGTGGTTCTCGCGGATCTGCCGGAAGTACCAGCCGCCGTCGGCGGTGTCGCCGTAGAGACAGGCGCCGACCAGTACATCGTCCTTGATCACCAGCTTCTTGTAGACGCCGCCGATGGGGTCGGAAAGGGTGATGGTCTCGCTGCCTTCGCCGCCGATGAAGTCGCCGGCGGAGAACAGGTCGATACCGGTCACCTTGAGCTTGGTCGAGGTCACCGAGCCCTGGTAGCGGGCGTAACCGAGATGAGCCAGGTGGTTGGCGCAGACCTTGGCCTGCTCGAACAGCGGCGCAACCAGGCCGTAGGCGATGCCACGGTGGTTGGCGCATTCGCCGACCGCATAGATGCGTGGGTCGTAGGTCTGCAGGGTGTCATTGACCAGGATGCCGCGGTTGCAGGGGATGCCCGCGCTTTCGGCCAGCTCGGTATTGGGGCGGATGCCGGCGGCCATTACCACCAGGTCGGCGGGAATCACGTCGCCGTCGTTGAACTGCACGGCACAGACCCGGCCGCTGCCGTTGTCCATCAGTTCCTGGGTCTGGGTGTTCAGGCGGAAGCGGATGCCGCGGGCTTCCAGCGCGCCTTGCAGGAGTTTGCCGGCGGTGCGGTCCAGTTGGCGTTCCAGCAGCCAGTCGGAGAGGTGCACGACGGTCACGTCCATGCCGCGTTGCTTGAGGCCGTTGGCCGCCTCCAGGCCGAGCAGGCCGCCGCCGATCACCACCGCGTGGCTGTGGGTCCGGGCGCAGTCGATCATGGCCTGGGTGTCGGCGATGTCGCGGTAGCCGATCACGCCCTGCAGCCGATTGCCGGGTATCGGCAGGATAAAGGGGACCGAGCCGGTGGCCAGCAGCAGGCGGTCGTACTCGGCCTCGCTGCCGTCCGCGGCGACCACCCTGCGGCGGACCCGGTCGATCTGCACCACCTTGCGGTCGAGGAGGAGCTTGATGCCGTTTTCCGCATACCAGTTGAGGTCGTTGAGGACGATTTCCTCGAAGGTCTGCTCGCCGGCCAGTACCGGGGACAGCAGGATGCGGTTGTAGTTGGGATGGGGCTCGGCGCCGAACACCGTGATGTCGTAGAAGTCCGAGTTGAGCTTGAGCAGTTCTTCCAGGGTACGGACCCCGGCCATGCCGTTGCCGACCATCACCAGCTTGATCTTCTTCATGCGGAGTAGCTCCTGCATAAGGTTGGCGCAAACAAAAAAGGCGTCCCGCTGTTGCCAGCAGGACGCCTTTGTCCAGGTCCCGTTCGGTCGGGAAACGCCGCCTCGTCGTTGAGGCAGGCGCTTTGTTGTCGATTGTCGGGAGAACCCAAGCAGGCGCCGTGCCAACTTGCGCTATTGCCTATCTCCATGGCCTTGCAGGGATAACGCGGGGCCTCACCGCGGTCTTTCTGCTCCGTGCCGGGGCGTATCGCACCGGGCTGGTGCCACTCAGCCCTTCAGCCAGACCAGGAGTAGCGCCAGGTTGGCGGCCAGGGACAGCAGGGCGATGGCGCGCCAGGTCTGCAGCGGTTCGCGCTCCAGCAATGGGCGGGGTGCCGCGGCCGGCAACGCTTCTCCCTGTTGCAGCGAGAGCAGCCATTCCTCGGCGGTCTCGAAGCGCTGTGCGGGGTCGCAGGCGACGGCGCGCAGCAGCAGGTCGTCGATCCAGGCCGGCAGGTCGGGGCGATAGCGGCTGGGCGGGACGGGGCGACCGAAGCGCGGGTGCTGGAAGGCTTCGATCTCGCCATAGGGATAGCGCCCGGTCAGCGCCTGGTAGAGGCAGACGCCGGTGGCGTAGAGATCCTGGCGCACCGAGGGCGAGGTGCCGGAGAAGCACTCCGGCGCCAGGTAGCTGGGCGTACCCGGTAGCAGATGGGGGTCTTCGCGCGACAATCCCGGACACCAGGCCAGGCCGAAATCCAGCAGGCGCAGCTCGCCGTCGCGGCCGAGGTGGAGATTTTCCGGCTTGAGGTCGCGGTGCAGCAGGTTGCGTCGATGCAACTGGCCAAGCCCGCGCAGCAGCTGGTTGGCCAGCCCCAGCCACTCCGGCAGCGACAGCGGGCCATGGTTGCGCAAGCGCTCGGCGAGAGTCTCTCCGGGGTGCTCGCGCATCAGGTAATACAGATGCTGGCGTTGCGCCAATCCGTGCAGCTCGGGGAAATGCCGGCCCTGGACGCGGCGCAGGAACCATTCCTCGAGCAGCAGGGCCTGGGTTGCCAGCGGATCGTCGGCACGTGCGGCGGGAAGGGTCTTCAGCAGCCAGGGTTGGCCCTGGCCATCCTCGACCCGGTAGAGCAGGGACTGGCGGGATTCGCCGAGCAACTGCCGGACCCGCCAGCCTTCGAAGAGCTGGTCGGGCTTCAGCGGTGGCGGCAGTGGCCAGTGGCCCAGTTGCGCGAGGGCGTCGCCGAGGCTGCCTGCGGGCACGGCTTCCACGCGCACCAGCAGGGCGCTGGCGTTGTCCTGGCTGCCTGCCAGGTGGGCGGCGCGAACCAGAGCCTCGGCGCTGCGCTGCGGCTCTTCGGCGTTGCGCAGGATGCTGCGGATGCCGCTGTCGCCCAGCGTCGCCCAGACGCCGTCGCTGACCAGTAGCCACTGGCTGCCGGGCTCCAGATCGCCTTCCAGATAGTCGACCACCAGATGCTGGTCCAGTCCCAGGGCGCGGGTCAGCACGTGTTGCATGTGCGGCTGTTCCCAGACGTGGTCGCTGGTCTGCCGGAGCAACTCGCCGTCGCGCCACAGGTAGGCCCGGCAATCGCCGACGTGGGCCAGGGTGTAGCGGGTGCCGCGCAGCACCAGGGCGGTGAGGGTGGTGAGCAGCGGCTGGCCGCCGCCGTTGGCCTGTAGCCAGCGGTTCTGCGCCAGCAGCAGGCGGTCCAGGGACTGCACGATGGCCCAGGTTTCCGGAGTCGCATAGTAATCCAGGGCCAGCGCTTGCAGGCTGCTGCGCGCCGCCAGGCCGCCATCGGCGCACTGGCTGACACCGTCGGCGATGGCCAGCAGGTGTCCCTTGCTGGCGGCCAGGGCCGGCGCCGGGGTGACCACCCGCAGCGCGTCCTGGTTTTCCGTGCGAGGCCCGCAGGCGCTGGCCTCGCCGATGCTCAGTCGCAGCCCCACGCTCAGACCCGCGCGGCGGTAACCGCGGCCGAGCCCCAGGTGGTGCGCCAGCGCCGCTTCACCCCGTGGAGGCCGAACCAGGCCAGCACGCCGAGACTGGCGAACAGCCACAGGCCGAGCTGGTAGTCGCCGGTGCTTTGCTTGATCGCGCCGAGGCCGGCAGTCAGGCAGAAGCCGCCGATGCCGCCGGCCATGCCGATCAGCCCGGTCATCACGCCGATTTCCTTGTGGAAGCGCTGCGGTACCAACTGGAACACCGCGCCATTGCCGGCACCGAGACTGAGCATGGCGACCACGAACAGGCCGAGGGCGGCCATCGCGCTGGGCAAGTGGAAACCGACCGCGGCGATGCAGATGGCGGCCAGGGTGTACACCATCAGCAGGCTGCGGATGCCGCCGATGCGATCGGCGAGGGCGCCACCGAGCGGGCGCATCAGGCTGCCGGCGAAGACGCAGGCGGCGGTGTAGTAGCCGGCGGTCACTGGGTTCAGGCCGTACTGGTCGTGGAAATAGCCGGGCAGGGTGCTGGCCAGGCCGAGGAAGCCGCCGAAGGTGACGCTGTAGAAGAACATGAACCACCAGCTGTCGCGGTCGCCGAGGGCTTTCAGGTAATCGCCCATGGCCTTGGGCGCCGGCCGCTGCGGGGCGTTGCGCGCGACCATGGCGAACACCAGGAGGGTCAGGACGAGCGGCAGCAGGGCGAAGCCGAACACGTTGTTCCAGCCGAACGCGGCGGCCAGGCCGGGGGCGAAGAGGGCGGCGAGCACGGTGCCGGAGTTGCCCGCGCCGGCGATGCCCATGGCCTTGCCCTGGTGTTGCGGCGGGTACCATTGCGATGCGAGCGGCAGGGCCACGGCGAAGGATGCCCCGGCGAAGCCGAGGAACAACCCCAGCAGCAGTGCCTGCGCATAGCTGTTCACGCCCAGCAGCCAGGCGGCCGCCAGGGCGGCGATGACGATGACCTGGGCGAGGATGCCGGCGCTCTTCGGCGACCAGCGATCGGCCAGCAGGCCGAGCAGGAAGCGCAGTACGGCGCCGGCGAGGATCGGCGTGGCGACCATCATCGCGCGCTGTTGGGTGCTCAGTTGCAGGTCGCCGGCAATCTGCACCCCCAGCGGGCCGAGCACGTACCAGACCATGAAGCTCAGGTCGAAATAGAGAAACGCCGCGAACAGGGTCGGCGCATGGCCGGCCTTCCAGAAGCTGTTGTTCATCGAACACCTCGTATCCAGCGGAATCGGGGCGGAACGGCCGCCCGGCGGAAGTTGCATCGCTACAAGGTGAGCGTCCGACAGCGGACCACCCACCCGCCCCGACGCTGGGGCGAAACGACGAAGACGCCACGGGCCTCTGCCGGGAAGGAGAGGCCGCGCGACGTCTTTGTCGGGGATGGGTAACCGCCGTTGGCTACCGTCAGGCAGGACGTAGCAAGCTCTTTGCCAAGTTGTCGAAAGCGCGGCGTAGAGCGGTTGCAGGGACAACCATGGCGTCGGCGTGCACGCCGCGGTGGCAGGCGTCGGGGGCTTGCACAGGGCTGGGGCGGCGCGTCCGTGCGCCGTCGGCGGTTCAGCGATGGGCGGTGTTCAGGTGGTAGATGGTCACGCGGCTGCCTTCGCCGCTGTCGCCGGCGTTGTCGTTCACGTAGGCGCCGGCCTTGAAATAGAGCAACTGGTCGTTCCAGGCGCTGCCGAGGGTCTGGTAGTAAGCGTCCTCTTCGCCGTCCTGGCTGCGTGCGCGCACCGCCAACTCGCCGCTGGAGGTGACGCGCAGGCTGTAGTTGAAACGCTCGCCCAGGCGTACCTGCTCGAGGATCGACACGTTGCGGCTATAGGAATCGTCCGGGTGGTTGCGTACCAGCGCCTCGACCCGGCCGAGGCCTTCCTCGGGCTTGTAGTAGTACTGCAGCTTCACCAGAGGTTCGCCGTCGTCGGTCTGTGGCGACTTGCTGTGGATCTGGCCGATGATCACCTTGTTCTTCGAGGGGACCTTCTCGACGCTCATGGTCACCCGCAATTCGTTGTCGGCCTGCCAGTAGTACCAGTTGTCGAGGCTGCCGTCGGCCTGGGTTTCGCGCAGTTCGGTGCGAGGATAGGTGCTGTCCTCGGTGTGCGAGCCGTCGATGGGCACCCAGAAGACCAGGCCGCCATCGTTGCCTTGCTGGAAGTACTGGCTCTGGTAGCCGTTGTTGAGTTGCTGGGTGGTGATCACCTGCGGGGTGGGTTCGGTGGGAATGGTAAGGTTCCAGGTGCTGAGATCGATCATGCTGAGCATCTCCTGACCGCTGAGTCGGCGGTGCGGTTCGGGCGGACGCCTGCGGCTCCTAGCCCTGGGCGTCCACTGCGGGCCTCCCTGGTCATGCTAGTCGAGGGTGGCGAGAGGGTAGCTCCCAGAACGGATAGGGCCGTTCCGGGCGCACGAGCATAGCCGCGCCGCTCTGCGCCGGGGGCCAGCAGGGTGGCTGGCGATATGATCGCCAGCTGCCCAGCCGGATTCAGCCGCCGAGCATGTCGTGCATGGCGATGATCTGCTCGGCGACCTGGATCAGCTTCTGCTGGCGGCTCATGGCCTGGCGTCGCATCAGCGTGTAGGCCTCCTCCTCGCCGCAATGCTTCATCTTCATCAGCAGGCCCTTGGCCAGCTCGATGCGCTTGCGCTCGGCCAGCTGCGCCTCGCGCGCCTGCAGTTGAGCGCGCAGCGCCTGGTCGCTCTCGAAGCGCGCCATGGCCACGTCGAGGATCGGTTGCAGGCGGCTGGCCTGGATGCCTTCGACGATGTAGGCGCTGACCCCGGACTGGATGGCGCGGCGCATCACTCCCGGATCGTGCTCGTCGGTGAACATCACGATCGGGCGCGGCTGGTCGCGGCTGACCAGGCAGACCTGCTCCATCACGTCGCGGCCGGGAGACTCCGTGTCGATCAGGATCACGTCGGGACGCAGCGCTTCGACGCGCGCCGGCAGGTCGATGGTCAGCCCCGACTCGTCCACCACTTCGAAACCGCTCTCGAGCAGGGCGGCCCTGAGGCGTCCGACTTTCTTCGGCGTGTCGTCGATCAGCAGGATACGCAGCATGGCGGGCGCACCAGGGTCAGAGGTCGATGCCCTGGCCGGTTTCGGCCAGGGCGTGGATCGGGAAGCTGCGGGCGTAGCCGGCGGGGTCGCTGCCGTCCCAGGTGCGCCCGTCGATCAGTGTCGAGCGGCGCATGTCGGCGCCGTCCAGGCACAGGCCAAGGGCCGTCGCGGCATCGCGGTACAGCGCGGTCTGCTGGACCCTGCGGGCGATGCCCAGGTAGTCCGGGTCTTCGCGCAGCAGGCCCCAGCGGCGGAACTGGGTCATGAACCACATGCCATCCGAGAGCCAGGGCCGGTTGACTTCGCCGTCGGCGTAGAAACGCAGCGGATGCGGGTCCTGCCAGGCGTTGCCGAGGCCGTCCTGGTAGCGGCCGAAGAAGCGCGGCTGGATCGCGCCGAGCGGAGCGTCGACATAGTCGCGGCCGCTGATCAGTTGCGCGGTGCCCAGGCGGTTCTCGGCGTTCTGTTCGATGAAGCGGCTGGCGTCGAGGACCGCCATGACCAGCGCGCGGGCGGTGTTCGGGTAGGCGTCGACGAAGGCGCGGGTAGTGCCGAGGACCTTTTCCGGGTGGTCCGGCCAGATCGCCTGGCTGGTGGCGATGGTGAAGCCCTGGCCCTGGTCCACGGCCAGGGCGCCCCAGGGGCCGCCGGCGCAGAACCCGTCGATGCGCCCGGCCTGCAGATGGCCGACCATCTGCGCCGGTGGAACCACCACGCTGTGCACGTCGTGCAGCGGATGCAGACCGATGCTCGCCAGCCAGTAGTTCAGCCAGAGCGCGTGGGTACCGGTGGGAAAGGTCTGCGCCAGGGTCAGGCGTGCACCATTCTGGCGCCGATGCCGGAGCAGTGCCTCCGCACTGGTCACGCCAGCCTGCTTCAGCGGTTCGGAAAGATTGATCGCCTGGCCGTTCTGGCACAGTCCCATGAGCACCGCCATCTCGCTTGCCGCGCTGCCGCCGAGGCCGAGCTGGACGCCGTAGACCAGCCCGTACAGGCACTGCGCGGCATCCAGCTCGCCGCTGAGCAGCTTGTCGCGCAAGGCGGCCCAGGACGGTTGGCGCCTGAGATTGAGCGTGAGGCCGTAGGGCTGGGCGAAGCCCTGGGTGGCGGCCACGATCAGCGAGGCCGAATCGGTCAGCGCCATGAAACCGATGTCCAGGGCGCTCTTTTCCGGTGCGTCGGAACCGCCGGCCCAGGCCTGGCTGCGTATCGCTCTGTCTGTCATCACCACCTCGAGTGCGGGAGGGCGGCGCGGGCCGTCCCGTTTTCCAGTGCGCCGTCGCCGTCGTCGGCGCGCTTTTCCATAGCTGCCACAGCAAGCGCTATGCCAGGCGGCGCGGGGGTTTTCGCCGGGCAAGAAAAAGCCCCGCACGGGGCGGGGCTTGTTCGACGCGTCGCTGGATCAGGCCTGGACGACCGGGATCTTGGCGTTCGCAGCCGCTTCGCGGAACTCGGCGATCTGGTCGAAGCTGAGGTAGCGGTAGACGTCGGCAGCCATGCTGTCGATGTCCTTTGCGTAGGCCATGTACTCCTCCACGGTCGGCAGTTTGCCGAGGATCGAGGAGACCGCCGCCAGCTCGGCCGATGCCAGGAACACATCGGTGGCATCGCCCAGACGGTTCGGGAAGTTACGGGTCGAAGTGGAGACCACGGTGGAACCGGTCTGGACGCGAGCCTGGTTGCCCATGCACAGCGAGCAGCCCGGCATTTCCATGCGCGCGCCAGCCTTGCCGTAGATGCCGTAGTAGCCTTCCTCGGTCAGCTGGTGGGCGTCCATCTTGGTCGGCGGAGCCAGCCACAGACGGGTCGGGATACCGCCCTTGACCTTGTCCAGCAGCTTGCCGGCGGCGCGGAAGTGACCGATGTTGGTCATGCAGGAGCCGATGAACACTTCATCGATCTTGCGGCCCTGTACGCTCGACAGCAGGCGCGCGTCGTCCGGATCGTTCGGCGCGCAGAGCACCGGCTCCTTGACGTCGGCCAGGTCGATCTCGATCACCGCGGCGTACTCGGCGTCCTTGTCGGCTTCCAGCAGCTCCGGCTTGGCCAGCCAGGCTTCCATCGCCTGGGCGCGACGCTCCAGGGTGCGCGGGTCGCCGTAGCCTTCGCCGATCATCCAGCGCAGCAGGGTGATGTTGGACTTCAGGTACTCGGCGATCGCCTGTTCCGGCAGCTTGATGGTGCAGCCGGCGGCGGAACGCTCGGCCGAGGCGTCGGACAGCTCGAAGGCCTGTTCCACGGTCAGGTCGTTGAGGCCTTCGATCTCGAGGATGCGGCCGGAGAAGATGTTCTTCTTGCCTTTCTTCTCGACGGTCAGCAGGCCCTGCTGGATCGCGTAGTAAGGGATCGCATGGACCAGGTCACGCAGGGTGATGCCCGGTTGCAGCTTGCCCTTGAAGCGCACCAGCACCGACTCCGGCATGTCCAGCGGCATCACGCCGGTGGCGGCGGCGAAGGCCACCAGGCCGGAGCCGGCCGGGAACGAGATGCCGATCGGGAAGCGGGTGTGCGAGTCGCCGCCGGTACCAACGGTATCGGGCAGCAGCATGCGGTTCAGCCAGCTGTGGATGATGCCGTCGCCCGGGCGCAGCGACACGCCGCCACGGGTCATGATGAAGTCGGGCAGGGTGTGGTGGGTCTTGACGTCGATCGGCTTCGGATAGGCCGCGGTGTGGCAGAAGGACTGCATCACCAGGTCGGCGGAGAAGCCGAGGCAGGCGAGGTCCTTCAGTTCGTCGCGGGTCATCGGGCCGGTGGTGTCCTGGGAACCGACGGTGGTCATCTTCGGTTCGCAGTAGGTGCCCGGGCGCACGCCCTGGCCTTCCGGCAGACCGCAGGCGCGGCCGACCATTTTCTGCGCCAGGGTGAAGCCCTTGCCGCTATCGGCCGGTGCTTCCGGCTTGCGGAACAGGTCGGAGGCGCCCAGGCCCAGCTCGGCGCGGGCCTTCTCGGTCAGGCCACGGCCGACGATCAGCGGGATACGGCCGCCGGCGCGGACTTCGTCGAGCAGGACCGGGGTCTTCAGCTCGAAGGTGGTGACCACTTCGCCGCTGTCGTGGCGAACGACCTTGCCTTCATAGGGGTATACGTCGATGACGTCGCCCATGGCCAGGTTGGTGCAGTCGAACTCGATCGGCAGGGCGCCGGCATCTTCCATGGTGTTGTAGAAGATCGGCGCGATCTTGGTGCCGAAGCAGAAGCCGCCGGCACGCTTGTTCGGCACGAACGGAATGTCGTCGCCGAAGAACCACAGCACCGAGTTGGTGGCGGATTTGCGCGAGGAGCCGGTGCCGACCACGTCGCCGACGTAGGCGACCGGGAAGCCCTTGGCCTTGACCGCTTCGATCTGCTTCAGCGGACCGACCGAACCCGGCTGGACCGGCTCGATGCCGTCGCGGGCCATCTTCAGCATGGCCAGGGCGTGCAGCGGGATGTCCGGGCGCGACCAGGCGTCGGGGGCCGGGGAGAGGTCGTCGGTGTTGGTTTCGCCGGGGACCTTGAATACGGTGAGCGTCAGCTTTTCCGGGACTTCCGGCTTGGCCTTGAACCACTCGCCATCGGCCCAGGATTGCAGCACGGACTTGGCCGCGGCATTGCCCTTCTTGGCGCGCTCGGCGACGTCGTGGAAGGCGTCGAACATCAGCAGGGTGTGCTTCAGCTGTTCGGCGGCGGTGTTGGCCAGTTCGGCGTCGTCCAGCAGTTCGACCAGGGTGGCGATGTTGTAGCCGCCCTGCATGGTGCCCAGCAGCTCGGCGGCACGTTGCTTGTCGATAAGGGGGGAGGTGGCTTCGCCCTTGACGATGGCGGAAAGGAATCCGGCCTTGACGTAGGCGGCTTCGTCGACGCCCGGCGGTACGCGGTTGGTGATCAGGTCAAGGAGGAATTCTTCTTCGCCAGCCGGCGGGTTCTTCAGCAGCTCGACCAGGCCTGCGGTCTGTTCGGCGTTCAGCGGTTGGGGCACGACACCCTGGGCGGCACGCTCTTCTACGTGTTTGCGGTAGGCTTCAAGCACAGTATTTCCCTCATCAGTGGTCCCGGGGGACACGTATCCAGGAACCGACGCAGATCCGCTCGTCAGGCCCAGGTGGACGGTAATCCACCAACCTACGAGGGCATCGGCAGGTTCCAGACAGAAGCTGTTTTCAAAGTTTTACGCCGGCGGGCTGGGGTGGGGCTGGCGAGACGCTTGAGGGAGGCGCCGTCGCCAGCGTACCTGCCGGAAACTGTGCTCGTGACGCTTTGAAAACAGCTTCTAACGGACATTGGCGCCTAAAAAGGCGGACCAATATTACTGGAAACTCGACGCAAAGTTAAGTCGGAAACCCTAGGAACCACAGGGTGAACTTGATTAGACAAAGGGCTAAGATGCCGCTTTGTTTTCGTTGTCCCGGCCATGTCTTCGCAAAGAATCAAAACCCCCTGCGTAGGGCTTTGCTCCACGGTATACGGCGACCTGGTATGCCGTGGCTGCAAGCGTTTCCACCATGAGGTGGTCAACTGGAACCTCTACGACGCCGAGGAAAAGCGGGCTGTCTGGAGTCGCCTTGAGCAGTTGCTGGCCCAGGTGATGGCCGCCAAGCTGGAAGTCTTCGACGCCGCGCGCCTGCGCCTGCAACTGGAGCAGCGGCAGATCCGTTTCGTCCCCGAGCAGTCCCCCTATTGCTGGGCCTACCAGTTGATCGCCCGCGGTTCCCGGCTGATCAACCAGATCGAAGCCTACGGCGTGGCACTGCTGCCGGAATTCCGCGACTGGAGCCTGCCGGACCTGCGCGATGCCATCGACCGGGAATTCTTCCTGCTGTCGGAAGCGCATTACCAGCGCTACATCGCGCCCTCGTTCCTGCAGGCGATCGACAGATAGGCGGTGTCTCCAGCGAAAAAGCCGCCCTTGGGCGGCTTTTTCGTCCGACCAGCGGTCACTCCTTGCTGGCCAGCTCCTCCAGGTGGGCGATGATGTCGTCCGGCTTCAACACCAGCACGTCGCTTTCCAGGGTATCCAGCACCACTTCCGCGGTATTGCCGATCAGCGCGCCGGACAACCCGGTGCGCGCCACGGTGCCGATCACGGTGACCACCGCGTCGAGCTTCTGCGCGGTGCGCGGGATCAGCACGTCGGCCGGACCTTCCTCGATGTGCAATTGTTCGTCGCTGAAACCGTACTCGGCCTGGAAGGTGCGGCAGGCCTCGCGATAGCGGGCCTCGATGGTTTCGCTGAGCTGGAAGGTCGGGTCGGCAGAGGAGAGCATCGGCGAGGGGTGGGCGCTGATCACATGCAGCGTGGCCTTGGCCAGGCCGGCGATGTCGTAGGCATGGCTGATGATCCCGGCGTGCAGGGAGCGGTGCTCGCCGTCGTTGTTGCCGACGTCGACCGCGGCGAGGATCTTTCCGCCCGTCCAGGGCCGGGCGGTCTTGGTCATCAGTACCGGACAGGGCGCGAAGCGCAGCAGTTTCCAGTCGTCCGGGGTGAGGATGGCCTTTTTCAGCGGGTTGTCGGGAAAGTGCTGCTTGATGATCAGCCCGCAGCCTTCGGCCTGTTGCTCGGCGATGATGGTCTGGTGCAGGGAGTCCTTCCAGGCCTGGTTGGTCGAGACGCTGTAGCCTTCCTCGCGCAGTTCCTGGGCCAGGTCATTGAGGGCGGCGCTGTGGTCGCGGCGCTTCTCGCAGACCAGCAGGTGCAGGTGCGACTGGGTCACGCCGGCGATCAGTTGTGCCCGTTTCAGGGCGAGACCTTCCAGCTGGTCCGGTTCAATCACCACGAGGATGCTGCGAATGGCTTGCATGATCGTCTCCCTGAGTGCTTGTGGTTATCGCTGAAACAACTCTAGACGCAATCCAGCCGCTGTTCTTGATGCATATCAAACGGGTCGGCCTGCCCGACCACCGCAGCTTCCGTATAATGCTCCGCCTTTCCTGCCCCGACCAGCGTCGTGGCAGACCCTTTCCAGAATGAGTGACCTGCGCCATGTTGCCCGAGATCGACCAATTCCTCGCCTGTTCCACTCCCGCCGCCTGGGTCGAGGCGGCCCTGGAGCGCCAGGACGTCATGCTGCTGGACCACAAGGCCTGCGAGATGAAGGCCGCGGCGACGGCGATGCAACTGATCGGCAAGTACTCCGGCCGCCTGGACCTGGTGAACAAGATGAGCCGCCTGGCGCGCGAGGAGCTGCGCCACTTCGAGCAGGTGCTGGCGATCCTGAAGAAACGCGGCATCCCGGTGGTCAATGTCAGCGCCTCCCGCTACGCCTCGGCGCTGCGCGACCTGGTGCGCAAGCAGGAGCCGCAGCGGCTGACCGATACGCTGGTGGTCGGCGCCTTCATCGAGGCGCGTTCCTGCGAGCGCTTCGCCGCCCTGGTGCCGCACCTGGACGCGGAGCTGGCGAAATTCTACGGCGGTTTGCTGAAGTCCGAGTCGCGGCATTTCCAGGACTACCTGAAGCTGGCCTACCAGTACGGCGACGAGGCCGACGTGGAGCGGACGATCGAGGTGGTGCGGGCCAAGGAGGCCGAGCTGATCAGCAGTCCGGACAACGAATTCCGCTTCCACAGCGGCCTCCCGGTGGACCTGGTGGCCTGAGCCGGAAACAAGAAAGCGCCCCGCGGGGCGCTTTTTTTTGCTGCCTGGATCAGTCCTTGACCTTGAGGTCGAGAGCCAGGTCGCGGGCGGCCTTGGTCGCCAGAACGCCCATCAGCTGGCCGATCTCGTCCTGGCGGCTCGCCGCGCCGTTGGCGCCGGCGCCCATCATTACGCTGGGGACGGGGGCCTGGGCGGCGGCTTCGGCCCAGACCTTGTTGATCGCGATCAGCGCGTCGAGCTTCGGCTGCAACGCGCCGTCCGCCTTGATCACCGCTTCGCGGGCGTAAGCCTCGGCGTCGGCGGTGATCTTGGTGGCCTGGGCGGTCACCGTGGCCTTGTCGCGCAGCAGTTCGGCGGTCTGCTTCTCGATCTCGGCGCGCTGCTTCTCGCGCTCGGCGTTGATCACCGCCAATTGCTTGTCGGTTTCCGCCTGGGTGGTGCGTTCGATCTGGTCGCGCAGGGTTTCCTGGCGCTTGGCCTCGACTTCCTTCTCGCCGCGGGCGGTGACCAGCAGCTTTTCCTCTTCTTCCTTCAGGCGGTTCTGCCGCGCCACCGCCAGCTCGGCGAGGGCCTGCTGGACCTTGACCATGCGCTGCTTGTACTGCGGGTTGGGATCGACGTTGGTGATCCGCGCTTCTACCACCTCGACGCCGAACTTGCGGAACTGCTGTTGCTTGCGTACCGGGATGCCCTTGGCATCGGTGACCTTCTCGGTGACGAACTGGCTGGCGTTGTTGTCGCCGAACGCTCCCTGCTCGGTGCCGGCCTGGAGGATAGCGGTCTGGTGCGGAATGGCGCCGCGCGGCCCGCGGACTTCCTTGCGCTTGATCAGGTACAGGCCGTCGTTGAGCTGGTTCTCGAACTCGGCGGCGAATTCGCTGCGGGCTCCGGCGTAGTAGTCGTCGGCACTCATCAGCGAAGCGGTGGCCTGGAGGGTTTCCTTGATCGCCGGCACCAGTGCGGTGCGGATGAAATTGTCCGGGTTGCGGTATTCCTGGGCCATCTTCAGGAACGGCTCGCCGCCGGGCAGGCGAAAGCGCGCGGAAGATTCGACCTTGGCGTCGACGTTGCCGAGGAACACGATCGGGAAAGCCTCGATGGTGGCGCCGAGGCCGTCGTTGTCCGGATTGGTGTCGTTATCGTCCATGACCAGCACGGACTGCACGCTGATGGCCTTCTTCCAGGTGGTGGCGCGACCGAACCACTTGGTCGCGTAGCCGACGTCATCGACGATCTTCTCGTCGCCGAAGATGGTCCTTACGTGGGTCATGAAGCCGGCTTCGTTATAGAAGAATACGCCGTTGAACAGGCCGAAGCCGAGGGCGAGCACGCCGAGGGGGGCGGCGACGAACTTGATCAGGTTTCCCTTCGAGATGATCACGATCATTCCTTGATGCGGGGTGGGGAGCGCGATCCTGCTGAAAGGTGGCCCGCAACGTCAAGATGGACGGCGGAAAAAATGCGAATCGCATAATGTTTCTGAAAGGCCCGCATGGCGGGCCTGGGGTGGGTCAGAGCGGGAAGGGCGCCTGGCGATGGCCGTTGGCGTCGATCTCCAGGGCCCAGCCCTGGCGGTCCCAGTCGCCGAGCACGATGCGCCGGGCGGGCTGGCCGTCGATGTCCAGCGGGTGTTCGGCCGGCCGATGAGTGTGGCCGTGGATCAGGGTACGCACGCCATGCCTGCGCATGACCCGGGGCACTTCTTCGGGTGTGACATCGATGATGTCGACGGCTTTCATGCGGGTCTGCGCGCGGCTTTCCTTGCGCAGCTTGCGTGCCAGCTTGTGCCGGGTGGCCAGCGGCAGGTGGCGCAGTACCCAGAGCGTGAGCGGGTTGCGCAGCCAGCGGCGCAGGCGCATGTAGGCCTCGTCGCGGGTGCACAGGCTGTCCCCGTGCATCAGCAATACCGGCTCGCCGTACAGGTCGATCACGCTCGGGTCGGGCAGCAGCGTGCATCCGGCCTCGCGGCAGAACGCCTTGCCGATGAGGAAGTCGCGATTGCCGTGCATCAGGTAGATGCGCGTACCGCCGTCGGCCACCTGGCGCAGGGACTGGGCGATGGAACGCTGGAAGGCGTCCATGCCGTCGTCGCCGATCCAGGCTTCGAAGAAGTCGCCGAGGATGTACAGGGCCTCGGCCCGGCGGGCGCGCTCATCGAGGAAAGACAGAAACGCCCGGGTGATGTCCGGGCGTTCCGCTTCGAGATGCAGGTCCGAGATGAACAGGACGCTCATCGCTTCATTCTTCGACGATTTCGGCCTTCTCGATGATCACGTCCTCGGCCGGCACGTCCTGGTGGCCGCTGCGCATGGTGGTGGCCACGCCCTTGATCTTGTTGACCACGTCCATGCCCTCGACCACTTCGCCGAAGACGGCATAGCCCCAGCCCTGGGTGGTGGGGGCGGTGTGGTTGAGGAAATCGTTGTCGGCGACGTTGATGAAGAACTGCGCGCTGGCCGAATGCGGGTCCATGGTACGGGCCATGGCGATGCTGCCGACCTTGTTGGTCAGGCCGTTGTTGGCTTCGTTCTTGATCGGCGCGCGGGTGGGCTTCTGCTTCATGCCCGGCTCGAAACCGCCGCCCTGGATCATGAAGTTGTTGATCACGCGGTGGAAGACGGTGTTGTCGTAGTGGCCACTTTTCACGTACTCCTTGAAGTTCGCCGCGGTTTCCGGGGCTTTCTCTTCATCGAGCTTCAGGGTGATGACGCCATGGTTGGTATGCAGCTTGATCATGTGGGTAATCCGCTTTGTCGTGAAAATCGAGGGCCTGTCAGGGGGTTGACAGCTTCGGCTATGATAAGCGCTTTGATTTGCCCGGCCTACCCTGGTCGGGCGAGAGCATGACCAAGGATCCCATGAGCAAGCCAGAGACCACCGCCGCCCCGAACTTCCTGCGCCAGATCGTTCAAGCCGACCTGGATGCCGGCAAGCACGCGAAGATCGTCACCCGTTTCCCCCCGGAGCCCAACGGTTACCTGCACATCGGCCACGCCAAGTCGATCTGCCTGAACTTCGGCCTGGCCCAGGAATTCGCTGGCGATTGCCATCTGCGCTTCGATGACACCAACCCGGCCAAGGAAGACCAGGAGTACATCGATGCCATCGAGGCCGACATCAAGTGGCTGGGCTTCCAGTGGTCCGGCGAGGTCTGCTATGCCTCCAACTATTTCGACCAGCTGCATGCCTGGGCCATCGAGCTGATCAAGGCCGGCAAGGCGTTCGTCTGCGACCTCGGTCCCGAGGAAATGCGCGAATACCGCGGTACCCTCACCGAGCCGGGCCGCAACAGCCCTTACCGTGACCGTTCGGTGGAGGAGAACCTCGACCTGTTCGCCCGCATGAAGGCCGGTGAGTTCCCCGACGGCGCCCGTTCGCTGCGGGCGAAGATCGACATGGGTTCGCCGAACATGAACCTGCGCGACCCGATCCTGTACCGCATCCGCCATGCGCATCACCACCAGACCGGCGACAAGTGGTGCATCTACCCGAGCTACGACTTCACCCACGGTCAGTCGGACGCCATCGAGGGCATCACCCATTCGATCTGCACCCTGGAATTCGAAGACCATCGTCCGCTCTACGAGTGGTTCCTGGCCAACCTGCCGGTGCCTGCGCAACCGCGCCAGTACGAATTCTCCCGGCTCAACCTGAACTACACCGTGACCAGCAAGCGCAAGCTCAAGCAACTGGTCGACGAAGGCCATGTCAGCGGCTGGGACGATCCGCGGATGTCGACCCTGTCCGGCTATCGCCGCCGCGGCTATACCCCGGAGTCGATCCGCAACTTCTGCGAGATGATCGGGGTGAACCGCGCCAGCGGCGTGGTCGACATCGGCATGCTCGAGTTCAGCATCCGCGACCACCTGGACGCCACCGCGCCGCGTGCCATGTGCGTGCTGAAACCGCTCAAGGTGGTGATCACCAACTACCCCGAAGGGCAGGTGGAGAACCTCGAGTTGCCGCGTCATCCGAAGGAAGACATGGGAGTGCGCGTACTGCCGTTCGGTCGCGAGCTGTTCATCGATGCCGGTGACTTCGAGGAAGTCCCGCCGGCCGGCTACAAGCGCCTGATCCCCGGTGGCGAGGTGCGTCTGCGCGGCAGCTACGTGATCCGTGCCGACGAAGCGATCAAGGATGCCGACGGCAATATCGTCGAACTGCGCTGCAGCTACGATCCGGACACCCTGGGCAAGAACCCGGAAGGCCGCAAGGTCAAGGGCGTGATCCACTGGGTGCCGGCCGAGGGCAGCGTCGAGTGCGAAGTGCGCCTGTACGATCGGCTGTTCCGCTCGGCCAATCCGGAGAAGGCGGAAGAGGGCGGCAGCTTCCTCGACAACATCAACGCCGACTCCCTGCAGGTACTGACCGGCTGTCGCGCCGAGCCGTCGCTGGGCCAGGCGAACCCGGAGGATCGCTTCCAGTTCGAGCGCGAAGGCTATTTCGTCGCCGACCTGAAGGACTCCAGGCCGGGCAAGCCGGTGTTCAACCGTACCGTCACCCTGCGTGACTCCTGGGGACAGGGCTGAGGAAAAACCGTGCTGCAGATCTACAACACGCTGAGCAAGACCAAAGAAGTCTTCACGCCGCTGGTCGGCAACCAGGTGCGCATGTACGTGTGCGGCATGACCGTGTACGACTACTGCCATCTGGGCCACGGCCGCAGCATGGTGGCGTTCGACGTGATCACCCGCTGGTTGCGCCACCGTGGCTACGACCTGACGTACGTGCGCAACATCACCGATATCGATGACAAGATCATCAATCGCGCCAACGAGAACGGCGAACCGTTCGATGTGCTGACCGAGCGCATGATCGCGGCGATGCACGAGGACGAGGCCCGGCTGAACATCCTCAAGCCGGACCAGGAGCCGCGCGCCACCGATCACATCGCCGGCATGCACGCGATGATCCAGACCCTGATCGACAAGGGCTATGCCTACGCGCCGGGCAACGGTGACGTGTACTACCGGGTCGGCAAGTTCGCTGGCTACGGCAAGTTGTCGCGGCGGCGGGTCGAGGACCTGCGCATCGGTGCGCGGATCGAGCCGGGCGAAGCGAAGGAGGATCCGCTCGATTTCGTGCTCTGGAAGGGCGCCAAGCCGGGCGAGCCGAGCTGGTCGTCGCCCTGGGGCGAGGGGCGCCCGGGCTGGCACATCGAGTGCTCGGTGATGTCCACCTGCTGCCTGGGCGATTCCTTCGACATCCATGGCGGTGGCAACGACCTGGAGTTCCCTCACCACGAGAACGAGATCGCCCAGAGCGAGGCCGCGACCGGCAAGCCCTACGCCAAGTCCTGGCTGCACTGCGGGATGATCACCATCAACGGCGAGAAGATGTCCAAGTCGCTGGGCAATTTCTTCACCATCCGCGAAGTGCTGGAGAAATATCACCCCGAAGTGGTGCGTTACCTGCTGATCGCCAGCCATTACCGCAGTCCGATCAACTACTCGGAGGAGAACCTGCGCGAGGCCAAGGCGGCCCTGGACCGTTTCTACAACGCGCTCAAGGGGCTGCCCGAGGCGGCGCCGGCGGAAGCGGCGGAGTATGTCGAGCGCTTCGCCGCGGCGATGGACGACGACTTCAATACCGCGGGTGCCTGCTCGGTGCTGTTCGAGCTGGCGCGGGAGGTCAATCGTCTGCGCGAAAGCGACCTGTCGGCGGCGGCCGCGCTGGCCGCGCGCCTGAAGCAGTTGGCTGGCCTGCTGGGGGTGCTGCAGCTGGAGCCGGAAGCCTTCCTGCAGGCGGGCGCCGAGGGCAAGGTCGATGCGGCCGAGGTCGAGGCGTTGATCCAGGCGCGCCTGGAGGCGCGGGCGGCGAAGAACTGGGCGGAGTCCGACCGGATTCGCGACCAGCTCACCGCCATGGGCGTGGTGCTGGAGGATGGCAAGGGCGGCACTACCTGGCGCCTGGCCGACTGAACCCGCAGCGATAAATGAAAAGCCCCGCGTTCGCGGGGCTTTTCATTACCGGCGACCTCAGTCGTGCAGGTGTTCGGCGGCGTGCAGGGTATTTTCCAGCAGGCAGGCGCGGGTCATCGGCCCGACGCCGCCCGGCACCGGGGTGATCCAGCTGGCGCGTTGCGCCGCCACCTCGTATTCCACGTCGCCGACCAGACGGCCGTCGGCCTGGCGGTTGATGCCGACGTCGATGACGATGGCGCCTTCCTTGATCCACTCGCCCTTGACCAGTCCCGGCTTGCCGGCAGCGACCACCACCAGGTCGGCGCGCGACACATGGTCGGCCAGGTCGCGGGTGAAGCGGTGGGTCACGGTGACGGTGCAGCCACCCAGCAGCAACTCCAGAGCCATGGGCCGGCCGACGATGTTCGAGGCGCCGACCACGACCGCGTCCATGCCGTACAGGTCGGCGCCGGTGCTGGCGAGCAGGGTCATGATGCCTTTCGGGGTGCAGGGGCGCAGCAGGGGCATGCGCTGGGCCAGGCGGCCGATGTTGTAGGGATGGAAACCGTCCACGTCCTTGTCCGGGTGGATACGCTCCAGCAGCAGGGAGGCGTCCAGGTGGGCGGGCAGGGGTAGCTGGACCAGGATGCCGTCGATGGCGGGGTCGTCGTTCAGGCGGTCGATCAGGGCCAGCAGGTCGTCCTGGCTGGTTTCGGCGGGAAGATCGTAGGCCTGGGAGAGAAAGCCGACTTCCTCGCAGTCCTTGCGCTTGTGCGCCACATAGACCTGAGAGGCCGGATCGGTGCCGACCAGGATCACCGCCAGGCCGGGAACGCGCAGGCCTTGCTGGCGGCGCTCGGTCACGCGTTGGGCTATCTGCTGGCGAAGGTTGGCGGCGATCGCTTTGCCGTCGATCAGTTGTGCGGTCATGTCGGAAGGGTAACCATCGAATCGGGTGGAAAAAGGACGCGCATTTTCGCATGGACGCCGCCCGGGGCAAAGGAGGCGACCCGCGGATTTGCCGTAACTCCTTTATATAGCTGAATTTTTTTAAAAAACCCGTTGACGGCCTTTCGCCCCCTGTATAACATGCGCCCCGCTTGCCGAGCACAGCCGGACGCAGGGTAAGAGGTAATGCAAGTCGGTTGCTGACTTTGTGATTGCCAGAGCTTAAAGTTTGCGCTCAGCATTGAATGCAGATGAATAAAGCGCCCGTAGCTCAGCTGGATAGAGCATCCGCCTTCTAAGCGGATGGTCGCAGGTTCGAGTCCTGCCGGGTGCGCCATTCGGCGAATCGGCAAGAAGCAGGCGATGTTTTACCGCAAGTCGTAATATGGTGGGCGTAGCTCAGTTGGTAGAGCACAGGATTGTGGCTCCTGGTGTCGTGGGTTCGATTCCCATCGTCCACCCCATATTCCGAAGCGCCAGGCCCGAGGCCTGGCGTTTTCATTTCCAAGCAGTGTCCCGCGGACGTGGTGGAATTGGTAGACACACTGGATTTAGGTTCCAGCGCCGCAAGGCGTGAGAGTTCGAGTCTCTCCGTCCGCACCACCTTCAGGCTCGGCTTGTCCGGCCGCTGCGGTTGAAGCCGGAGCGTCCGGCACGATTCACGATATGGTGGGCGTAGCTCAGTTGGTAGAGCACAGGATTGTGGCTCCTGGTGTCGTGGGTTCGATTCCCATCGTCCACCCCATATTTCGAAGCGCCAGGCCCGAGGCCTGGCGTTTTCATTTCCAAGCAGTGTCCCGCGGACGTGGTGGAATTGGTAGACACACTGGATTTAGGTTCCAGCGCCGCAAGGCGTGAGAGTTCGAGTCTCTCCGTCCGCACCACCTTCAGGCTCGGCTTGTCCGGCCGCTGCGGTTGAAGCCGGAGCGTCCGGCACGATTCACGATATGGTGGGCGTAGCTCAGTTGGTAGAGCACAGGATTGTGGCTCCTGGTGTCGTGGGTTCGATTCCCATCGTCCACCCCATATTTCGAAGCGCCAGGCCCGAGGCCTGGCGTTTTCATTTCCAAGCAGTGTCCCGCGGACGTGGTGGAATTGGTAGACACACTGGATTTAGGTTCCAGCGCCGCAAGGCGTGAGAGTTCGAGTCTCTCCGTCCGCACCACCTTCAGGCTCGGCTTGTCCGGCCGCTGCGGTTGAAGCCGGAGCGTCCGGCACGATTCACGATATGGTGGGCGTAGCTCAGTTGGTAGAGCACAGGATTGTGGCTCCTGGTGTCGTGGGTTCGATTCCCATCGTCCACCCCATATTTCGAAGCGCCAGGCCTTGTGCCTGGCGTTTTCGTTTGCGCTTCACGATCTCTTCTCCGCTTGTCTTTCCGGCACCCAGCCCGCCCTCATGGGGCGACGGCAGGTTGAACTTGTTCCAGCTCCGGCGCTCTTAAGCGAGCCCGTCGTTCCTGGCGGGTCCGTATATGCAGTCTGGGTGAAGCGACATGTCGATGAAATGGACCGAGCAGCGCTTGCGCAAGGCTCTCAAGCAGATGGCGAACAATCATGAATCGGCTGCGGTCGAGGTCATGCGCGCCGTCGAGCGGGCGAACGATCCGAAGCTGGCGCAGCGCCTGCTCGAGGTGATCGAGCAGATGCACCAGGATGCCGATGCGCTGCGCTCCATCGACGACGAAATCGCCAGCGGCGTGATCCGTTGCCAATGAGGCCGTAGACGCTCCGCAGTTCAGGACTTCCCGGCGGAAGTCGGCGCATCCGGCCGGTTCGCCAGTTTCGGGCGCAAGGTCGCGCCCTGGGCTGTGTTCCGGCGAACGGTATAAGGTTGGCGGCCGCGGAAGGCGAAGGCGGTGAACATGTTCGTATTCTCTCTCGGTGCGTTTCAGAAACGGTGTTTCACCTGGGCGCCCAGGCCGATGCTGTCATGCCACTCTTCGGCGTCAGCGGCGGAGCAGAGGCTGGCGAGCGTGCCGGCGAGGCACAGGGAGGGGTTTCTCATGGGGACTCCTTCCGTTGCGGCCAGGGACGTGCCTTGGTGTCTTGCTGGGCGAAGCGGTAGCCGAGCGCGTTCAGACCGTCGAAGTCGCGACTGAAGGTGTCTCCCAGGCCCTGGCCGCTGCCGGCCAGGACGGCGTGTGCGCTGTCGATGGGTTGCAGGATGAACTCGCCGGAGCGGGTTCCTCCGGCTTGCCCGCGCACCAGCAGGAAGCCGTCTTCGATCCTGATGCTCAGGCCGTTCAGGTAGCTGTGCCGGCCCGTGCTGGCGACGCGGTAGGTGCCGACGGCTTCGGTCCAGGCCTGGGGCAGGGGTGTCGGCTCGATGCGCTCGCCGAGGTAGGCGGCCTGGCCGTGGCGGCGGGACACCAGGATTCGGCGTTGGCCGTAGCTGACCACGTCCAGTTGCAACTGTCCGGCGCTGTCCACGCCGACGGGCCAGAATCCCAGCAGTCTTTTTCTCATCTGCAGCCAGCCCGAGGTGTCGCGCAACAGTTCCACGCGTTGTTCGCCGAAATCTGCGTACAGGCGACCCCTGCGCTCGTACAGGCGAACCTGGCCTTGGCGGGTTGCGTAGCGACCGTATAGCTGTCGCCGGTCCTCCCGGCTCGGCACCTTCAGTGCGGGCGCGCGCGCGGGGGTGGGCTGTACGGCGGGGCGACGAGCGCCCTGCCTGACCTGCAGCATGAGCGATGCCGCTTGCCGGGCCAGGGAGGCGGTGAGCGAACCGCTGTCATCGGCGTTGCTCATGACAATGGCGGCGAGGCGCTGTTCCGGCAGCAGAACCAGGTGGGCGCTGAATCCTGGGGTGGCGCTGGCGTACTCATAGTGACGGATGCCCCCTTCCAGCGGCGCGGAGCCGCACGGGCTGAGGAACCAGGCCAGGCCCACCTGGCAGTCGAAGTCCAGGGCATTGCCGGCGTTCTGCTGGCGGAACATCTCCTCGACGGAGTGTTTCCTGAGAAGCTGGCGCTCCTTGTGGCGCCCGTTGGCGAACAGCATGCGGACGAAGCGGCTGAGGTCGACCGGGCTGCTCCACAGATCGTTGACCGGGAGGTCGCTGGCGGAGCCGGGGCGACCGCCGCCGCTGTAGCCGTGGGCGCGTTGCGCCTGGGGCAGGGCGTTCCTGGCGAAGCTGGAGCGGGTCATCTGCAAAGGCTCCAGCAGGTGCTCGCGCATGTGCTGCTCGAAGTGCTTTCCGGTGTTGCGCTCGATGGCTGCGCCGACCAGTTCGTAGCCAAGGTTGGAATAGGCGACCTGGGTTCCCGGCGGATTGCTCAGCCAGACACCGGATACTTTCGCCGGCAGTTGGCCGAGTGAGTTCGGGCGTTCGCCGAACAGGGGCGGCAGGTGTTCGCCAGGAAGGCCGGACTGATGGCTGAGCAGCCGGCGGAAAGTGATCGCGCGATCCGCCTCGCTCTGGTCGGCATGGAAGCGTGAGCGTACGTAGAACTCGCGCAAGGTGTCCTGGAGCGGAGCGTCGAGAGAGAGTTGGCCGCGTTCGGCCAGTTGCAGGGTCGCGCTGGCGATCAGTAGCTTGGACAGGTCGCCGGCGTGGAATGCGGTGTGCTCGCTGGCGTTGATCCTGTGCTGTCGGTCGGCATAGCCGAAACCGCGGGCCCAGACCAGTTGCTGGTCGTCGACCAATGCCAGGGCCAGGCCGGGCACGTCCTGCCTTTCCATTTCCCGGCGGATGTGGCGTTGCAGATAGTCGATGACCTCGCCGTAGTTGCCCACGGCGGCGCTCGGCACTGGCGGGGCGGGTGGCAGGCCGTGGCAGCCGCTGGTGCCGAGCAGGCAGCCGAGAAGGGGAAGGTGCATGGCGCGAAACATGGAATACCTGGCGGAAAGGCGAGGTGTCCCATGCTAGGGCGGGCCTGGCTGGCAATCCTTACGGCTTTGTCAGCAATCTGTGAAAGATTGTTAAGCCTCCGCTGTCAGCGGGGTCGCTCCCAGGTCAGGCGGAAGGAGGCGCCTCCCTGCGGCGTTTCCAGCGCTTCCGCATAGCCGCCATGCCATTGCGCGACCCGGCGGACGATCGCCAGGCCCAGGCCGAATCCGCCGGTGCTGCGATCGCGGCTGTCGTCCAGGCGCGAAAAGGGTTCGAAGATCTTCTGCCGGGCGTCCGCCGGTATCCCGGGGCCGTCGTCGTTGACCCGTATCTGACAGCTGTCGCCTTGATCGAGGAGGGCGATTTCGACGCGCGAGTGTGCGTGGCGGATGGCGTTGCGCAACAGGTTGATCACGGCGCGCGCCATGAAGCGAGGCTCGATGCGGATCTGTTCGACCTGGCAGGCGCTGATCTCGCAGGTGACTCCGGCGGCTTCGGCTTCCAGGGCGACGTCGGCGACGACGCTATCCAGCCAGCTCGCGGCGTCGACGATTTCCCGGTGGCTCCCGACGTTGCCGTGCTCCAGGCGGGCGTAGGTCAGCAGTTCGGAGACCATTTCCTCCAGTTCGCCGAGGTCGGCGCGCATGTCCTCTATCAGGTCGTGGCGTACTTCGGCGTCGACCTGCTTGTTCAATTGCTCGAGTTCGAAGGACAGGCGGGAGATCGGCGTGCGCAATTCGTGGGATACCGCGTTGGTCAGTTCGCGCTGGTTGCTGATCAGGCTTTCGATGCGGTCGGCCATCTGGTTGAAGTGCTGGGCCAGGGTGCGGATATCGGAGCGTCGGAAAATGCGCGTGCGCGATGACAGGTCGCCATCGCCGAAGCGTTGCGCGGCCAGGCGCAGGGTCTCGAGGTCGCGCCAGTGCGGGCGGACCCATACCAGCAGGGCGATGCCGACCAGCACGCCGAGCAGGATGTAGGCCAGCACGGTGAACAGTGGGGTCAGCGAGGGTTCCGGCGGCAGCTTGATGTCGAGCAGCTGCGGACCCGCGTCGATGCGGCTGATGAATTCCGTAAAGTCCTCGCGTACCACCAGCAGGTTCTTGTCGAGGAGGGCCTGCTCTTCCTGCGTCAGCTTCGCCTGCCTGGCATCCGTCAGGCTCAGCTCGAGCCCGTAGTGGGGACGCCAGTCTTCGAGCTGTCGCTGGCGTCCGGCCTGGTCCAGCGGGGCCAGCTTTTCCACCAGCGAATAGGCCTGGCCGCGAACGGCGTCGCGGTGATAGTTCTCGACGATGCTGTCGTAGAACGCGTCGATGACATGGTCGACCACGAAGATCGCGGCAGCGAACCCCAGGGCCAGCAGCAGGTAGAGGCGCAGGAACAGGCGCAGCATTCAGAGTTCCCAGCCCAGCGGGTTGAACAGGTAGCCCTTGCCCCAGACGGTCTTGATCCGGACCGGCTCGCGCGGATTGTCCTTCAGTTTATTGCGCAGCTTGCTGATGCAGACGTCGACGCTGCGGTTCAGGCCGTCGAAGCCGATGCCGCGGATCTGGTTGAGGATCTCGTCGCGGGAAAGTATTTCCCCTGCCTGGTTGGCCAGCAGCCAGAGCAGCTCGAACTCCATCGTGGTCAGTTCTATGCCGCGGCCTTCGAGTTCCGCTTCGCGCCGCCGTCGGTCGATGTTCAGCTTGCCGAATGTCAGGCTTTCCGGGGAGGCGGGAAGGGGCGCGTGCCGGCGCATCAGGGCGCGCAGGCGGGCGAGCAGTACCGGTGGCTCGATCGGCTTGATCACGTAGTCGTCGGCGCCGGACTCCAGGCCGAGGATGTGATCGAGATCGTCCTCCTGGGCGGTGAGTATGAGGATCGGCAGGTTCGCGACCCGGCGGATCTCCCGGCACACCTGCAGACCATT
Source organism: Pseudomonas sp. CP-1 (assembly GCF_021213715.1). Taxonomy (NCBI): domain Bacteria; kingdom Pseudomonadati; phylum Pseudomonadota; class Gammaproteobacteria; order Pseudomonadales; family Pseudomonadaceae; genus Pseudomonas; species Pseudomonas sp. CP-1. Next base: position 402,771 of record NZ_JAJQKY010000004.1, read on the forward strand.
CTGTCCGGGGAGCATGAGGTCGAGAACCACCACTTGCGGCTTGAAGTCGAGGAAAGCGGCGAACGCGGCATCACCGCGATGCACCTGGCGCACTTCGAAACCATGCTGGGAAAGGAAGCTGGCGATCAGGCGGGCGAGCTTCTGGTCGTCTTCGACGAGCAATACCTTGCTGAGGGTAGGGCAGTCCATAGGGTTTCATCGGTCGGAGCGGAATCGGCTGGCATTATATGCACCCGCTTCCGGCGAAGCTCCAGCGACTCGTTCGAGACCGGGCTGCGATCGGCGGAAGCGGCCGGAAACACCCCGGGGATCCGCCTGCACCCTGGCGGGGTGACTTCTGCTTTTCCCTCTACTAGAATGCATGCCCTTGATTCTGGGAGCCGGAAGGACCGGCTTACGTCTGTGCAACGAGGAATATCCATGCAAGTTTCTGTTGAAAGCACTTCCGCTCTTGAGCGCCGCATGACCGTTGGTGTGCCTGCCGAGCGTATCGAGACCGAAGTCAACAAGCGTCTGCAGCAGACCGCCCGTCGTGCCAAGATTCCAGGTTTCCGCCCCGGCAAGGTGCCGATGAGTGTCATTCGTCAGCGCTACGAAGCTTCCGCGCGCCAGGAAGCCATGGGCGATCTGATTCAGGAAACCTTCTACGAAGCCGTGGTCGAGCAGAAGCTGAATCCGGCCGGTTCGCCGTCGGTAGAGCCCAAGTCCTTCGAGAAAGGCAAGGACTTGGAATACATCGCAACCTTCGAAGTCTTCCCGGAATTTACCGTTTCCGGCCTGGAAGACATCAAGGTCGAGCGCCTGCAGGCCGAAGTTTCCGATGCTGATGTCGACAACATGCTCGATGTCCTGCGCAAGCAGAACACCCGTTTCGAAGTGGTCGAGCGTGCCGCCCAGAACGATGACCAGTTGAACATCGACTTCGTCGGCAAGATCGACGGCGAAGCCTTCGCCGGCGGTTCCGCCAAGGGCACCCTGCTGGTGCTGGGCTCCGGTCGCATGATCGCCGGCTTCGAAGAAGGGCTGGTGGGGGCGAAGGCCGGTGAAGAGCGCGTGCTCAACCTGACCTTCCCCGAGGACTACCAGAACCTGGACCTGGCCAACAAGGCTGCCGAGTTCACCGTTACCGTCAATAGCGTAGCCGAGCCCAAGCTGCCGGAACTGAACGAAGAGTTCTTCGCTCTGTTCGGCGTGAAGGAAACCGGTCTCGATGGCTTCCGCGCCGAAGTGCAGAAGAACATGGAGCGCGAGTTGCGCCAGGCGATCAAGTCCAAGGTCAAGAACCAGGTCATGGAAGGTCTGCTGCAGGCCAACCCGATCGAAGTGCCCAAGGCCCTGATCGGCAACGAAGTGAACCGTCTGCGCGTGCAGGCCGTCCAGCAGTTCGGTGGCAACATCAAGCCTGACCAACTGCCGGCCGAGCTGTTCGAAGAGCAGGCCAAGCGCCGTGTGGTGCTGGGCCTGATCGTCGCCGAAGTGGTCAAGCAGCACGAGCTGAAGGCCGACGAAGGTCGCGTTCGCGAAATGATCGAGGAAATGGCCTCGGCCTACCAGGAGCCCGAGCAGGTCGTCGCCTGGTACTTCAAGAACGAGCCCCAGCTGAACGAAGTCCGTTCTGTTGTACTGGAAGAACAAGTCGTAGATACTGTCCTGCAAAAGGCCACTGTGACCGATAAGCAGGTATCCTACGAAGAAGCGGTCAAGCCGGCCGAAGCTCCGCAAGCGGCCTGATTCGTTCCTCTCGTTCGAATCCCACAAGCCAGCCTTAGTGCTGGCTTGTGCGTCTTTGAGGCTTCACTATCTGTTAGGGAGTGATCGCAAGACATGTCTCGCAACTCTTTTATTCCGCACGTTCCCGATATCCAGGCCGCCGGTGGCCTGGTGCCCATGGTGGTGGAGCAGTCCGCCCGCGGCGAGCGCGCCTACGACATCTATTCGCGCCTGCTGAAGGAGCGGATCATCTTCCTGGTCGGCCAGGTCGAGGACTACATGGCCAACCTGGTGGTTGCCCAGTTGCTGTTCCTGGAGGCTGAAAATCCCGAGAAGGACATTCATCTCTACATCAACTCGCCGGGTGGCTCGGTGACTGCCGGGATGTCCATCTACGACACCATGCAGTTCATCAAGCCCAACGTCTCGACCACCTGTATCGGTCAGGCGTGCAGCATGGGTGCCCTGCTGCTTGCGGGCGGTGCCGCCGGCAAGCGCTACTGCCTGCCGCATTCGCGGATGATGATCCACCAGCCGCTGGGCGGTTTCCAGGGCCAGGCCTCGGATATCGAGATCCATGCCAAGGAAATCCTCTTCATCAAGGAGCGTCTGAACCAGATCCTGGCGCACCACACCGGCCAGCCCCTGGACGTCATTGCCCGCGATACCGATCGTGACCGCTTCATGAGCGGTGACGAAGCCGTCAAGTATGGCCTGATCGACAAGGTCATGACCCAGCGCGACCTGGCCGTCTAAGGCTCCGCAATACTGGCGGTCGAGACATTCGGCCGCCTCGTGGGCTTGAAAATGCCCACAATTGCCTTCATCTTGTGTTTGAAGCTACCCATTGGATCGATCGAATGACTGATACCCGCAACGGCGAGGACAACGGCAAGCTGCTGTATTGCTCCTTCTGCGGCAAGAGCCAGCACGAAGTGCGCAAGTTGATTGCCGGCCCCTCGGTCTTTATCTGCGACGAGTGTGTCGACCTGTGCAATGACATCATCCGCGAGGAGGTGCAGGAAGCGCAGGCGGAAAGTAGTGGGCACAAACTTCCGGCGCCGAAAGAGATCCGCACCATCCTCGATCAGTACGTGATCGGGCAGGAGCGGGCCAAGAAGGTTCTGGCGGTAGCGGTATACAACCACTACAAGCGCCTCAACCAGCGTGACAAGAAGGACGATATCGAGCTCGGCAAGAGCAACATTCTGATGATCGGCCCAACCGGCTCGGGCAAGACCCTGCTGGCCGAGACCCTCGCACGTCTGCTGAACGTGCCGTTCACCATCGCCGATGCGACCACGCTGACGGAAGCGGGCTACGTGGGCGAGGATGTCGAGAACATCATCCAGAAACTCTTGCAGAAGTGCGATTACGATGTGGAGAAGGCCCAGATGGGCATCGTCTACATCGACGAGATCGACAAGATTTCCCGGAAATCGGACAACCCCTCCATCACTCGCGACGTCTCCGGCGAGGGTGTGCAGCAGGCCCTGCTGAAGCTCATCGAGGGCACCGTTGCCTCGGTACCGCCGCAGGGCGGTCGCAAGCATCCGCAGCAGGAGTTCCTGCAGGTCGATACGCGCAACATCCTGTTCATCTGCGGCGGCGCTTTCGCCGGTCTGGAGCGGGTCATCCAGAACCGTTCCGCGCGCGGCGGCATCGGTTTCAATGCCGAAGTGCGCAGTCAGGAGATGGGCAAGAAGGTCGGCGAGGCGTTCAAGGAAGTCGAGCCGGAAGATCTCGTCAAGTTCGGTCTCATTCCCGAGTTTGTAGGGCGTTTGCCGGTGATCGCGACTCTTGATGAACTCGATGAGGCTGCGCTCATGCAGATCCTGACCGAGCCGAAGAACGCTCTCACCAAGCAGTACGCCAAGCTGTTCGAGATGGAAGGCGTCGACCTCGAATTCCGTCCGGACGCCCTCAAGGCGGTTGCCCGCAAGGCGCTCGAACGCAAGACCGGTGCACGTGGCTTGCGTTCAATTCTCGAAGGTATCCTTCTCGATACCATGTACGAGATTCCCTCCCAGCAGGATGTCAGCAAGGTGGTCATCGATGAGAGTGTCATCGATGGCTCGTCGCAACCCCTGATGATCTACGAGAACAGCGAAAAGCCAGCCAAGGCTGCGCCTGAGGCATGAAAGAGCAGGGGCCTTCGGGCCCCTTTTCTTTTCCGACTGGCACGCTTGTTTTTTCCCGGGCCTAACCCCATCTTAGGCTGAAAGGTCTTCCTATCTGTTTCGTGGCCAAGTGCCGCTGTAGAGCCGACATTATGAAAACACTCGTCGAATTGCCCTTGCTGCCGCTACGTGACGTGGTGGTGTACCCGCACATGGTCATCCCGTTGTTCGTCGGTCGGGAAAAGTCCATCGAGGCCCTGGAGGCAGCGATGACCGGCGACAAGCAAATCCTCCTGCTGGCGCAGAAAAACCCCGCGGACGATGATCCGGGCGAAGATGGCCTGTACCGCATGGGTACGGTCGCTACCGTGCTGCAGTTGCTCAAGCTGCCGGATGGCACCGTCAAGGTGCTGGTCGAAGGCGAGCAGCGCGGCCAGGTCGAGCGCTTCATCGAGGAGGAAGGGCACATTCGTGCCGCGGTCCAGGCCATCGACGACGCCAATGTCGGCGAGCGCGAGGCCGAGGTCTTCACTCGCAGCCTGCTGAGCCAGTTCGAGCAATACGTCCAGTTGGGCAAGAAAGTCCCCGCCGAGGTGCTTTCTTCGCTGAACAGCATCGACGAGCCGAGCAGGCTGGTCGATACCATGGCCGCGCACATGGCGCTGAAGATCGAGCAGAAGCAGGACATCCTGGAGATCACCGACCTGTCATCGCGGGTCGAGCATGTCCTGGCGCTGCTGGATGCCGAGATCGACCTGCTGCAGGTGGAAAAGCGTATCCGCGGCCGGGTCAAGAAGCAGATGGAGCGCAGCCAGCGCGAGTACTACCTGAATGAGCAGATGAAGGCCATTCAGAAGGAACTCGGCGATATCGACGAAGGGCACAACGAAGTCGAGGAGCTGAAGAAGCGCATCGACGCCGCCGGCCTGACCAAGGAGGCGCACACCAAGGCCACTGCCGAGCTGAACAAGCTCAAGCAGATGTCGCCGATGTCGGCGGAAGCCACCGTGGTGCGTTCCTACATAGACTGGCTGCTGAACGTGCCGTGGAAGGCCGAGAGCAAGGTGCGCCATGATCTCGCCAAGGCGGAAGACATCCTCGATGCCGACCATTACGGCCTGGAAGAGGTCAAGGAGCGCATTCTCGAGTATCTCGCCGTGCAAAAGCGGGTGAAGAAGCTCAAGGGCCCGGTCCTTTGCCTGGTGGGGCCGCCCGGCGTGGGCAAGACCTCCCTGGCCGAATCCATCGCTCGCGCCACCAATCGCAAGTTCGTGCGCATGGCGCTCGGCGGCGTGCGTGACGAGGCCGAGATCCGCGGTCACCGTCGTACCTATATCGGCTCCATGCCGGGCCGCCTGATCCAGAAGATGACCAAGGTCGGCGTGCGCAACCCGCTGTTCCTCCTCGACGAAATCGACAAGATGGGCAGCGACATGCGCGGGGATCCCGCCTCGGCGCTGCTCGAGGTGCTCGACCCGGAGCAGAACCACAACTTCAACGATCACTACCTGGAAGTCGACTACGACCTGTCCGACGTGATGTTCCTCTGCACCGCGAACTCGATGAACATCCCGGCGCCCCTGCTGGATCGGATGGAAGTCATCCGCCTGCCGGGCTACACCGAGGACGAGAAGGTCAACATCGCCTCCAAGTACCTGATTCCGAAGCAGGTCCAGGCCAACGGCCTGAAGAAGGGCGAGCTGACCTTCGAGGAAGGCGCCCTGCGCGACATCATTCGTTACTACACCCGCGAAGCCGGGGTGCGCAGCCTCGAGCGGCAGATCGCCAAGGTCTGCCGCAAGGCGGTGAAGGAGCATGCCAAGCTCAAGCGTATCCAGGCGGTGGTGTCCAGCGAGACGCTGGAGAACTACCTCGGCGTGCGCAAGTTCCGTTATGGCCTCGCCGAACAGCAGGACCAGATCGGCCAGGTGACCGGGCTGGCCTGGACCCAGGTCGGCGGCGAGCTGCTTACCATCGAGGCGGCCGTGGTACCGGGCAAGGGCCAGTTGACCAAGACCGGATCGCTGGGCGACGTGATGGCGGAATCGATCACCGCGGCGTTGACCGTGGTGCGCAGCCGCGCCCAGAGCCTAGGAATCGCGGCGGACTTCCACGAGAAGCGCGACATCCATATCCACGTTCCGGAAGGCGCTACGCCGAAGGATGGCCCGAGCGCAGGCATCGGCATGTGCACGGCGCTGGTTTCGGCGATCACGCAGATCCCGGTGCGCGCCGACGTGGCAATGACCGGGGAGATCACCCTGCGTGGGCAGGTGCTGGCGATCGGCGGGCTGAAAGAAAAACTTTTGGCGGCGCACCGCGGCGGGATCAAGACGGTGATCATTCCCGAGGAAAATGTTCGCGACCTGAAGGAAATTCCGGACAATATTAAGAGTGATCTGGTTATTAAACCGGTTAAATGGATTGACGAAGTCCTGCAAATTGCGCTGCAATACGCCCCGGAGCCCTTGCCCGATGCGGCTCCGGAGATGGTTGCAAAGGATGAAAAACGCGAGCCTGATTCCAAGGAGCGAATTAGCACGCATTAGTCGGTAGGTATTCTTGACACTGTTTTTGGGCCCTTGTTATAAAGCGGCACTTGCTGAGTCAGTTGGCCTACCAGCGCAGAATTTCCTTACACCTAACACATAGAAACATACTCAACAGAAATAAGGGGACTTAGAGTGAACAAGTCGGAACTGATCGATGCAATTGCCGCATCTGCTGATATCCCGAAAGCTGTTGCCGGTCGCGCACTGGACGCAGTGATCGAGTCCGTCACTGGCGCCCTGAAGGCTGGTGACTCCGTCGTGCTGGTTGGTTTCGGCACCTTCGCTGTCAAAGAGCGCGCTGCTCGCACCGGTCGCAACCCGCAAACTGGCAAGCCGATCAAGATCGCCGCTGCCAAGATCCCGGGCTTCAAAGCCGGTAAAGCCCTGAAGGATGCTGTCAACTAAGCGTCTTTTGGGACTCGTTCTACCCAGGTCGGCCAAGGCTGGCCTGGCTGCGGAGCGGTAGTTCAGTCGGTTAGAATACCGGCCTGTCACGCCGGGGGTCGCGGGTTCGAGTCCCGTCCGCTCCGCCAGTTACGAGAAGGCGCATCCTCGGATGCGCCTTTCTTATATCCGCATCTCTTACCCACGCCGCGCCGCCCAAGACGGCTGGTCGTGGCAGTTTTTGGGGGCTGCATGCTGCAGAACATCAGGGATAATTCCCAGGGCTGGATCGCCAAGACCATCATTGGCGTGATCATCGTTCTCCTGTCGCTGACCGGCTTCGACGCGATCATCCGGGCCACCGACCACTCCAACGTGGCCGCCAAGGTCAACGGCGACGATATCAGTCTCAATGAAGTCCAACAGGCCGTGGACATGCAGCGTCGCCAGCTGCTGCAACGCCTGGGCAAGGATTTCGATCCATCCATGCTGGATGACAAGCTGCTCAAGGAAGCGGCCCTGAAGGGGCTGATCGAGCGTACCCTGCTGCTCCAGGCCGCCAAGGACGACAAGTTCGCCTTCTCCGACCAGGCGCTGGACCAGTTGATCCTGCAAACTCCCGAGTTCCAGGTCGACGGCAAGTTCAACGCGGATCGCTTCGACCAGGTCATCCGCCAGATGAACTACAGCCGCATGCAGTTCCGCCAGATGCTCGGCCAGGAAATGCTCATCGGCCAGCTTCGCGCCGGCCTGGCGGGCACCGGTTTCGTCACCGACAACGAATTGCAGTCCTTCGCTCGCCTCGAGAAGCAGACCCGCGACTTCGCCACCCTGGCGATCAAGGCCGACGCGTCCAAGAGCAGCGTGAGCGAGGACGAGGTGAAGGCCTTCTACGAAGGCCACAAGAGCGAGTTCATGACTCCCGAGCAGGTGGTCGTCGAATACGTGGAACTGAAGAAGTCCTCCTTCTTCGACCAGGTCAAGGTGAAGCAGGAAGACCTCGAGGCGTTGTACCAGAAGGAAATCGCCAACCTCTCCGAGCAGCGCGATGCCGCCCACATCCTGATCGAGGTGAACGACAAGGTCGGCGACGAGCAGGCCAAGGTGAAGATCGACGAGATCAAGGCTCGCCTGGCCAAGGGCGAGGATTTCGCCGCGCTGGCCAAGGAGTTCTCCCAGGATATCGGCTCGGCCGCCACCGGCGGCGACCTGGGCTACGCCGGCCGCGGCGTGTACGACCCCGCGTTCGAGGAGGCGCTGTATGCGCTGAAGCAAGGTGAGGTATCCGCCCCGGTGAAGACTCCGTACGGCTACCACCTGATCAAGCTGCTGGGCGTGCAGGCGCCGGAAGTACCGAGCCTGGAAAGCCTCAAGCCGAAGCTCGAGGACGAACTGAAGAAACAGATGGTCGAGCAGCGCTTCGTCGAGGCTACCAAGGACTTGGAAAGCTCCGCCTACGAAGCCGCCGACCTGAGCCAGCCGGCGCAGGAAATGGGCCTGAAGGTCCAGACCAGCCAGCCGTTCGGACGTTCGGGGGGCGACGGCATCGCTGCCAACCGCCAGATCGTGCAGACCGCGTTCAGCCCCGAGGTGCTGGAAGAAGCGGCCAACAGTGGTGCCATCGAGCTGGATCCGGACACCGTGGTGGTGCTGCGGGTCAAGGAACACAACAAGCCGAAGGAGCAACCGCTGGAGCAGGTCGCGGCGAACATCCGCGAGCGCCTGGCCGCCGAAAAGGCCGCCGAGGAGGCGCAGAAGCGTGGAGAGGCCCTGATCGCAGAGCTGCGTGAAGGCCGTACCTCTTCCGCAGCGGGGGAGTCGTGGAAAGTGGTCGAGGCGGCCTCCCGCGGCCAGGAAGGCGTCGATCCGAAACTGCTCCAGGCGGTGTTCCGCATGCAGCGTCCGGAGGCCAAGGACAAGCCTTCGCTCTCTGGCGTGACCCTGGCCAATGGCGATTACGTGGTGATCCGCCTGAATGGCGTCAGCGAGCCGGAGGAGGCTATCTCCGACGACGAGAAGGCCATGTACCGCCGCTTCCTGGCTTCGCGCAGCGGACAGGCAGACTTCGCCGCCTTCCGCCGTCAGTTGCAGGACAAGGCGGAAGTCGAGAAATACTGAGACCGAGATGCAGAGAAAAGGCCGCTTACGCGGCCTTTTCTTTATTCCGCCCATGAAAAAGGCCGCTCGAAGCGGCCATTTTTCATGGGCGGGGTGATCAGTCGTCGTCCAGCGGGCCCATGGCGGTAGTGTTGAAGCCGCCATCGACGTAGAGGATCTCGCCACTGATACCGCTGGCCAGGTCCGAACAGAGGAAGGCGCCGGCATTGCCGACTTCCTCGATGGTGACGTTGCGCCGCAGCGGCGTCTGCCGCTCGTTGGCGGCCAGCATCTTGCGGAAGCTCTTGATTCCGGAGGCGGCGAGCGTTCGGATCGGCCCGGCGGAAACCGCATTGACCCGGGTGCCTTCCGCGCCCAGGCTGCCGGCCAGGTAGCGGACCCCGGCCTCCAGGCTGGCCTTGGCCATGCCCATTACGTTGTAGTTCGGCATGGTCCGTTCGGCGCCCAGGTAGGAGAGGGTCAGCAGGCTGCCGTTGCGGCCCTTCATCATTTCCCGTCCGGCCTTGGCCAGGGCGATGAAGCTGTAGGCGCTGATGTCGTGGGCGATGCGGAAGCCCTCGCGGGTGGTCACCGCGGTGAAGTCGCCGTCGAGCTGATCGCCTGGAGCGAATCCGACGGAGTGGACGATGATGTCCAGGCCGTCCCAGTGCTTGCCCAGGGCGGCGAACACCGCTTCGATCTGGCTGTCGTCGGCCACGTCACAGGGGAAGCACAGCTCCGGCCGCGAGCCCCAGCCACTGGCGAACTCCTCCACCCGGCCCCTGAGCTTGTCGTTCTGGTAGGTGAAGGCCAGTTCGGCGCCTTCCCGGTGCATGGCGGCGGCGATGCCGGAAGCGATGGAGAGCTTGCTGGCGACTCCGACGATCAGGGCGCGTTTTCCTGTGAGAAATCCCATGGTCCGTTCCTTGTCTGCTACTCAGTTTTCCGCGCTTGCCGGGGCCATGAAGGCGGCCTCCAGCAATTGCTGCGTATAGGGATGTTGCGGCGAGGCGAAAACCGCTTCGGCGCTGCCCTGTTCCACTACCTTGCCATGTCGAACCACCATCAGCTGGTGGCTGAGCGCCTTGACTACCGCCAGGTCGTGGCTGATGAACAGGTAGGTGAGGTTGTACTTGCCCTGCAGTTGCCGCAGCAATTCCACGACCTGGCGCTGCACGGTGCGGTCGAGCGCCGAGGTCGGTTCGTCGAGCAGGATCAGTGCCGGTTTCAGCACCAGTGCCCGGGCGATGGCGATGCGCTGGCGCTGGCCGCCGGAGAATTCGTGGGGGTAACGGTAGCGGGTCTGCGGATCGAGCCCGACCTCCACCAGCGCGTCGATGATCGCCTGCTCCTGTTCGGCCTCGCTGCCGATCCTATGGATGCGCAGGCCTTCGCCGACGATCTCGCCGACACACATGCGTGGGCTGAGGCTGCCATACGGGTCCTGGAACACCACCTGCATCTCGCGGCGCAGCGGGCGCACGTCATGTTGCGCGAGACCGTCCAGCCGGGTGCCTTCGAAGCGGATGCCGCCCTGGCTTTCCAGCAGCCGCAGGATTGCCAGGCCAAGGGTCGACTTGCCCGAGCCGCTTTCGCCAACGATGCCCAGCGTCTGCCCGCGGGGTAGTTCGAAATTGACCCCGTCGACCGCCTTGACGTGGTCCACGGTGCGGCGGAACACGCCTTTGCGGATCGGGAACCAGACCCGCAGGTCGTCCACCGCCAACAGGGTTTCACCGGGCGGGTTGCTTGCCGGCGCACCGCTGGGCTCGGCGTTGAGCAGCTCGCGGGTATAGGGGTGTCGCGGGGCTGCGAAGAGTTCCTGGCAGGAAGCCTGCTCGACGATCCGCCCTTGTTGCATGACGCAGACGCGGTGGGCGATGCGCCGGACCAGGTTGAGGTCGTGGGTGATCAGCAGCAGGGACATGCCCAGGCGTGCCTGCAGGTCCTTGAGCAGATCGAGGATCTTCAACTGGACGGTGACGTCGAGCGCGGTGGTCGGTTCGTCGGCGATCAGCAGTTGCGGCTCGCAGGCCAGGGCCATGGCGATCATCACCCGCTGCCGCTGGCCGCCGGAGAGTTCGTGTGGATAGGCTTTCAGGCGCTTGGCTGGCTCGGGGATGCCGACCAGCTCGAGCAGTTCGAGAATTCTCGCGCTGGCCTTGGCGCCACCCAGGCCCTTGTGCAGGGCGAGGACCTCGGCGAGCTGCTTCTCGATGGTATGCAGCGGATTGAGCGAGGTCATGGGTTCCTGGAAGACCATGGCGATGCGGTTGCCGCGGATCCCGCGCAGGCGCCGTTCCGGGAGCTTGAGCAGATCCTCGCCCTGGTAGTGGATGCTGCCTGCTGGGTGGCTGGCGACGGAGTAGGGCAGCAGGCGCAGGATCGAGTGGGCGGTCACCGACTTGCCCGAGCCGCTTTCGCCGACCAGGGCCAGGGTCTCGCCCTGGCGGATGTCGAAGCTGACGCCTTCGACCACCCGCTGGCGTTGCTCGCCGGAGAGGAATTCGACGGCGAGGTCGCGGATTTCCAGAATGTTCTCGCTCATCTCATTTCCTCGGGTCGAAAGCGTCGCGGGCGGCTTCGCCGATGAACACCAGCAGGCTCAGCATGACCGCCAGCACCACGAAGGCGGAAATGCCCAGCCAGGGCGCCTGGAGGTTGGACTTGCCCTGGGCGACCAGCTCGCCCAGCGACGGCGCGCCGGGCGGCAGGCCGAAGCCGAGGAAGTCCAGGGAGGTGAGGGTGCCGATGGCGCCGGTGAGGATGAACGGCATGAAGGTCAGGGTCGAGATCATCGCGTTCGGCAGGATGTGACGGAACATGATGGCGCTGTTGCGCATGCCGAGGGCCCGGGCGGCGCGGACGTATTCCAGGTTGCGCCCGCGGAGGAACTCGGCGCGGACCACGTCCACCAGGCTCATCCAGGAAAACAGCAGCATGATGCCCAGCAGCCACCAGAAGTTCGGCTGGACGAAGCTGGCCAGGATGATCAGCAGGTAGAGCACCGGCAGCCCCGACCAGACTTCCAGGAAACGCTGGCCGAGCAGGTCGACCCAGCCGCCGTAGTAGCCTTGCAGGGCGCCGACGGTGACGCCGATCAGAGAACTGAGCACGGTCAGGGTCAGGGCGAAGAGGATCGACACGCGGAAGCCGTAGATCACCCGGGCGAGCACGTCGCGGGCCTGGTCGTCGGTGCCCAGCCAGTTTTCCGCCGACGGCGGGGCGGGGGCGGGAACCTTCAGCTCGTAGTTGATGGTGTCGTAGCTGTAGGGGATCGGCGGCCAAAGCACCCAGCCGTCCTTCTCGCCGATCAGTTGGCTGATGTAGGGGCTCTTGTAGTTGGCTTCCAGGGGGAATTCGCCGCCGAAGGTGGTTTCCGGGTAGCGTTTGAAGACCGGGAAATACCAGCCGCCGTCGTAATGCACGACCAGCGGTTTGTCGTTGGCGATCAGTTCGGCGCCGAGGCTGCCGACGAACAGGATGAGGAACAGCCAGAGCGACCACCAGCCACGCTTGTTGCTCTTGAAGCGGGCCCAGCGGCGCTGGTTGATGGGAGACAGGCGCATCGGATTACTCCCGGTTCTCGAAGTCGATGCGCGGATCGACCAGGGTGTAGACGATATCGCTGATCAGCTTCATGACCAGCCCGAACAGGGTGAAGATGAACAGCGTGCCGAAGACCACCGGGTAGTCGCGGTTCATCGCCGCTTCGAAGCTGAGCAGGCCGAGGCCGTCGAGGGAGAAGATCACCTCGATCAACAGCGAACCGGTGAAGAAGATCCCTAGCAGCGCAGCCGGCAGGCCGGCAATCACCAGCAGCATGGCGTTGCGGAATACGTGCCCGTAGAGCACGCGGCGTTCGGTCAGGCCCTTGGCGCGGGCGGTGACCACGTATTGCTTGCCGATCTCGTCGAGGAAGCTGTTCTTGGTCAGCAGCGTGATGGTGGCGAAGTTGCCGATCACCAGGGCGGTTACCGGCAAGGCCAGGTGCCAGAAATAGTCGAGTACCTTGCCGCCGAGGCTGAGCTGGTCGAAGTTGTTCGAGGTCAGGCCGCGCAGGGGGAACCAGTCCCAGTAGCTGCCGCCGGCGAACAGCACCACCAGCAGGATGGCGAAGAGGAAGGCGGGAATGGCGTAGCCGACGATGATCGCCGAGCTGGTCCAGATGTCGAAGACGCTGCCATGGCGGACCGCCTTGGCGATCCCCAGCGGGATCGACACCAGGTACATGATCAGCGTGCTCCAGAGTCCGAGCGAGATCGACACCGGCAATTTCTCGATGATCAGGTCGGTGACCTTGGCGTCGCGGAAGAAACTCTGCCCGAAGTCCAGGTGCAGGTAGTTCTTCAGCATGATCATGAAGCGCTCGGGGGCCGACTTGTCGAAGCCGTACATGCGCTCGATCTCTTTCACCAGCTCCGGGTCCAGGCCTTGCGCGCCGCGGTATTGCGAGCCGGCCACGGCGACTTCGCCGCCGCCGCCGGAGATGCGTCCGGTGGCGCCGCCGGAAGCGGCGTCGAAGCCTTCCAGCTTGGCGATCATCTGCTCCACCGGACCGCCGGGAGCGGCCTGGATGATGATGAAGTTGATCAGCAGGATGCCGAACAGGGTAGGGACGATCAGCAGCAGGCGCCGCAGGATATAGGAGAGCATGCGGCGTTACTCCCGTTCCGGCTCGGCGTCTTGCGCGGCTTCGGCTTGCGCCTTGCTCGGCAGCGCCTTGTCGCTGGTCTGCCACCAGGTCATCAGGCCCCAGTCGTAGAGTGGCGTCACCTTCGGCCGGCCGAAACGGTTCCAGTAGGCGACCCGCCAGGTATCGACGTAGTAGTTGGGAACCACGTAGTAGCCCCACGACAGTACGCGGTCGAGGGCGCGGGTATGGTCGATCAGGCTTTGCCGCGAGTCGGACTGGATCAGGCTTTCCACCAGGCTGTCGATGGCTGGGTCCTTGAGGCCGATGAAGTTGCGGCTGCCGGCCTTGTCGGCGCTGCTGGAATGCCAGAACTCTCGCTGTTCGTTGCCTGGCGAGTTGGATTGCGGCCAGGTCGCCGAGGTCATGTCGAAATCCCGCGAGCGCAGGCGGTTGACGAACTGCGAGACGTCGACGCGACGGATCTGCATGTCGATGCCAAGTTCGGCCAGGTTGCGCTTGAACGGCAGGATGACCCGTTCCATGTTGGCCTGGAACAGCATGAATTCGAAGCTCAGTGGTTGGCCGTCGGGACCTACCATGCGGTTGTTCTCGATCCTGTAGCCGGCCTCGGTGAGCAACTGGTAGGCCTTGCGCCGCTGCTCGCGGATCACCCCGCTGCCGTCATTGACCGGATTCTGGAAGACCTGGTCGAAGGCCTCGTCGGGAATCTTGCCGCGCAGCGGTTCGAGGATCTTCAGCTCGGCTTCGCTGGGCAACTGGTGGGCGGCCATCTCCGAGTTCTCGAAATAGCTGTTGGTGCGCTTGTAGGAGCTGAAGAACAGCTGCTTGTTCGACCATTCGAAGTCGAACAGCAGGCTGATCGCCTGGCGTACCCGGCGGTCCTGGAACACCGGGCGGCGGATATTGAAGGCGAAGCCCTGCATCCCCACCGGGTTGTGGTTGTGGATGCTGGCCTTGATGAAGCGCCCGTCGCGCAATGCCGGCGACTCGTAGCCGGTGGCCCAGTCCTTCGCCGAATATTCGAGGTTGACGTCGTACTGGCCGGCCTTGAAGGCTTCCAGGGCGACCGACATGTCGCGATAGGAGTCGATGGTGATGGTGTCGAAGTTATAGAGTCCGCGGGAGACCGGAAGGTCCTTGGCCCACCAGTCCTTGACTCGCTCGTAGCTGATGGAGCGTCCCGGATCGACCTTGGCGATGCGGTAGGGACCGCTGCCTACCGGGATTTCCATGCCGGTCTTGGAAAAGTCGCGGTCGGCCCACCAGTGTTTCGGCAGGATCGCGATCTGGCCGAGGATCAGCGGCAGTTCGCGGTTGCCGGCGTGCTTGAAGTCGAAGCGCACGCGAAGCTTGTCCTCGGCGACCACCTTGTCGACGTCCGCATAGTAGTTGCGGTACATCGGGTCGCCCTTGCTCACCAGCGTCTCGAAGGTGAACACCACGTCTTCGGCGGTGACCGGCGTGCCATCGCTGAAACGGGCCTGGGGGCGCAGGTAGAAGCGCACGTAGCTGTTGTCCGGTGCCTTCTCGATCTTCTCCGCGAGCAGGCCGTATTCGGTGAACGGCTCGTCCTGCGACTGGAAGGCCAGGGTGTCGTAGATCAGGCCCAGCGAAGGGGCCGAGACGCCCTTGCCGATGAACGGGTTGAGGCTGTCGAAGCCGCCGAAGTCGGCTTGGCGGAGGATGCCGCCTTTCGGCGCATCCGGATTCACGTAGTCGAAATGCTTGAAATCGGCGGGATACTTCGGAGGCTCATCGTAGAGCGTCAGTGCATGTTTCGGGGCGGCGAGGAGCGGGCCGCAGCAGCCGAGCAGCAGGGCTGCCAGCAGAGGGGTGAAGCGGGGACGGATCATCGGGACGTCTCCAGGTTTTTCTGCCACCACGCGCGCAGGCCCAGGGTGTAGGGCGGGGTGGCGACGAAGGCGAAGCGGTTGCGGTACGCCAGACGGTGCGAATTGAGGTACCAGTTGGGAATGCTGTAGTACTGCCAGAGCAAGGTCCGGTCCAGGGCGCGCGCGGCGGCGACCTGTTCGTCGCGGCTGTGGGCGCCGAGCAGGCGGTTGAGCATGGCGTCGACCACCGGGTTGGCGATTCCCGCGTAATTCTTGCTGCCCTTGACCTTCACCTGGCTGGAGTGGAAGTACTGCCACTGTTCCAGGCCGGGACTGAGGGTCTGCGGCAGGGTCATGAGGATCATGTCGTAGTCGAACTGGTCCAGGCGCTGCTTGTATTGGGCGCGGTCGACGGTGCGCAGGCGCGCGTCGATGCCGATGCTGGCGAGGTTTTCGCGATAGGGTTGGAGAATACGCTCCAGGCTCGGATTGACCAGCAGGATTTCGAAGCGCAGCGGTTCGCCCTTTTTATTCAGCAGTCGGTCGCCGGACAGCTTCCAGCCGGCATCGGCCAGTAGACCGAGTGCATGCCTGAGGGTTTCACGGGGAATGCCGCGCCCCTCGGTGGTCGGCAGGCTGAACGGCTGTTTGAACAACTGCGCCGGCAATTGCTTGCGGTACGGCGACAGGTACAGCCATTCCTGGCCCTCCGGGACGCCGCTGGCGGCGAATTCGCTGTTCGGGTAGTAGCTGCGCGAGCGTAGGTAGGAATTACTGAAGAGGGCGCGATTGGTCCATTCGAAGTCGAACATCTCGCCCAGCGCCTGGCGTAGCGCGCGCTCCTTGAACACGGCGCGACGGGTGTTCATGAACAACGCCTGGGTCTGGCTGGGGATCTGGTGCGGGATTTCCGTGCGGATCACATCGCCGCGCAGAACCGCGGGGAAGCGATAGTTGTTCAGCCAGTTCTTCGCCTGGTGCTCGATGTAGAAGTCGAACTCGCCGGCCTTGAAGGCTTCGAAGGCGACGCCGTTGTCCCGGTAGAAGTCCACCACGACCCGGTCGAAATTGTATTTGCCGCGGTTCACCGGCAGTTTTTCGCCCCACCAGCCCTTCACGCGTTCGAACACCAGGCGGCGCCCGGGATCGACCTCGACGATGCGATAGGGACCGCTGCCCAGCGGCGCGGTGAAGGTGGTGGCGCGGAAGTCGCGATCCTTCCAGTAATGCTGCGGCAGCACCGGAAGCTCGCCCAGGCGCAGGATCAGCAGCGGGTTGCCGGAGCGCCGCAGGACGAAACGCACCCGGTGGGGGGTGAGGATATCGACCCGCTTCACCTCCTGCAGGTAGGTGCGGTACATCGGGTGCCCCTGCTTGACCAGGGTGCGATAGGAAAAGGCCACGTCGCTGGCGGTGATCGGCCTGCCGTCGTGGAAGCGCGCTTCCGGCCGCAGGTTGAATACCACCCAGCTGCGGTTTTCCGCGTATTCCACGCTCTTCGCGATCAGGCCATAGCTGGAGGCTGGTTCGTCGCCGGACGGGTCGTACAGGCCGGTGCCCACCATCAATGGTTCGTTCAGCTCGTTGACGCCGTACTGGAGGAAATCGCCGGTGCCGATCGGGCTGGTGCCTTTCAGGGTGTAGGGGTTGAGCGTGTCGAAGCTGCCCGAGGCCATCAGGCGCAAGGTACCGCCTTTGGGGGCGTCGGGATTGGTCCAGTCGAAGTGCTGGAAATTGGCCGGATACTTGAGCGTGCCGAATTGGGCATAACCATGGCTCTGGGTAATCGCGGCGAAGCTGGGCAGGCTCACGGCCAGGCCGAGGATCAGGAAGGAGAGGCGACGCATCAGGCGTGTGTCCGGGTCCTTGGCTATTTTTGACAACGAATCGTCAGGCAACAGTAACACCTTGCCCGCACAGGAAAAAAGAGGGAGCGCGGGCCTGTCCGGCCTAGGGTCCGGGGTTCTGGCCGCGCTTGCGAAAACGCCACGCCGGCAGGAGCGGGCGTGGCGTTTCGGGATGGCCTGCAATGGGCTGTCAGCGGCTCGCGGTGTCCAGGTACAGGGTCAGGGTCTGGCCGGGCTTGAGCGCCTGCTTGCTGCGCGGGTTCCAGCGCTGCAGGTGCTTCATCTCGACATTGAAGCGCTTGGCGATCAGGTACATCGAGTCGCCTTGCTTGACCTTGTAGTAGGTGGCGCTGTCGCGCTTGCCGGCGGCGTTTCCCTTGCGGGCCGCCAGGGCCTGGGTGCCGCCTTGCAGCTTGAGGGTCTGGCCGACCTTCAGGGCGTGCTTGTCCAGGCCGTTCCAGCGCTTCAGGTCGTTGACGTCGACGCCGTTGTTGCGGGCGATCTGCCACAGGCTGTCGCCGTTCTTGACCTTGTAGGAGCGGGTCCTGGCCGGGGTGGAAGCCTGTCGGGCGAGTTGCTGGTAGACCGGCTTGACGGCGCCGCCGGCGATCTGCCCGGGGATGCTCAGTTGCTGGCCCTTGCGCAGGTGGTTGCTGGACAGGCGGTTGGCGCTCTTGAGCTCCGCTACGGTGATCCGATAGCGGTTGGCGATGCTGTGCAGGCTGTCGCCGCTACGCACCCGGTATTGCTGCCAGGCGGTGACTTCCTTCGGCTTGAGGGTGTCCAGCGAGGCGGTCAGGAACGCCGCTTTCTCCATCGGCACCAACAGTTGCTGGGGGCCGTCCATGGTCACGCGGCGCTTGTAGGCCGGGTTCAGCTGGTACAGCTCGTCCTCGTCCAGGTTCGCCAGCGCGGCGACGCTGGACAGGTCGATCCCGCGCTTGACCCGGACGGCCTGGAAGTAGGGCTCGTTGTTGATCGGGTTCAGGCTGATGCCGTAGGAATCCGGCGCCATGACGATCTGTGAGAGGGCGAGCAGCTTGGGTACGTAGTCCTGGGTTTCCTGCGGCAGCGGCAGGTTCCAGTAGTCGGTCGGCAGGCCCAGTTTCTCGTTGCGTTCGATGGCGCGGCTGACAGTGCCTTCGCCGGCGTTGTAGGCCGCCAGGGCGAGCATCCAGTCGCCGTTGAACATGTCGTGCAGGCGCTCGAGATAGGTCAGGGCGGCATTGGTCGAGGCGGTGATGTCGCGGCGACCGTCGTAGAAATTGGTCTGGCGCAGGTTGAAATGCTGGCCGGTGGCGGGAATGAACTGCCAGAGGCCGGCGGCGTTGCTGCGCGACAGGGCGAAGGGGTTATAGGCGCTTTCGATGACCGGCAGCAGCGCCAGTTCGAGCGGCATGTTGCGTTCTTCCAGGCGCTCGACCACGTAGTGCATGTAGAGGCTGCCGCGCGCGCTCGATTGTTCGAGGAACGACTGGTTGCTGAGGAACCAGAGGCGCTGACGTTCGATGCGCGGGTTGGTGCTGATCGCATCCTGGAGCTGGAAACCGTCGCGCATGCGGTCCCAGATGTCGTTGTAGGCGGCGTTCTGGCCGGGCTGGGTATGCAGCCAGGAGGGGTTGAACTGGACGTCGACGGCTCGGGCGCCGGGACGTGCTGCTTTGGCCTGGGCCTCCCCCTTGATCTGGCCGCTGCCCTGGCAGCCGGCGAGCGCACCGGCGATGAGCAGGATGGACACCCGAACGGCGCGAGCCAGGGCGTCTAGATCGGGGGTTTTACGTGTCTGTGGCGGCATCGGCTGAGTGCTGTTCCGGGCAAAAATTCAGCCGATTCTAGAAATGACCTCAAGAGTGGTCAAGATTTCGCCAACCTTCAGAACTGGTCCTTCCAGGCCCTCAGGACGGCGAAAACCTCCTCCGGGGTGCGGTTTTGCTGGCCGCTCCGCTGGTCGGCTTTTTTCTTAACAGAATTTTCCGAAACGCGAAGAAATGGATTGGTCGACAATTCCAGCGAGATTTCCGACGGCAGGGTGATGCGATCCCGTTCGCGCAACCGGGTCGCTTCCTCGAAGCGTTCCCGCAGCGCCGCGTTGTCGGGCTCCACCGCCAGCGCGAAGCGCAGGTTGCTCAGCGTGTACTCGTGGGTGCAGTAGACCCGGGTGTTGGCCGGCAGCGCGGCCAGTCGCGCCAGGGAATGGTGCATCTGCGCCGGGGTGCCTTCGAAGAGACGGCCGCAGCCGGCGGCGAACAGGGTGTCGCCGCAGAACAGCAGCGGCGTCTCCGCCGGGTGGTAGTAGGCGATATGGCCGAGGGTATGGCCGGGCACGTGGAAGATCTCGAAGACCAGGCCGAGCACCTCGACCCGTTCGCCGTCTTCCAGCGCCAGGTCGCGGGCCGGGATCTTCTCGTTGGCCGGGCCGAGAACCCGCGCGCCGGTCAGTTCCTTCAGGGCCGCGACGCCGCCGACGTGGTCGTGATGGTGGTGGGTCACCAGGATATCGCTCAACCGCCAGTCGGGATGGGCGGCCAGCCAGGCTTCCACCGGCTTGGCGTCGCCGGGGTCGACCACCGCGCAGCGACGGCTTGTCGCATCTTGCAACAGCCAGATGTAGTTGTCGTTGAAGGCGGGCAGGGCGTCGATCTGTATCATGGGTCGATGTCGCTAAGCAGAAGTCATTGGCGCATAGTATTGCTTATTTTCCCGTCGTGCCGGCGTCCGTCGCCGCGAAGGGGAAGACGCTGGAGGTACGCATGAACGAACCGCAAGCCTTCGCCCAGACCGATGCCGAGTGGCTGGCATCGATCAACCGGGCGCGCGACTGGTTCCAGGGCCCGCTGGGCAGCCTGATGCTGGCCGAGGAGCGACGCCTGTTGTGCGACGAGCTGACCCGTTACTTCGGTGGCTACCTGGTGCACTACGGGCCGCATGCCGAACTGCCGCCGAGCACCGGGCAGATTCAGCGCGGCGTGCGCCTGGGGCCGCCGCTGCCGGGCGTGGACATCGCCTGCGAAGAGGGCGCCTGGCCGCTCAGCGAACATGCCGCGGACGTGGTCCTGCTGCAACACGGCCTGGATTTCTGCCTGTCGCCTCACCGTCTCCTGCGCGAAGCCGCGCGTACCGTTCGTCCGGGCGGCCACCTGCTGCTGATCGGCATCAACCCATGGAGCCTGTGGGGCATCCGTCATTATTTCGCCGGGGATGCCTTGCGCCAGGCCCGTTGCATTCCTCCGTCGCGGGCCTGCGACTGGCTCAACCTGCTGGGCTTCGCGCTGGAGAAACGGCGCTTCGGGTGCTATCGTCCGCCGCTTGCGTCGGCAGCCTGGCAATCGCGCCTGGCTCGCCTGGAGCGCTGGGGCGACGCCTGGCAGTCTTCGGGCGCCGGCTTCTATCTATTGGTGGCACGCAAGCTGGTCGTGGGGTTGCGCCCGTTGCGCCAGAGCAAGCGCGAACCGCGCGGTCAGTTGGTGCCCATGCCGGTGGCGAAAGTCAGCCGGCGAGATTCCGAAATTTAGGCATGACAGATAAAGAACAGGTAGTGATCTATACCGACGGCGCCTGCAAGGGCAACCCTGGGCGCGGCGGCTGGGGGGCGTTGCTCCTCTACAAGGGCGCCGAGCGAGAGCTTTGGGGCGGCGAGCCGGACACCACCAACAACCGTATGGAGCTGATGGCGGCGATCCAGGCGCTGGCGGCACTCAAGCGTTCCTGTCCGATCCGTCTGATCACGGACTCGGAATACGTGATGCGCGGCATCACCGAATGGTTGCCGAACTGGAAGAAGCGCGGCTGGAAGACCGCCAGCAAGCAGCCGGTCAAGAATGCCGACCTCTGGCAGGCCCTGGACGAGCAGGTCGCCCGGCACCAGGTGGAGTGGCAGTGGGTCCGCGGGCATACCGGCGACCCCGGCAACGAGCGGGCCGACCAGTTGGCCAACCGTGGCGTCGCCGAATTGCCGCGCTGAGCGGCCACACCGAAACAAGCGTTCAGCAGCCACGGCTGCAGCGAAACAGAGAAAGGCTCTATAGATGCGTAGCGTCGTACTGGATACCGAAACCACCGGCATGCCGGTGACCGATGGTCACCGGATCATCGAGATCGGCTGTGTCGAGCTGGAGGGGCGCCGCCTGACCGGTCGCCACTTCCACGTCTACCTGCAACCCGATCGCGAGGTCGACGAAGGGGCGATCGCCGTCCACGGCATCACCAACGAATACCTGAAGGACAAGCCGCGCTTCCGCGAGGTCGCCAACGATTTCTTCGAATTCATCCGCGGCGCCCAACTGATCATCCACAACGCGGCGTTCGATATCGGCTTCATCAACAACGAGTTCGCCCTGCTGGGCCAGCAGGACCGCTCGGACGTGACCGAGTACTGCTCGGTGCTGGATACCCTGCTGATGGCCCGCGAGCGCCATCCGGGTCAACGCAACAACCTCGATGCGTTGTGCAAGCGCTACGGCGTGGACAACTCCGGTCGCGACCTGCACGGCGCGTTGCTCGACGCCGAGATCCTCGCCGACGTCTACCTGGCGATGACCGGCGGCCAGACCAGCCTGTCGCTGGCCGGCAGCGGCGCGGAAGGCGACGGCAGCGGCCGGCCGATGGTCAGCCCGATCCGTCGGCTCGATCCGGCGCGGGTAGCCACCCCGGTGCTGCGCGCCAACGCCGAAGAGCTGGCTGCGCATGCGGCGCGGCTGGCGGTGATCGAGAAGTCGGCAGGTGGTCCGTCGCTCTGGGCGCAACTGGAAGCGCCGGTCGGCGAATAGCCTGCCCATGCACCACGGGCGCCGCGTTCAGCGCGTCGCCCGCTCCACCAGCAAGGTGTCGCAGAACTGCTCGAAACGGCGGATTCTGCCGTCCTCCACCGTCCATACGTGTGCCACGCGCGCTTCGAACGACTTGCCGCTGCGACGGTGGGTCGCTGCATATCGACCGACGGCGACCACGCTGTCGCCGCCGTCGATCAGGCGCTCGATCTCGACCCTGAAGCCCTCCCAGTCCCGCTGCAAGGCCTGGAACACACCAGCGCCGATGGCGGCCGCGCCGACATAGGTGCCGGCCAGCGGGAAACCGGCCATTTCCGTCCATTCGGTGCGTTCGTCCATGTCCGCCAGCATTCCGGCGAGGTCCCCACGGCTAGAGGCCGCATAGTGATCGCTGACGATCCGATAAGCGCTGCGCATCGTTGTCGCTCCGTAGCAGGGCAGAGAGGTCCATGCTCCTCGCTGGCGGGAGCGGAGGCAAGCGCGGCGCGCCGACTTGTGTTGCCGCGACCTTTTCTTACAAGGGCAAGCCGCCGGGGGTTACGCGCGTGCCGGCAAGTCTCTACCCTGAGCCGACCGGCGGGGTTCGCCCGCCTGCTGCTCGGGATCAACAATGTATAAAGACCTCAAATTTCCCGTCCTCATCGTCCATCGCGACATCAAGGCCGACACCGTTGCCGGCGAACGCGTGCGGGGCATCGCCCACGAACTGGAGCAGGACGGCTTCAGCATTCTCTCCACCGCCAGCTCCGCCGAGGGGCGCATCGTCGCTTCCACCCACCACGGCCTGGCCTGCATTCTGGTCGCCGCCGAAGGTGCCGGGGAAAACCAGCGCCTGCTGCAGGATGTGGTCGAACTGATCCGCGTGGCCCGCGTGCGGGCGCCGCAATTGCCGCTCTTCGCCCTCGGCGAGCAGGTGACCATCGAGAACGCGCCGGCCGAGTCCATGGCCGACCTGCACCAGTTGCGCGGCATCCTCTACCTGTTCGAAGACACCGTGCCGTTCCTCGCCCGCCAGGTCGCCCGGGCGGCGCGCAACTACCTGGCCGGGCTGCTGCCGCCATTCTTCCGTGCGCTGGTCGAGCACACCGCGCAGTCCAACTATTCCTGGCATACGCCGGGCCACGGCGGCGGTGTCGCCTATCGCAAGAGTCCGGTGGGACAGGCGTTCCACCAGTTCTTCGGGGAGAACACGCTGCGTTCCGACCTGTCGGTCTCGGTCCCCGAGCTGGGCTCGCTGCTCGACCATACCGGCCCCCTGGCCGAGGCCGAGGACCGTGCCGCGCGCAATTTCGGCGCCGACCATACCTTCTTCGTGATCAATGGCACTTCCACCGCGAACAAGATCGTCTGGCACTCCATGGTCGGTCGCGAAGACCTGGTGCTGGTGGACCGCAACTGCCACAAGTCGATCCTCCACTCGATCATCATGACCGGGGCGATACCGCTCTACCTGACTCCGGAACGCAACGAACTGGGGATCATCGGGCCGATCCCGCTGAGCGAATTCAGCAAGGAGTCGATCGCCGCGAAGATCGCCGCCAGCCCGCTGGCGCGCGGCCGCGAGCCGAAGGTGAAGCTGGCGGTGGTGACCAACTCCACCTACGACGGCCTGTGCTACAACGCCGAGCTGATCAAGCAGACCCTCGGCGACAGCGTCGAGGTGTTGCACTTCGACGAGGCTTGGTACGCCTATGCCGCGTTCCACGAGTTCTACGACGGACGCTATGGCATGGGCACCTCGCGCAGCGAGGAGGGCCCCCTGGTGTTCGCCACCCACTCCACGCACAAGATGCTCGCCGCCTTCAGCCAGGCCTCGATGATCCACGTGCAGGATGGCGGGACCCGGAAGCTGGACGTGGCGCGCTTCAACGAAGCCTTCATGATGCACATCTCGACCTCGCCGCAGTACGGCATCATCGCTTCGCTGGACGTGGCTTCGGCGATGATGGAAGGGCCCGCCGGGCGTTCGCTGATCCAGGAGACCTTCGACGAGGCCCTCAGCTTCCGCCGGGCCCTGGCCAACGTACGGCAGAACCTGGACCGGAACGACTGGTGGTTCGGCGTCTGGCAGCCGGAGCAGGTGGAGGGCACCGACCAGGTCGGCACCCATGACTGGGTGCTGGAGCCGAGCGCCGACTGGCACGGCTTCGGCGATATCGCCGAGGACTACGTGCTGCTCGACCCGATCAAGGTCACCCTGACCACCCCGGGCCTGAGCGCCGGCGGCAAGCTCAGCGAGCAGGGGATTCCGGCCGCCATCGTCAGCCGCTTCCTCTGGGAGCGCGGGCTGGTGGTGGAGAAAACCGGTCTCTACTCCTTCCTGGTGCTGTTCTCGATGGGCATCACCAAGGGCAAGTGGAGCACCCTGGTCACCGAACTGCTCGAATTCAAGCGCTGTTACGACGCCAACCTGCCGCTGCTCGACGTCTTGCCCTCCGTGGCCCAGGCCGGCGGCAAGCGCTACAACGGCGTGGGCCTGCGCGACCTCAGCGACGCCATGCACGCCAGCTACCGCGACAACGCCACGGCGAAGGCCATGAAGCGCATGTACACGGTGCTGCCGGAGGTCGCGATGCGGCCGTCCGAGGCCTACGACAAGCTGGTGCGCGGCGAGGTCGAGGCGGTACCGATCGCTCGGTTGGAAGGGCGCATCGCGGCCGTCATGCTGGTACCCTATCCGCCGGGTATCCCGCTGATCATGCCGGGTGAGCGCTTCACCGAGGCGACCCGCTCGATCCTCGACTATCTCGAGTTCGCGCGGACCTTCGAGCGCGCCTTCCCTGGTTTCGACTCCGATGTGCACGGCCTGCAGCATCAGGACGGACCGTCCGGGCGCTGCTATACCGTTGAATGCATAAAAGAATGAGGCCGACAGGCTAAGGGGTGTCGATGGCGGGGGGAGAGAAGGCCGGCAAGCGCGGCATGGGGTTCTGGACCTGCAGCGCGCTGGTGATCGGCAACATGGTCGGTTCGGGAGTCTTCCTGCTTCCCTCCAGCCTGGCGGCGTTCGGCGGGCTCAGCCTGTTCGGCTGGCTGGTGTCGAGCACCGGCGCGGTGCTGCTGGCGCTGACCTTCGCCCGCCTGGCGCGGGTCAACCCCGGCGCCGGCGGCCCCTACGCCTATACCCGCGACGGTTTCGGCAGCTTCGCCGGCTACCTGTGCGCCTGGACCTACTGGAAAGCCGCCTGGATCGGCAACGCGGCGATCGCCGTGACGCTGGTCGGCTACCTGCGGGTGTTCATCCCGGCGCTGGCGGATCCGCTGCTGATGGTCTGCGTGGCCATCGCCGCGATCTGGCTGTGCACCCTGATCAACCTGCGAGGCATCGGCACCTTCAGCGTGGTGCAGAACCTGCTGACCATCCTCAAGCTGCTGCCGTTGTTGCTGGTCGGTATCCTCGGCTGGTTCCACTTCAATCCCGAGCACCTGGCGATCCCGGCGCGCAGCGAGCTGCCGAACATGGGCTATGCCCAGGCGATCGCCACCACCGCGGCGCTGACCCTTTGGTCGTTCATCGGCCTGGAGTCGGCCACCGTGCCGGCCGACGACGTCGAGGACCCGCGCCGCACCATTCCCCGTGCGACCCTGTTCGGCACGCTGGCCGCGGCGGCCCTTTACATCCTCTCGATCACTGCGGTGCAGGGCCTGATGCCGCCGGAGGTGCTGGCCCGCTCCACCTCGCCGTTCGCCGACGCGGCGCGGATCCTGATGGGCGACTGGGGCTACTACCTGGTGGCTGCCGGGGCGGTGATCGCCTGCCTGGGCGCGCTCAATGGCTGGGTCCTGTTGCAGGGCCAGATCCCGGTGGCTCCGGCGCGCGACGGGCTGTTCCCGGAGTCGCTCGGCCAGCTCAACAAGAACGGCGCGCCGGCCCACGGCCTGCTGGCCTCGGGGCTGCTGGTGACGGCGCTGGTGATGGTCGACGGGCATGGCGACCTGGTCGATGTGTTCAACGTGATCATCCTGCTCGGCACCATGACCGGGGTGGTCCCCTACGCGTTCTGCACCGCCGCGCTGTTGCAACTGCTGGCGGTGCGACCGGACGAGTTCTCGCCGCGTTCACGCCGGCAATTGCTGGTGATCGGCTCGCTGGGCTTCGCCTACTCGCTATGGGCGCTGTATGGCACCGGCCAGCAGGCGATCTTCTGGGGCTTCCTGGTGCTGATGGCCGGTATCCCGATGTACACCTGGCGGCAATGGCGCAACCAGGTCAACGGAGTGCCGACGCTCAAAGCCAATGACTGACCGCCCACCAGCCCAGGCAGCCCATCACCAGGGTGTAGGGTAGCGCCATCCAGACCATGCGGCCGTACGACAGGCGCACCAGCGGGGCGATGGAGGAGGTCAGCAGGAAGAGGAACGCCGCCTGGCCGTTGGGCGTCGCTACGCTGGGCAAGTTGGTGCCGGTATTGATCGCCACCGCCAGGGTATCGAAATGCTCGCGGCTCATGTGGCCGGCATCCAGCGCCTGTTTCACCTCGGTGATGTAGATGGTGGCGACGAATACGTTGTCGCTGATCGCCGAGAGCAGGCCGTTGGCGATGAACAGCATGCCCGGCTGGCGTTCCGCCGGCAGCGCCAGCACCGCCTGGATGATCGGGGTGAACAGGTGCTGCTGGTGGATCACCGCGACCACCGCGAAGAACACCACCAGCAGCGCAGTGAACGGCAGGGCTTCCTGGAAGGCGCGGCCGATCTGGTGTTCGTCGGTGACGCCGGTGAAGGCAGTGATCAGCACGATCACCAACAGGCCGATCAGGCCGACCTCGGCGACATGCAGGGCCAGCCCGACGATCAGTACCAGCGCCGCCAGGGCCTGCACCAGCAGCGCGGCCTTCTGCTGCGCTCCGCGTTTGCGGCTTTCGCTGGCGGCGTACTCGGCGAGCACCTGGCGCACCGCCGCCGGCAACTGGGCGCCATAGCCGAAGCGGCGGCTCTTCTCCAGCAGCACGCAGGTCAGCAGGCCGGCCGCCAGTACCGGCATGGATACCGGCGCGACCTGGCGGAAGAACTCGACGAAATGCCAGCCGGCCTCGTGGCCGATCAGCAGGTTCTGCGGTTCTCCCACCAGGGTGCAGACGCCGCCCAGCGCGGTGCCGACCGCCGCGTGCATGAGCAGGCTGCGGAGGAAGGCGCGGAATTCTTCGAGATGGGCCCGGTGCAGCTCCGGGA
The DNA here is from genome assembly GCF_021213715.1 of Pseudomonas sp. CP-1. NCBI lineage: Bacteria > Pseudomonadati > Pseudomonadota > Gammaproteobacteria > Pseudomonadales > Pseudomonadaceae > Pseudomonas > Pseudomonas sp. CP-1. Next base: position 429,908 of record NZ_JAJQKY010000004.1, read on the forward strand.
CCTGGCGGTCGGTGGCGGGATCGTAGTCCTCGCTGGCGCGCTGCCCCGAAGCGACCCGGTGGTACACGGCGAAGAATGCCACCGCCACGCTGATCACCACGGCGGTCACGGTGAGGGCGTCGAGGAAGGCCGAGAGGAGGGCGGCCAGCAGGCAGAACAGGAGCGATAGCAGGGCCTTCGAGCGCACGCCGAGCAGCAGGCGGGAAAACAGCAGGAGCAGCAGGTCCTTCATGAAGTAGATGCCGGCGACCATGAACATCAGCAGCAGGAGCACCGGGAAGTTGTGCTGCAACTCCGCATAGAGCGCCTCGGGGGTAGCCAGGCCGAGCAACAGCGCCTCCAGCACCAGCAGGCCGCCCGGCTGCAGCGGATAGCATTTCAGCGCCATGGCCAGGGTGAAGATGAACTCGCCGACCAGCACCCAGGCGCTTGTCACCGGCCCGGCCAGCCATAGCAGCAGGGGATTGAGCAAGAGGAAGGCGAGCACCGTCAGCTTGTACCAGCGCGGCGAATGCCCGAGGAAGTTCTGTGCGAAAGCCTGGCTCAGGGGACTGCTCACGATGGACTCCACGGCAAGGAAAAGACTGAAAATGCCAGCAGGACTTTCGTTGGATCAAGCGTTTAGCGCAATCATCGAAGAGATTGCGGTATCAATGGGCGTGCCGTGCATCACATAGTGCAGCATCGACATTTGGCTCGCCCTTGTTATAGTTGCGGGATTTTCCGCACAACAAAAATCTCTGCGTTCTGACAGCGCAGTTGCTCTGCCGAGGACTATCGCCGTGACCGAGTACAACGCATTCCGTGTGGAGCTGGCAGACAAGATCGCCCACGTCCAGATCAACCGTCCGGACAAGATCAATGCCATGAACCAGGACTTCTGGCGCGAGATCATCGAGATCTTCCGCTGGGTCGACGATACCGACGAAGTGCGGGTGGTCGTGCTGTCCGGGGCGGGCAAGCATTTTTCCTCGGGGATCGACCTGATGCTGCTGGCCCAGGTCGGCAGCCAACTGGGCAAGGACGTCGGCCGCAACGCCGACGCCCTGCGTCGCAAGATTCTCGAGCTGCAGGCCTCGTTCAACGCGGTCGACAACTGCCGCAAGCCGGTGCTCGCGGCGATCCAGGGCTACTGCCTGGGCGGCGCCATCGACCTGGTCTCGGCCTGCGACATGCGCTACTCGACCGCCGACGCGCAGTTCTCGATCAAGGAGATCGACATCGGCATGGCCGCCGACGTCGGCACCCTGCAGCGCCTGCCGCGGATCATCGGCGATGGCATGATGCGCGAGCTGGCCTACACCGGGCGCATGGTCGACGGCGAAGAGGCACGGAGCATCGGCCTGGTCAATCGTACCTACGCGGACCAGGCCGCATTGATGGATGGGGTCTTCGAACTGGCGCGGCAGATCGCCGCGAAGTCGCCGATCGCCATCCGTGGTACCAAGGAAATGATCCGCTATATGCGCGACCACCGGGTCGACGACGGCCTCGAGTACGTCGCTACCTGGAACGCCGCCATGCTCCAGTCCGCCGACCTGCGGGTGGCGATGGCCGCGCATATGGCCAAGCAGAAGCCGGAATTCGCTGATTGATGCCGTTGTATATTCTTGCGCGGGAGGCGCACTAGGCCGATGGTCACAGGAGCCACGTCCCTCAGTCTGGTGCGCGACGAGTTGTTCGCCACCATGGAACAGGCCGAACAGGGTCTTGAGCAGTTCATTGCCGAGCGGCAGAACGGCAGCCTGCTGCAGCACGCCGTCGAATGCCTGCAACAGATCCGCGGCACCCTCAACCTGATCGAGCTGGCCGGCGCCGAGCTGCTGGCCCAGGAAGCCCTGCAGCTGGCGACCGACATTCCCACCGGCGTCAGCGAGGAGCGCGACGGCCAGCTGGCAGCCCTGGGCAACGCCCTGTACGTGCTGCGTCGCTACCTGGAGAACGTCGAGGCCAATCGCCAGGAGATCCCCGAGCTGCTCTTGCCGGCGATCAACGAAGTGCGCTGTGCCGCAGGGCAGCCGGCGCTGCCGGAAAGCTTCTTCTTCAGCGCCCGCCTGGATATCCCGCGGCCGCCGAGCACCGCCATCGACCACCTGCCTTCCGAAGCCGAACTGGGCGAGGAAAGCCGGCGGATGCGCCACATGTACCAGATCGGCCTGCTCGGCCTGATCCGCGAACAGAACCTCTATCCCAGCCTCAAGCTGATGGGCCGCGCGCTGGCGCGCCTCGACAGCCTGCACGGCGGGGTGGCCCGTTCGCGGCTGTGCTGGATCGGCGCCGCGGCGATCGAGTCGATCGTCGATGGCCAACTGTTGCCGCGCAAGTCGCGCAAGCAACTGTTCTCGCGCATCGACCGCGAGCTCAAGCAATTGCTGATCGGCCCGGCCTACGAGGCGCCGCGCCATCTGCTCAAGGAACTGCTCTACCTGGTGGCGCTGTCCGACGGCCAGGGCCCGCGTTCGCGCGAGGTCCGCGAACTGCATGGGCTGGCGCCGCTGCCGTTCACCGACCACCTGCTGGAAGAGGAATCGCAGCGCCTGTCCGGCCCCGGCCAGTCGGTGATGCGTTCGCTGTCCACGGCGATCCGCGAGGAACTCGCCGGGGTCAAGGACATGCTCGACCTGATCGAGCGCGGCGTGGCCCAGCCGGACAGCCTGACCAACCTGCATGCGCAACTGGGCAAGCTGAGCAAGACCCTCGGCATGGTCGGCCTGAACTCGGCCGGCACCGCCCTGCAGACCCAGCTACCCACCGTGGCCGCCTGGGCTGCCAGCGGCGTCGCCGATTCGCCGCCGGCGTTGCTGCGCCTGGCCGATGCGGTGCTCTACGTGGAAAGCATGGTCGGCAACCTCGAGCGCGGCGAGCGCCGCATCACCCGGCCGACTCCGGCGGAGCCCGGGCAAGAAGCCGATGCGTTCGCCGTGCACCAGTTGGCCGAGGCGCGCATCGTGGTGATCGAGGAGGCCAAGGCCGGCTTGGCCCTGGCCAAGCGTGCGATCACCGCGTACCTGGAATCCAATGGCGACAAGCTCAACCTGGCCAACGTCCCGGCCAGCCTGCAGGCGGTCCGGGGCGGCCTCTGGTTCCTCGGTCAGGAGCGCGCCGCGCTGCTGGTCGGCGGCTGCGCCGACTACATCCAGCAGCGCATGATCGAGACCGCGCAGATGCCTTCGGAACAGATGCTGGAAACCCTCGCCGACGCCCTGACCAGTCTCGAATACTATCTCGAGGGCGGTGCCGTGCTGCGTCCGCAGGGCCAGCCGGATGTCCTCGACCTGGCCAGCGCCAGCGTCAAGGCGCTCGGGCTGCCGGTGGCCGCCTGATGGCCGGCGAGTCCCGCTGGCAGGCAGGTCGGCCGACTACCGCCCAGGTCGGCGGCTGGGTGCTCGCGCACTGTCAGCAGCGCTTCCTCCAGGACGACAACGGCCTGCTGTTCCCCCGCGAATGGCTGAAGCGCCAGGAACTCCCGCTGCTCGCCGAACATGGGGTCGGCCATTGGCAGGGCGAGCCGGTCTACGTGCTGGAACTGGACGAGCCGATCGAGCTGCCGGGCATGGCCTGGGCGCCGTTGCGGCAGTTCATGCTGCACGGCGATTTCGATCAGTTCTGCATGCTCGGCTATGCCAGCCAGATCGGCATCTGGGCACGTCACAACCGGTTCTGCGGCAACTGCGGCACACGCATGCAGGCGCAGGACCACGAGCGGGTGATGCAGTGCCCGCAGTGCGGGCTGCACCAGTACCCGCGCCTGTCGCCGAGCATGATCGTCCTGGTGACCCGGGGCGACGAGGTGTTGCTGGCGCGTTCGCCGCGCTTCGTGCCGGGGGTCTACAGTACCCTGGCCGGCTTCGTCGAGGCCGGCGAGTCGGTGGAGCAGTGCGTGGTCCGCGAGGTGCGCGAAGAGGTCGGGGTGGAGGTCGCCAATCTCGAATACATCGGCAGCCAGAACTGGCCGTTCCCGCATTCGCTGATGCTCGGTTTCCACGCCGAGTACGTATCCGGCGAGATCGTCCCGCAGGAAGACGAGATCGAGGACGCCCAGTGGTTCTCCCTCGATGCCTTGCCGCCGCTACCGGCGCAGCGCTCGATCGCCCGGCACCTGATCGACCTGTACCTGGCGCGCCGCTCAGGCGCCGCTGAACCAGTGCTGCCAGGCTAGCCGCGCGGTCAGCGCCAGGACCACCAGGATGAACACCGGGCGAATGAACTTCGCCCCGCCGCCGATGGCGGTGCGCGCGCCGAAATAGGCGCCGACCATCAGCGACGCACCCATGCACAGGCCGAGCAACCAGATCACCTGGCCGGAGGCGACGAACACCGCCAGCGCCACTATGTTGCTGACGAAGTTCATGCTCCGCGCCACACCGCTGGCGCGGACCAGGTCCAGCGGGTACATGAGCAGCGAGCTGACGGTCCAGAACGCTCCGGTGCCCGGTCCCGCCACGCCGTCGTAGAAGCCCAGGGCGAGGCCCTGCGGCCACTGGCGCTTGCGTCCGACCGGCGCATCGGCGTCCAGCGGCGCCTTCGGCGTGCCGCCGAAGAGCATGTAGAGGCCGCAGGTGAATACCACCACCGGGAGCATCCGGTTCAGCCACTCGGCGGGCAGCAGGTGAGCCGCCCAGGCGCCTATGGCGGCGCCGATCGCGGTGGCGAGCAGAGCGTTGCGCCACTTCCCGGGATGGAACAGCTTGCGCCGGTAGAAGGTGTAGCTGGCGGTCGCCGCACCGAAGGTCGAGCTCAGCTTGTTGGTACCCAGCGCCAGGTGCGGCGGGACCCCGGCGGTGAGCAGCGCAGGGATGGTCAACAGGCCGCCGCCGCCGGCGATGGCGTCGATGAAGCCGGCGAGAAAGGCCACCACGGCCAGGATGATCAGGGTGCTGGGGTCTATCGCGAGTTCGAAGGGCATGAAAAACCGGACCTGCTTCCAATCGGGAAACGGCCTCGCTGGCCGTCGGGAGGAGGGGTGCGCATAATGCCCGCAATTTCACGCAGAAGGAATCGCTTGCATGCAGTACGACGGTCTGGCCTGGGCATTCGCGTTACTGGCCTTGCTGGCCGCCCTGGTCGCGGTGCGCATCCTCTTCGAACGCACCTGGTTCCTCGGCTGGCTGCGCGGCACCTGCGGCTTGGCCTTCGTCGCCGTGGCGGCGCTGCTGCTGGTGCTCGCCTGGGACCTGCGCAGCTATTCGCTGCTCAAGCCCGAGCAGCCGATGGCCACCCTGAGCTTCCAGGCCGAAGGGCCGCAGCGCTACCGGGTGCTGATCCAGGAGGGCGCCAACGAGCGCAGCGTGGTGCTGGACGGCGAACTCTGGCAACTGGACGCGCGGATTTTCCGCTGGAAGGGGCTGGCCGCGTTGATCGGTCTGGCGCCGGGCTATCGCCTCGACGCGCTCAGCGGCCGCTTCCTGGCCCTCGAGCAGCAGTCCCGGGGCCGCCGCCTGGGCTTGTCGCAGAGTCCGCTGGGGGTCGATCTCTGGCGCTGGCTGCGGGCCGGCGAGCACGACCTGTTCCTGTTCGAGCCGCTGGCGGGGCGGGTGACTTTCCTGCCGATGGCGGACAAGGCGGTGTTCGCGGTGAACTACGGCGTCGCCGGGCTGCTTGCCGAGCCAATGAACCTGGCGGCTGAGGAGGCGCTCAGGGACTGGCGCTAGGCCATGCGAAAAGCCGGGGCGGCGGCGATCGCCTGGGCGGTTTCGCGAAAGCGTTCGATGAGGTCCGACGGCGTGCGGTAGGCCAGCGCCAGCCGATAGGGAATTCGCGCCCGCCGCCCTTGCAGGGGACGAAAGGTAACCCCCGGCGGGCGCAACGGTTGTAGCAGCGAAGGCACTAGCGCGACGCCGATGCCGCCGGCCACCAGCCCGGCGATGGTCTGCATCTGCCGCGCCTCCTGCACCACCTCCGGGACGAAGCCGGCTGCCGCGCAGGCGGCGACGATCAGGTCGTGCATGCCCGGCCCATAGTGCCTTGGGAACAGCAGCCAGGGTTCTCCGGCCAGTTGTTCCAGGCGCAGGCGCGCATGGCGTGCCAGCCGATGCCCTTCGGGCAATGCCACGCGCATGTCGCCGTCCACCAGTAGATGCGTGTACAGGCCGGGCTGGCGGTCGACCGGCAGAACGATCAGGCCGGCATCGATGCGGTCTTCGCGCAACGCCTCCAGTTGCCCCGCGGTGGTGTCTTCCTGGAGCTGGAAGTCCAGCGCGCCATGCTGGTGGCGGAACGCCTGGAGTATGCGCGGTAGCAGAATATTGATGGTGCTGTCGACGAACGCCAGGCGCAACGTTCTGCGTCCGCTGGCGGCGCTGCGCGCGGCCGCCAGGGTGCGTTCGGCCTGGGCCAGGGTGCGCCGGGCTTCGTCGAGGAACGCGCGGCCCGCCGGCGTCAGGCGGTGGATACGGTTGTCACGCTCCAGCAGGCTGGCGCCGACTTCTTCTTCCAGCCGCCGGATCGCAGTGGTCAGCGGTGGCTGGGCCATGTGCAGGCGCTCAGCGGCGCGGCGGAAGCTCAGCTCCTCGGCAACCGCGACGAACTGGCGGAACTGGCGCAAGTCGGCCATTGCGATATCTCCCGGATATGGTGAGTTAAGAAAGACAGTATTGGATATATCGCGGCGAATCCGTCGAGAATCCATCCGTACGCTCGCTCTGGCCAGACGAGGCGTTCCATCCATCACAGAGGAAGCCCGTCATGCACACTCATTCTCCAACCCGCCGTACCGCCCTGGTCACCGGCGGCTCGTCGGGCATCGGCCTGGCCATCGCCCGGTGCCTTCGGCAACAGGGTTATCGGATCGCCCTGGTGGCCCGTGATTCCCAGCGCCTGCAATGCGCCGCCGCCGAGTTGGGCGGCGTGCCCTGGATGGCCGCCGATCTTTCCCGCCGAGAAGCTGTCGAGGCGGTGGCCGCCTGGGTCGGCGACACCTTCCAAGGGCTCGATGTGCTGGTGAACAATGCCGGGTTCACCCGAAAGATCGCCGCCACCACTCCGCTGGCAGAGGCCGAGCGGGAATGGGATGCGCTGCTGGACGGCAACCTGAAAAGCGCGTTCCTCATGTCGCTGGCGGTGCTGCCGCATTTCGCGGAAGAGGGCGGGCGGATCATCCATATCGGATCGATCGCCGCGCAGACCGGTAGCGGCAGTCCCGGTGCGCTGGGCTATGCGGCGGCCAAGGCCGGCCTGCATGGCTTCGGCGTGGCCCTGGCGCGGGAACTCGGTTCGCGCGGGATCACGGTGAACAGCGTGGCGCCGGGTTACATCGCCGACACCCGGTTCTTTCCCGGCGGCCTCGATCCGCAACGGGTCGCCGCCATCGTCGGCGAGACCCCGCTGGGCAGGACCGGCCGGGTCGAGGACATCGCCGCTGCGGTGGCCTGGCTGGCCTCGCCCGAGGCGGGGTTCGTCACCGGAACGGTGGTGTCGGTGAACGGTGGCTGGCGGGTCGGCAATTGAAGCGGAAGCGGCGGGGGGGGGCTCAGTCCGGCTACCCGAGAGCGCAGGTGAATAGCCGTGGGGAGCCTGTCCCGCGCTGGTGCGAGGCATTGGCAATCCTGAAATGAAAAGAGGGAGCCCTGGCTCCCTCTTCGCGCGTTCGCCGTTCCGTCAGGAAAGGAAGCCGCCGTCGACGTTCAGCGCCACGCCGGTGGTGTAGCTGGACGCTTCGCTAGCCAGGTAGAGCACGGCGCCTGCCATTTCGCTCGGCTCGGCCACGCGCTTGAGCGGGATGCGCTGCAGGGCGAGGTTGCGGATCGCGTCGTTCTTCACCAGCGCCGAAGCGAACTTGGTGTCGGTCAACCCTGGCAGGAGGGCGTTGCAGCGGATGCCGAACTGCGCGCATTCCTTGGCGAAGACCTTGGTCATGCTGATCACGGCGGCCTTGGTCACCGAGTAGATGCCCTGGAACTCGCCGGGCGATACGCCGTTGATCGAGGCCACGTTGATGATGCTGCCGCCGCCGTGTTCCTTCATCAGCTTGCCGCCCTCGATGGACATGAAGTAGTAGCCGCGGATGTTGACGTCGACGGTCTTCTGGAAGGCGCCGAGGTCGGTTTCCAGTACGTTGCAGAACTGCGGGTTGGTGGCGGCGTTGTTGACCAGGATGTCGAGGCGGCCGAACTGCTCGCGGATCTGTGCGAAGACGTTCTGGATCTGCTCCATCTCGCCGATGTGGCAGGCGATCGCGGTGGCCTTGCCGCCCTCCGCGGTGATCGCGTCGGCGACCGCCTGGCAGCCGTCGATCTTGCGGCTCGAGACGATCACGTGGGCACCTTGCTGGGCCAGCAGCTTGGCTATCGCCTCGCCGATGCCGCGGCTGGCGCCGGAAACGAAGGCGATCTTGCCGTCGAGGTCGAACAGGTGGGTCTTGGACATGGGCTATCCCCTTGTAGTGGTCGGTTACAGGCGGGAGCGCTCGATGGCCTGCAGGCTCATCTGCTCCAGCAGCTTGTTCATCTGCACGAACTGGGCGAAACGCTTGTCCTGGGTCTGCCCGTGGTAGTAGCGGTAGTAGATCTGCTGGACGATGCCGGCAAGACGGAACAGGCCATAGGTGTAGTAGAAGTCCAGGTTGTCGATCGGCGGGATCCCGGCCCGCTCGGCGTAGTAGTCGGCGAACTCCCGGCGGGTCAGCATGCCCGGCAGGTGGCTGGGCTGGCGGCGGGTCAGTTGCACCGGAGCCGGGTCGCCGGCTTCCACCCAGTAGGCGAGGGTGTTGCCGAGGTCCATCAGCGGATCGCCGAGGGTGGCCAGTTCCCAGTCCAGCACGCCGATGATCTGCATCGGGTTGTCCGGGTCGAGGATCACGTTGTCGAAGCGGTAGTCGTTGTGCACGATGCCCGGCTTGTGGTGATCGGCCGGCTGCTTGTCCTTGAGCCAGGCCTTGACCGGTTCCCAGAGCGGCGCGTCGGGGGTCAGGGCCTTCTCGTAGCGGTCGGTCCAGCCGGCGATCTGGCGCTGCACGTAGCCGTCCGGGCGGCCCAGGTCGGCCAGTCCGCAGGCGGCGTAGTCGACGTTGTGCAGCTCGACGAACTTGTCGATGAAGCTCTTGCACAGGCTGCGGGTCTGTTGTTCGTCGAGATTCAGCTCAGGCGGCAGTTCGGCGCGCAGGATGATGCCCTTGACCCGTTCCATGACGTAGAACTCGGCGCCGATCACCGACTCGTCGGTGCAGTAGAGGTAGGCTTTCGGGCAGTAGGGGAAGCCTGCGTTCAACTGGTTCAGGATGCGGTATTCGCGGCCCATGTCGTGGGCCGACTTGGCCTTGTGGCCGAATGGCGGGCGACGCAGGACGAACTCCTGGCGCGGATACTCGATCAGGTAGGTCAGGTTGGACGCGCCACCGGGGAACTGGCTGATCTTCGGGGTGCCTTCGAGGCCGGGGATATGGGCTTTCAGGTACGGGTCGATGACGGCGGCGTCGAGTTCTTCGCCGGCGCGGATGCGAGTGGATTGGTCAGTCAGCGACATGGGGTTCCCTTCTCGTGGTGCCACGGCGGAGCCGCGGGAGCCGGTGCGCGCATCAGGCTGCGCAATGATGGTGACCGGCGATAATTGGCTAATCTAATGCCCTGTCCCGGCCCTCACAAGCCGCCGCCGGGCGTTATGGGCAAGCGTGTTGCCGCTCCATCACGGTCCCTGATCGTCGGCCTAGAGGAATGCCGGACGAAAAAAAACCGGAGCCGCGAGGGACTCCGGTTTTCCTTCTGGCATGGCGCCGGAAACGGTCAGACCGGGAACAGTTCGCCCAGCTTCATCGCCAGCATCATGTCGCCTTCGGCGCGCAGCTTGCCGGCCATGAAGGCCTGCATGCCGTCGGTCTCGCCGCTGGTGATGCCCTTCAGGGTTTCGCTGTCCATGATCAGGGTGACATTGGGGTTCTCGGCGTCGCCCTGTACCACTTCGCAGGTACCGTCCTTGACGACCAGGTAGTGGTTGTCGCCGTCTTCGATGTTGAACTGGAACACCAGATCCAGGCCGGCGGCCGCGCTGGCGTTGAACTTGCTTTTCATGGTGGAGACGATGTCAGCAACGGTGGTCATGGGTTCTATTCCTTTCTTCTAGGGTTTTTTCGGCGACCGGAACGGTCGCGGTAGGCCGGCTCATCGATAGGTGATGAGTTCCGGCGCCTTCAACAGTTCCAGATGCACGTGACTGTTGAAGGAAGCCAGGGACACTTCCTCGCCGCGGAATCTCAGGCGAGTCAGCGAGGTATTGACGATCTGCCAGTTCAGCTCGAAGGCCTTGAGCGGCGGAACGCCGACGATCAGTTGGAGCAGGGCGGTAATGGTACCGCCGGAGGTGAACACGGCGACCCTGTCCTTGCCGCTGGCCTGCGCCAGCAGACGACGAAGACCGTCATGGACCTTATCGAGGAATTCCTGCCAGCTTTCCAGCCCATCTTTCTCATGGTTGCCGGAAACCCAGCGCGCGATGATGGTGGAGAACAGGCGCTGGAACTCGGCCCGATGCTCGGCCGCATGGCGAAGGATGTGCAAGGCTTCCGGCTGCTCCTCGAGCAGGTCCGGCAGGTGCGCGCGGATCACCGCGTCGGCTTCGAATTCGTTGAACGCCGGATCGACTTCCAGCTCCGGCGTGGCCAGCCCGGAGGACTCCAGGCGTTCGAGGGCGGCGCGGGCGGTGTGCTGCTGGCGGCGCAAGCCGCCGCTGAGGACGCGGTCGAAACGGACGCCGAGGTTCAGCAGGTGGTCGCCGAGGATTTCCGCCTGGCGGATGCCGGTCGGCGACAGCACGTCGTAGTCGTCGGCACCGAACGACGCCTGGCCATGTCGAATCAGGTAGATGCTGCCCACGGGCGGACCTCGGCGGGTGAAAGTTCCGCGAGGGTATGAGGATCACCCAGGGCTGTCAACGAAAAAACATACGCTTGTTTGAATGTCATTCGCTGCCTTTATCGGCTGCTCCGGGCGTGCCCTGCAAAGGCTCTCCAGGCAGTGGCATCGCTGGCCGCCCGTCGGTGGCCTGGGTATGCTTGCGCAATCGTGTCGCCCGTAGACGGGTGCGTCAACAGTAGAGAGGGGGTTGTGTGGAGTTCATTGCCGAATATGCGGGCTTTCTGGCCAGGACCGTGACCGTGCTGGCGGCGATCATCGTGGTGCTGGTGGTGATCGTCGCCCTGCGCGGCCGCGGCCGGCGCGGCGCAGGCGGGCACCTCGACGTGCAGAAACTCAACGATTTCTACAAGGACCTGCGCGAGCGGGTCCGCCACAGCGTCCTCGACAAGGCCAGCCTCAAGGCCTTGCGCAAGGAGGAGAGCAAGGCGGCGAAGCAGGCGAAGAAACATCCTGAACAGAAGTCGCGGGTCTACGTGCTCGATTTCGACGGCGACATCAAGGCCTCGGCTACCGAGCAACTGCGTCACGAAGTGACTGCGGTGCTGAGCATGGCGGGCAAGGACGACGAGGTGGTGCTGCGCCTGGAAAGCGGCGGTGGCATGGTCCATGGCTATGGCCTGGCGGCCTCGCAACTGGCGCGCATCCGCCAGGCCGGCGTGCCGCTGACCGTGTGCGTCGACAAGGTGGCGGCCAGCGGCGGCTACATGATGGCCTGCATCGGCGATCGGATCCTTTCCGCGCCCTTCGCCATCCTCGGCTCGATCGGCGTGGTGGCGCAGTTGCCCAACGTCCACCGGCTGTTGAAGAAGCACGATATTGACTTCGAGGTGCTTACCGCCGGCGAATACAAGCGTACGCTGACGGTATTCGGCGAGAACACCGAGAAGGGCCGGGAAAAGTTCCAGGAGGACCTGGAGGTGACCCACGAACTGTTCAAGAACTTCGTGGCCCACTACCGGCCGCAACTGAACATGGACGAGATCGCCACCGGCGAGGTCTGGCTGGGCCAGGCCGCACTGGGCAAGCTGCTGGTGGACGAACTCAAGACCAGCGACGAGTACCTGGCCGAGCAGGCCAGGGAGCGCGATGTCTACCAGGTGCAATTCGTCGAGCGCAAGAGCCTGCAGGAACGCGTCGGCCTGGCCGCCAGCGTGGTTATCGACCGCGTGCTGGTGACCTGGTGGGGGCGGCTCAACCAGCAGAAGTTCTGGCAATAGGCCGGCGCCGACAGGGACGAACACGCTGTCTTCAGGGTTTTCACGAGAGGAGGTCGAAATGGCTGTATTCAAGGCGTTGTGGGTGACGGAAGCGCCCCACGGCGTTTACGAAACGCAGGTGGTCGAGCGCGATACCGGCGACCTGCCGGCGGGCGACGTACTGATCCGCGTGCAGTATTCCTCGCTGAACTACAAGGATGCGCTGTCCGCCAGCGGCAACCGCGGGGTGACCCGCAAGTACCCGCATACCCCCGGCATCGATGCCGCCGGTGTGGTCGCCGAGTCCTCGGTGGCCGAGTTCGCGGCCGGCGACGAGGTGATCGTCACCGGCTACGACCTGGGCATGAACACCGCCGGCGGTTTCGGCCAGTACATCCGCGTGCCCGCGGCCTGGGTGATCAAGCGCCCGCAAGGCCTGAGCCTGCGCGAGGCGATGATCCTCGGCACCGCCGGCCTGACCGCGGCGCTCTGCGTCGAAAAGCTGGAGCGCAGCGGCCTGCGCCCCGACCATGGCTCGGTGCTGGTCACCGGCGCCAGCGGCGGGGTCGGCAGTATCGCCGTGGAACTGCTGGCCAAGCTCGGCTACACCGTGGCGGCCGCCACCGGCAAGCTGGAGCAGGCCGAGTTCCTCAACCGCCTGGGGGCCAAGCAGATCCTCGATCGCGCCACCGTGGCCGATGGCGTCGACAAGCCGTTGCTCAAGGAACAGTGGGCCGGCGCGGTGGACACCGTCGGCGGCGACATCCTCTTCAACGTGGTCAAGTCGTTGCAGTACGGCGGCAGCGTCGCCTGCTGCGGCCTGACCGCCGGCGCCGGCTTCAAGGCCTCGGTGCTGCCGTTCATCCTGCGCGGGGTCAACCTGCTCGGGGTGGACTCGGTGGAGCTGCCGCTGGTGGTCAAGGCGTCCATGTGGGACAAGCTGTCGCTGCAATGGAAGCTCGACAACCTCGAAGAGGTGGCGCGCGAGATCGCCCTCGAAGAGCTGCCGGGGGCGATCAACCAGATCCTCGCCGGCAAACTGGTCGGCCGGGTGCTGGTCAACCTCGGCTGAGGGCGTTGCCGGAGCCCAGCTCCGGCAACAGGTAGCCCGCCCAGAGCGATTCGGCGAACTGCGGCCGGAAGAAGCCGAAATGGCCGATGTGGCGGGCGCCGATTTCCTCGGGAGCGATGCGCCAGGCGGTTTTCGGCGCTTCGCGGTAGAAGCCCAGCAGCGACTCGATGCTGCGTCGGGACATCATTTCATCGTCGGTGAACGACAGCGACACGATGGGCGTGCGTACGGCGGAGAAGGCGCGGCGGATAGCCTCGCCATCCGCGAGGGCGTACTGCGGATGCAGGCACCAGCGTCGCCATTGTTCGATCACCCCGCGCGGCAGGTCGCCGACCATGCCCAGGCGGCGCCCGGGAAAATAGCCGAGCAGCGGCGTCAGCAGGGGCGCGACGAGGTACCAGAACAACCAGACCTTGTTGCGCAACCGCGGGCTGTTTTCCTTCCAGTAGCCACTGCCGCTGGCGATGCTGAAGACCCTATCGATACGCTCGCGCCCTTCGACGAAGGGCAGGATCTGGCCGCCCAGGCTATGGCCGATCCAGTACAGGGGCTTGCTCCCGCTCTCGGCGAGCGCGGCGGCGAGCATGGCGCTGCAGTCATGACGGGCCCAACCCAGCACATCGACCTCGAGACCGCGCAGCGAGCCGTTGCGCGATTGCCCCATGCCCAGGTAGTCGAAGGTGATGGCCAGGTAGCCGCGCTCTGCCAGCCAGGCGGCGAAGGGCGCGTAGAAGCGCTGTTCCACGCCCATCGCCGGGACGATCAGGAGATAGCCGCGCGGCTCCCCGGCAGGCCGGTACCAATGGCTGGCCAGCGGATGGCCGTTGCCGTTATCGATGAGGCGTGGTTGCGGAGGGTTCATGCCGGTCTCCGTGGTCTGTTCGCGGCTTCGAGAATAGGGCTGGCCGCCAGGGCGCCTCCAGCCGGCCGAAAGCACGGCCGGGGCGCCCTGGCGGTCAGGCCTGGCTGACGTACATGGTGATCTCGGCGCGGAATACCGGCTTGTCGTCGACATAGGCGACCACCGGCACCACCAGGTTGCCGGTGGCTTGCCAGTCGATCTGGCTGCCGTCGGCCACCGCGCGCACGTCGCCAGTGGCCTTGGCCAGGTACTCGACGGTCATGCCGCGCGGAATCCAGCGATGGCCGGCGGGAATCGAGGCGTCGGTCATGGTCCCGGCGGCCAGTTCGGCGGCATTGCACAGGGCGATGGCATGCACCGTGCCGATATGGTTCAGCACCTCGCGGCGCTTGGGGAAGGTGGCTTCGGCATAGCCGGGACGCAGTTCGACGAACTGCGGGGCGATGCTGGCGAAATAGGGTGCGAACTGGCCGATCATGGCGCTGAACTGGGCCGGGCCGACCTGCTGGTACATCTGCATCATCTGACTCATGGAAAACTCCGGGCGTTTCAGGATTGAAGATGTGTGCGCACCGGGGCAGTATACGAAGGTTAGAAATTTATTCTAGAAAAATATTCTAGTCAGCGTTTCGACGATTAACGACAAGGACCGACATGGGCCGTTCTTCCCGCAAAGACGAGATTCTCCAGGCCGCCCTGGCCTGCTTCAGCGAGCATGGCGTAGACGCCACCACCATCGAGATGATCCGCGACCGTTCCGGAGCGAGCATCGGTAGCCTCTACCACCATTTCGGCAACAAGGAACGCATCCATGGCGAACTGTACCTGGCCGGGATCGGCCAGTACGCGGCGTTGCTCGAAGCCGGCTTCGCCAGGGCGCGCAGCGCCGAGGAAACGGTCAGGTTGCTGGTCACCAGCTATATCGACTGGGTCGTGGCGAATCCTGACTGGGCACGCTTCATCCTGCACAGCCGCGGGCGGGTAGAGGCGGGGGAGTTGGGCGAGCGCCTGCGGGCCGACAACCAGGCCCACTTCGCGCGGATCCATGCGGCGCTGGCGGGATATCGGGCCGAGGGCCTGTTCCGCGAGATGCCGGACGACTGCTTTGCTTCGGTGGTGATCGGCCCGGCCCACGACCTTGCCCGCCAGTGGCTGGCCGGGCGAACCCGGGTGGCGTTGGCCGACTGTCGCGAACTGCTGGCGCAGGTGGCCTGGGACAGCGTGCGCGCGGCCTGAGGCGTCCGTGGCCTCGGGAACGAAAAAGCCCCGCGGCTGCGGGGCTTTTTCGTCAGGGCCGGGTTCAGCCGCGGCGGCGGAACAGCGGCAGCGGCTGCTCCACCGAGGTCTGGTAGACCTCGCTGAAGTCGTCCAGGCTGGCCAGGGCGTCTTCCGGGCTGCGGTCGGCACGGATGGCGTAGGCGTCGAAGCCGCAGCGGCGCATGAAGAACAGCTGGTCGCGCAGCACGTCGCCGATCGCGCGGATCTCGCCCTTGTAGCCGTAGCGCTCGCGCAGCAGGCGCGCGCTGCTGAAGCCGCGGCCATCGGTAAAGGCGGGGAAGTTCACCGCGATCACCTGGAACCTGTCGAGGTCACCGGCGATGCTTTCCGGCTCCTCGTCCGCGTCCAGCCAGACCCCCAGGCCGCCGTCGCGGCCGCGCAGGGCCGGGCCGTGCTCGAGCCACAGGGCCAGCGGGATGATCACGTCGTCGCTGTTGGGCACGCTTTCCAGGGTCGCGTCCTTGGGCAGCAAGTGCCAGCGGTCGTCGACCACCTGGCGGTGCTTAATGATTCGCTGCATATACGCGCTCCTTGAACGGGTCGATACCGATACGGCGGAAGGTGTCAATGAAGGGTTCTTCCTCGGTCCGGCGTTCCACGTAGACCTGGATGATCTTGTCGATCACGTCGGCCATCTGCTCCTGGGCGAAGGACGGGCCGAGGATCTGCCCGAGGCTGGCGTCGCGCGCCGAGCTGCCGCCGAGGGAGACCTGGTAGAACTCCGCGCCTTTCTTGTCGACCCCGAGGATGCCGATGTGGCCGACATGGTGATGGCCGCAGGCGTTCATGCAACCGGAGATATTCAGGTCGATGTCGCCGATGTCGAACAGGTAGTCGAGATTGTCGAAGCGGCGCTGGATGGCTTCGGCGATCGGGATCGACTTGGCGTTGGCCAGGGAGCAGAAGTCGCCGCCGGGGCAGCAGATGATGTCGGTCAGCAGGCCGACGTTGGGGGTGGCGAAGCCCAGTTCGCGGAGTTCGCCCCAGAGGGCGAAGAGTTCGCCCTGCTCGACGTCGGCGAGGATGATGTTCTGGTTATGGCTGTTGCGTACCTCGCCGAAGCTGTAGCGGTCGGCGAGATCGGCGATGGCGTCCAGTTGCTTGTCGGTGACGTCTCCCGGCGCGGTGCCGGTGGGCTTCAGCGAGAGCGTCACGGCGACGTAGCCGGGCTTCTTGTGGGCGAAGGTGTTGCGTGCGCGCCAGCGGGCGAAGCCGGGGTGCTCCGCGTCGAGCCGGGCGAGGGATTCATCGAGGTCGTCGAGGGCCTTGTAGGCCGGATCGACGAAATGCGCGGCGACGCGCTGGACTTCCGCCTCGGTGAGGGTGCTCGGTCCGTCCTTGAGGTTGGCCCATTCGGCCTCGACGCGCTCGGCGAAGACTTCCGGGGTCAGCGCCTTGACCAGGATCTTGATCCGCGCCTTGTACTTGTTGTCGCGCCGGCCATAGCGGTTGTAGACGCGCAGGATGGCATCCAGGTAGCCGAGCAGGTGCTGCCAGGGCAGGAATTCATTGATGAAGCTGCCGACGATGGGGGTTCGGCCCAGGCCGCCGCCGACCGAGACGCGGAAGCCGAGCTCGCCGGCCTCGTTCTTCACCGCCTCCAGGCCGATGTCGTGCACTTCGATGGCGGCACGGTCGCTCACCGCGCCGTTCACCGCGATCTTGAACTTGCGCGGCAGGTGGGCGAACTCGGGGTGGAAGGTCGACCATTGGCGGATGATCTCGCACCAGGGGCGCGGGTCCACCAGTTCGTCGCGGGCGACGCCGGCGAACTGGTCGGTGGTGGTGTTGCGGATGCAGTTGCCGCTGGTCTGAATCGCGTGCATCTGCACGGTGGCCAGCTCGGCGAGGATTTCCGGCACGTCTTCCAGCTCCGGCCAGTTGAACTGCACGTTCTGCCGGGTGCTGATGTGGGCGTAGCCCTTGTCGTAGTCGCGGGCGATCTGCGCCAGCTTGCGCAGTTGGCGCGAGGAGAGCAGGCCATAGGGAACGGCGATGCGCAGCATCGGGGCATAGCGCTGGATATAGAGACCGTTCTGCAGGCGCAGCGGGCGGAACTCCTCACCGGTCAATTCACCCGCCAGGTAACGGCGGGTCTGGTCGCGGAACTGCTTGACGCGGTCCTCGACGATCCGTTGGTCGTACTCGTCGTATACGTACATGAATATTCCTGCTGTCAGGCTATGCGGCTTACTGCGTTAACCAGCGCGCACGGCTACGCGCTCCACGCGGAGTGGGCGCACGATACCAGTTCATATTTATGCGTAAAAGTGATGTTTGAGTATATGGTAAGAACCAAAAAGACTAAGTCGCCAGGCAAGCATAACCGCTTCGCAACGGCGCCTTTCTTGAGCGATGGGCGGCGCTGGTCTTAACTGGAGAGTGCCTTTCGATGTCTTCGTCCCGATACCCACAAGAAACAGGGGGAGTCATGAGCGAGCCGAGCAAAACCCAGGAAAACCGCGACAGCGTGGTCGACGCCCGCGCGGCCTTCGTCCTGATCCTGCTGGTGGTGGCTACCGCGGTGTTCTGGGTCAGCCACCAGTGAAAGCCCGCCTCGGCGGCGCAGGGATCACAGGCCGCTGAGGCTCAGCACCAGTTTCACGATCCCGGCCAGCAACAGCACGAACACCAGGGTGAAGAGCAGGCCCAGCATGATGAAGTGCACGGGCTTGCCGTGGCTGAAATCGCGGGCGCGGTTTCGCCCGCTCTGTACGCCGAAGGCGGCAGCCATCACGCTATGCAGCATCTGCCAGAAGGTCGGCGGCTTCTGGTTCGGTTCTTCCGTCTCGATACCCATCGGTGGTCCTCTCTTTTCCATACCTGCCCTGAGAGTCTAGACCCTTGGCGGGAGGAGGGTGGCTTCAGGCCTGGCGGGCGGGGATGCGCCGTTCCGCCGTGCCCTGCGTGGCCCTGGCGCGCAGTTGCCCGCAGCCGCCGTCGATGTCCTGGCCGGCCGAGTTGCGCACCTTGGTCAGCACGCCGCGGCTGTGCAGGTAGCGCACCAGCTCGACGATCCGCTCCCCGCTCGGGCGCCGGTAGGCGTCGCCGTCCATGCTGTTGTAGGGGATCAGGTTCATTACCGCGAAGCGGCCTTTGAGCAGGCGCAGGATGCCGTCCATTTCCTCCAGGCTGTCGTTGATCCCTTCGAGCAGGGTCCATTGGTACTGGATCGGATAGTCGACCCGGCGGGCGTAGGCCTCGCCGGCTTCCACCAGTTCTTCCGGGCTCAGCGGCGGCGCCTTGGGCAACAGTTGCCGGCGCAGTTCGGCGCGGGTGCTGTGCAGGGACAAGGCGAGGGCGGGCTTCACCCGTTGCCGGGGCAGGCGCTCGAACACGCGGGGATCGCCGACGGTGGAGAACACCAGGTTCTTGTGGCCGATGCCGCCATCGGTGCCGAGCAGGTCGATGGCTTCGAGGACGTTGTCGAGGTTGTGCGCCGGCTCGCCCATGCCCATGAACACCACTTTCTTCACCGCTCGCCGACGCCGCGCCAGGACCACCTGGGCGACCATCTCCAGGCTGCCGACCTGGCGCAGCAGGCCGCTGCGGCCGGTCATGCAGAACACGCAGCCGACCGCGCAGCCGACCTGGGTCGAGACGCACAGCCCACCGCGCGGCAGCAGCACGCTTTCCACCATCTGCCGGTCGGCCAGTTCCACCAGCAGGCGCGACGAGCCGTCGCTCGCCGGATGCTCGCTGTGCAGGCGGGCGATGCCTTCCAGTTCCGCGGCGACCTGGGGCAGACCGTGGCGTACGCTCAGCGGCAGGAAGTCCTCGGCCGGCTGGCGGGCGGTGCAGGCATCGAGGGCGCGGCCTTGCAGCCAGGCGCGGACGATCCTCCCGCAATGCAGGGGCTTGGCGCCGAGATCGGCGAGGCGCTGGTGGAGGTCTTGGCTACGCATGGGGCGCGCATCCTACCATTGCCCGTCATGAGGCGGTATGGCCGGCGCCGACGTGCTATCGTTGCGCTCCGCTCCACCGCAGCAACGGAACCGTTCCATGAAATTCGTCCACCAGCGCGAACACCTCAACGAAGACGACATCGTGGTCATCGAGTGTTCGCAGCAATGCAATATCCGCCTGATGAACGACGCCAATTTCCGCAGTTTCAAGAATGGCGGGCGGCATAGCTACCATGGCGGCGCCTTCGACCGCTTCCCGGCGAAGATCAAGGTGCCCAGCACCGGGTTCTGGAACATCACCATCGATACCGTGACCCGGCGCCCGATCAGCGTGACGCGCAAGCCGAACTTCAAGTGGTCGATCAAGTTCGTGCGCCGTTCCGGTTCGCAGTTCACCTGAGGGCGCGCGTCCCATGAGTGCGAAAATGGACGAGCAGGCGCTTCTGGCGTTGCTCCGCGAGCTGGCCATCGACAGCCAGCGGGTCGAGCATCCGGCGATCGCCTCCATCGAGGAATATTACGCGCAGGGCATCGAATTGCCCGACCAGGGCATCAAGAACCTGTTCCTGCGCAACCGCAAGGGTACTCGCCACTACCTGGTGCTGCTCGACGAGCGCAAGGAGGCCGACCTGCCGGGCATCGCCGAACAGATCGGCGAAAGCCGCCTGTCGTTCGCCTCGGTCGAGCGCCTGCGCGAATACCTCGGCGTCGAACTGGGCTGCGTGACGCCTTTCGCGCTGGTCAACGATCCGCAGCACAGGGTCGAGGTGTTGCTCGACGATGCCATTCGCCAGGACCAGTTGCTCGGTTTCCACCCGTTGGTGAATACCGCCACCGAGTGCATTCGCTACGCAGACCTGCTGGCCTTTCTCGCCCACACGGGGCATGAACCGCGCCTGATCCGGGTGTAGGTCGCAGCTTCGCGCCTGCTGGCGCCGGTTTCACTCGAAGAAGTTGTGCCAGCAGTCGCTCAACGGGCCGACCTCGAAGGTCTTGCACCAGGGTTGGGCTTCCAGCCACAGGCGGGCGCTTTCCCGGTCCGCCTCGTCCAGGCTGCCGACCCGCGCCAGGCACAGGTAGCCGCTGATCTCCGCCTGTTCCGGCGAGCCGCCACCGCCGAACACCCAGCCCTGGGCCTCGACGAAGTCGATCAGATGGTCCAGCGCATCGTCGTAGGAGAGGGCGCTACGGTCGTAGGTCAGTTCGAAGCTGAAACCGAACTCCTGGAACTCGCCCAGGCGCAGTTTCTTGCGCAGGCGGCGCTTGCGCGGTTTTTCCATCTGCTCGGGAGTGAGGAATTTCATCGTCGCCTTCCTGGTCAGTCGTCGTAGCCAAGGTTCGGCGCTAGCCAGCGCTCGCTGACGCTGACTTCCTGGCCCTTGCGCTGGCTGTAGCGTTCCACCTGGTCCTTGTCGATCTTGCCGACCGCGAAGTACTGCGCCTGCGGGTGGGCGAAATACCAACCGCTGACCGCCGCGGCCGGGAACATCGCGTAGTGCTCGGTCAGGCTGACGCCGGACAGGCCCTGCGGATCGAGCAGTTCGAACAGGGTGCCTTTCTCGGTATGGTCGGGGCAGGCCGGGTAGCCCGGTGCCGGGCGGATGCCGACGTATTGCTCCTTGATCAAGGCCTCGTTGTCGAGGTGCTCGTCGCGGGCGTAGCCCCAGTACTCCTTGCGCACCCGCTCGTGCAGCCACTCGGCGCAGGCTTCGGCGAGGCGGTCGGCGAGCGCCTTGACCATGATGCTGTTGTAGTCGTCGCCCTTGGCTTCGTACGCCTTGGCCACTTCCTCGGCGCCGATCCCGGCGGTGGTGATGAAGCCGCCGAGGTAATCGCGCACGCCGCTGTCCTTCGGCGCGACGAAATCGGCCAGCGACAGGTTCGGCTTGCCGTCCGGCTTGATCGTCTGCTGGCGCAGGTGGTGCAGGGTGGCGAGGGTCTCGCCGTCGGCGCCGTAGACCTCCAGGTCGTCGTGCTCGACCTGGTTGGCCGGCCAGAAGCCGAACACCGCGCGGGCCTTGATCAGCTTCTCGTCGATCAGCTTCTTCAGCATCGCCTGGGCGTCGTTGAACAACGCGGTGGCGGCCTCGCCGACCACCTCGTCGGTGAGGATGCGCGGGTACTTGCCGGCCAGGTCCCAGGAAATAAAGAACGGCGTCCAGTCGATGTACTCGGCGAGCACCGCGAGGTCGATCTCGTCGAGCACCCTGACGCCGGTGAAGGAAGGCGTCGGCGCCTGGTAGCCGGCCCAGTCGAACGCTGGCTTGTTGGCGATCGCCTGTTCGTAGCTCAGCCGCTCGGTGCGGGCGCTGCGGTTGGCCGTGCGTTCGCGGACCACCGCGTAGTCGGCGCGGGTGCGGGCCACGTAGTCGGCCTTCAGCTCCTTGGACAGCAGGCTGGTGGCCACGCCTACCGCGCGCGAGGCGTCGGTGACGTAGACCACCGCGTCGTTGCTGTACTGCGGATCGATCTTCACCGCGGTATGCGCCTTCGAGGTGGTGGCGCCGCCGATCATCAGCGGCAACTGGAAATTCTGCCGCTGCATTTCCTTGGCGACGTGGACCATCTCGTCCAGCGACGGCGTGATCAGGCCGGACAGGCCGATGATGTCGCATTTCTCGGCGATGGCGGTCTGCAGGATCTTCTCCGCCGGCACCATCACGCCGAGGTCGACCACGTCATAGCCGTTGCAGCCGAGCACCACGCCGACGATGTTCTTGCCGATGTCGTGCACGTCGCCCTTCACCGTGGCCATCAGGATCTTGCCCTTGGCTTCCGGCTTGTCGCCTTTCTCCGCCTCGATGAAGGGAATCAGGTGGGCCACCGCCTGCTTCATCACTCGCGCGGACTTGACCACCTGCGGGAGGAACATCTTGCCGGCGCCGAACAGGTCGCCGACCACGTTCATCCCGGACATCAGCGGACCTTCGATGACCTCGATGGGGCGCGCGCACTGCTGGCGGCATTCCTCGGTGTCCTCGACGATCCAGGTGGTGATGCCCTTGACCAGCGCATGCTCGAGGCGCTTCTCGACGCTGTAGCTGCGCCATTCCTCGTCCTCGGCCTCCTTGACCGCGCCGCCGCCCTTGTAGTCGTCGGCGATCGCCAGCAGGGCCTCGGTGGCCTCTGGCGTGCGGTTGAGCACCACGTCCTCGACCCGGTCGCGCAGCGCCTTCGGGATCTCGTCGTAGATTTCCAGCTGGCCGGCGTTGACGATGCCCATGGTCAGGCCGTTGCGGATCGCGTAGTAGAGGAACACCGAGTGGATCGCCTCGCGTACCGGGTTGTTGCCG
Organism: Pseudomonas sp. CP-1; assembly: GCF_021213715.1. Lineage (NCBI taxonomy): Bacteria > Pseudomonadati > Pseudomonadota > Gammaproteobacteria > Pseudomonadales > Pseudomonadaceae > Pseudomonas > Pseudomonas sp. CP-1. Next base: position 452,358 of record NZ_JAJQKY010000004.1, read on the forward strand.
CGGAACGAGAAGGACACGTTGGACACCCCGCCCGAGCTGAGGGCGTAGGGCAGGTGGTCGCGGATGTAGGCGCAGGCGTTGATGAAATCGACCGCGTAGTTGTTGTGTTCCTCGATGCCGGTGGCGATGGCGAAGATGTTCGCGTCGAAGATGATGTCTTCCGGCGGGAAGCCGACTTCGTCGACCAGGATGTCGTAGGAGCGCTTGCAGATTTCTTCCTTGCGCGCCTGGGTGTCGGCCTGGCCGTCCTCGTCGAAGGCCATCACCACCACCGCGGCGCCGTAGCGCTTGCACAGGCGGGCGTGGTGCTTGAAGGCCTCGACGCCTTCCTTCATCGAGATCGAGTTGACGATGCCCTTGCCCTGGATGCACTTGAGGCCGGCCTCGATCACCTCCCACTTGGAGGAGTCGATCATGATCGGCACGCGCGAGATGTCGGGCTCGGAGGCGATCAGGTTGAGGAAGGTGACCATGGCCGCCTTCGAGTCCAGCATGCCTTCGTCCATGTTGATGTCGATCACCTGGGCGCCGGCTTCCACCTGCTGCTGGGCGACCTCGAGAGCTTCCGCGTAGTTTTCCTCGCGGATCAGCCGGGCGAACTTGGCCGAGCCGGTGATGTTGGTGCGCTCGCCGACGTTGACGAACAGCGAGCTGCGGTCGATGGTGAACGGCTCCAGACCGGACAGGCGGCAGGCCCGGGGAATCTCCGGGATGGCCCGCGGCGGGTACTTGGCCACTGCCTTGGCGATCGCCTCGATGTGCGCCGGGGTGGTGCCGCAGCAGCCGCCGACGATATTGAGGAAGCCGGCGGCGGCGAATTCCTCGACCACCACGGCCATTTCCGCCGGCGATTCGTCGTATTCGCCGAAGGCGTTCGGCAGGCCGGCGTTGGGGTGGGCCGAGACATGGGTGTCGGCCTTGGTCGACAGTTCCTCGATGTACGGCCGCAATTCCTTGGCGCCGAGGGCGCAGTTCAGGCCTACCGAGATCGGCCGGGCATGCCGCACCGAGTTCCAGAAGGCCTCGGTGGTCTGGCCCGACAGGGTGCGGCCGGAGGCGTCGGTGATGGTCCCGGAGATCATGATCGGCAGCTCCACGCCGAGTTCCTCGAACACGCCCTGGACGGCGAAGATCGCCGCCTTGGCGTTGAGGGTGTCGAAGATGGTCTCGATCAGGATCAGGTCGGCGCCGCCTTCGATCAGGCCGCGGGTCGCCTCGACGTAGTTCTCCACCAGTTCGTCGAAGGTGACGTTGCGGTAGCCGGGGTTGTTCACGTCCGGGGAAATCGAGCAGGTGCGGCTGGTCGGGCCGAGCACGCCGGCGACGAAGCGCGGCTTGTCCGGGGTCTCGGCGGTCTTCGCGTCCGCCACCTGGCGGGCCAGGCGCGCCCCTTCGACGTTGAGTTCGTAGGCCAGCGACTGCATGCCGTAGTCGGCCTGGGACACCTGGGTGGCGTTGAAGGTATTGGTCTCGAGGATGTCGGCGCCGGCGTCGAGGTAGGCCTTCTCGATGGCCTGGATCACGTCCGGGCGGCTGAGCAGCAAGAGGTCGTTGTTGCCTTTCACGTCGCTCGGCCAGTCGGCGAAGCGCTCGCCGCGGTAGTCGGCTTCTTCCAGCTTGTAGCTCTGGATCATGGTGCCCATGCCGCCATCGAGGATCAGGATACGTTCCCTGAGGGCGTGCTGGAGGGCTTGCAGGCGGGCGCTGCGATCGGTGAGCGGGCTGGACATGGATGGACCTGGCGTCAGTGGGCGGAAAGGTGAAAAGCATAACAAAGGCAGGGGCTTTCCGACCGGGGGTGGCTGGACCATGAATTTCATTCAAGTTGAAAGATGTTCATCCGCGGGCCGGAAAAGCCCCTGGCGCCGTTTTGTCGCAGCATACGGGCGGAATGCGGAGGTCGGAGTGCGCAGGCGGGCGGCGAAGGGGCGGGCGAGTGGAGTCGGGATGCTCGTGGGGAATCGTGCTGCGAATGAGTCTGGCTCATTCGCATCACGGCCTGAATCAACTGGCCCAGGGCAGGCTGCAACTGGCCAGGGAGTAGACGTAGTAGTTGAGGCGGTCGCGGTCGGTGCGATTCCATACCTGGCCGACCGACTTCAGGCCCTGGCTCTGGCCGACCGCGCCGGCGATGCTGCCGCACCAGCACATCGGGTACTTCTGCCGATACAGCGGACCGCTGATGACCACCGCGACGTGCCCGTAGGTGCGGCCCTTCAGGCCGGCGATCACCAGGAAGCCCTGGGCCGCTTTCTGCGCGGCCTCGGCGCCGGAGGCGAGCTTGGTCCAGCTCTGCTCCAGGCCGTCGACCATGGCGTTGGCGTTGCCGCGGGGCATCGGTACGCCCAGCTCGGCGGCCACCGACTGGACGAAGCCGGAACAGTTGTCCTTGTTCGGGGTGCCGGCCAGGTAGCTCTTGTCCCAGCTGTTCTTGCAGGCGTTGACGATGCATTGATCGAGACTGTCCATGTATCACCTATGCGTGTCGATAAGGGGCGCTCCGGCCCGGATCATTTCTTTGCGGTCTGGCAGAACGGCGCGAGCGAACGCTTCACGATCTTCGCGCAGCTGTCGACGGATTCGCCCGAGCATTTCTCTCCCAGGCGCAGCCCGTCCTTGTCCACCGCCCAGCGCTGGCCGGAGATGTCCTCGCGGTGCACCACCTTGCAGGTGGCGCTGTCGTAGGACACCAGCTCGGCGCTGGAGCCGCTGAATTCATGCATCATCACGCGCCGACCGTCCTGGCTCAGGAACACGCCGCCGCGCGACCAGATGCCGCCGTCCTCTATGCGGCAATCGTTGCCGCTGACGCGGTCGGCCAGGTAGACCGGCGGTTCGGGAAAGGCATCGGGGTTTTCGTCGTTGGGATCCTCGTTGCTGAACATCACGCGGACGTGCTCGTCCTCGCCGCCGAACATGTTCGGCGAGCCGAACCGGGGCACGATTTCCAGCTGGGTGAAAGTACAGTCCGCCGCCTGGGCCGAAAGGCTCAGGAAGAGAGCGGCGAAGCTGCCGGCGAGCAGTTTCATGGGGCGGGTTCTCCGTTGGGCCGCCAGGGCGGCGAAAGGATGGACCAGGCCGCGCCGGGCGCGAACGGAAGCGCCGCCTGGCGACAGCAGGCGGAAAGCGGCGAAGAGGGGACGTGGGGCGCACGCGAACGGGCGCGGATGGGGCGCGGCGAGTCGAAACATATCCCTGTTTCCTCGAAGTCATCGTCCTTGATCGCCAGGGCGGGCCTGGGAGCCCGGCTAGCATACGTGGCGGCCGAAGCCGGTGGAATGCTGGCGAAATGGCAGCTCAGGCCCGGGGCGAGTTCGCCCGCCGTTGTGAAAGTGCGGCGCAGAGAGGCGGTTTGCTAGAATCGCCCGTCGCCGAGTGAGGAGTGGTTCATGTTGCCAAGACCGTTGGTTGGGTTGGCCTTCGTTTTGTCGTCTTTTATCCAGTCTGTTTCCGCTGCTGAAATTTCCTATAGCCGTGACGTCCAGCCGATCTTTACCGCCAAGTGCGTCGCCTGCCACGCCTGCTACGATTCGCCCTGCCAGCTCAACCTGAGCAGCGCCGAGGGCGCGCAGCGCGGCGCCAACCAACTGCCGGTCTACGACGGCACGCGGACCAAGGCGCAGGAAACCACCCGCCTGTACCTCGATGCGCACGGTGCCGACGCCTGGCGGCGCAAGGACTTCTGGTCGGTGCTCGAACCGCAGGACGGCCAGGCCGCACTGATGGCGCGGATGCTCGAGCTTGGCCACAGCCAGCCGTTGCAGCCGAATGCGAAGATCCCCGAAGGCCTGGACATTTCGATCAACCGCGCCAACCAGTGCCCGACGCCGGCCAGCATCGACGCGTTCATCCGCAAGAACCCGGGTTCCGGCATGCCTTTCGCGGTGGCCGGGCTGAGCGACGACGAATACGCCACCTTGCAGAAGTGGCTGGCCGCGGGCGCCCCGGTCGACCAGCAGCCGTTGCGGCCGACCGCCGCCGAGGCGCGCCAGGTGGCCAGCTGGGAGCGTTTCCTCAACCAGCCTGGGGCCAAGCAGAGCCTGGTCTCGCGCTGGCTCTACGAGCACCTGTTCCTGGCGCACCTGTATTTCCCGGAACAGGGCGCGCCCGGCCACTTCTTCCAGCTGGTGCGTTCACGCACGCCCAGCGGCCAGCCGATCGACCCGATCCCGACCCGGCGTCCCAACGACGATCCGGGCAACAGCTTCTATTACCGCCTCTGGCCGATCCAGGGCGTGATCGTCCACAAGACGCACATCACCTATCCGCTGACGGCGAAGAAGCTGGAACGCGTCCAGGAGCTGTTCTTCGGCACCCAGTGGAACACCGACAAGGTTCCCGGCTACGGCGTGCAGAGCCGCGCCAACCCGTTCGTCACCTTCGCCGCGATCCCGCCACGGGCGCGCTACCAGTTCATGCTGGACAACGCCGAGTACTTCACCCGTACCTTCATCCGCGGGCCGGTGTGCCGTGGACAGATCGCCACCGACGTGATCCGCGACAACTTCTGGGTGGTATTCCAGGACCCCGAGCAGGACCTGTTCGTCACCGACGCCAACTTCCGCGCGCAGAGCGAGCCGCTGCTGGCCTTGCCGGGGCAGATCGACGAGCTGAAGAACCTGCTCGGCCTGTGGAGCGCCTACCGGGACAAGCGCAACGAGTACGAAGATCTGCGCCAGGACGTCTACGCCGACGCGCCGCCGCCGACCTGGAACACGATCTGGCACGGCAACGACAACGCCCTGCTGAGCATCTTCCGCCAGTTCGACAGCGCCTCGGTGCGCAAGGGCCTGCTTGGCGAGGTACCGCAGACCCTGTGGCTGATGGACTACCCGCTGTTCGAGCGAACCTACTACGGGCTGGTGGTGAACTTCGATGTCTTCGGCAACGTCTCGCACCAGGCGCAGACGCGCCTGTACTTCGACCTGATCCGCAACGGCGCCGAGCAGAACTTCCTCCGCTTGATGCCGGTCGACGCGCGCCAGCCGTTGCTTGACGACTGGTACCAGAACAGCGGCAAGCTGAAGATGTGGATGGACTACCAGGCCTTCGACGATGACACGCCGAGCGCGCTGGGATTGCCGGAGAAGCAGCCGAAGAAGGCCTTCGCCGAAGAACTGCTGCGTCGCTACGGCGACCTCAATGCGCGCCCCGACCCGATCAACCGCTGCCTGGACGGCAACTGCTATCGACCGGGCATCGACCGCGAACTGCAGGACGCCGAGCAGGCCTTCAGTCGCCTGGTCAGCCGGCCGGCGGCCGGCCTCAAGGTCATCGAGCGCTTCCCCGAGGCGACCATGCTGCGGATACGTACGTCCAGCGGCAAGCGCGAGGTCTATACCGTGCTGCGCAACCGCGCGCACAGCAATGTCGCCTTCATGCTCGGCGAGTCGCTGCGCTACCAGCCGGGCCTGGACACCCTGACGATCTACCCGGGCGTGCTGTCCAGCTACCCGAACTTCATGTTCGATCTGCCGGCGACGGATGCCGAGGCCTTCGTCGGCGCCCTGGAGGCGGCGAAGAGTAGCGAGGACTTCGACAAGGTGGTCGAACGCTGGGGCGTGCGCCGCAGCAATCCGCGGTTCTGGAGCTACTTCCACGATCTCGAGGCGTACATCCGCGAAACCGAGCCGGTCGAGGCGGGCGCGCTGGACATGAATCGCTACGAGAACCTCTGAGTCTCGCGACCCGCTCCGCAAGGGGCGGGTCGGTTATCGCGAATTATTCCTACTAATTTACTAGGGCTTTATCCGCAAGTACCGATTGGCGTAAACTGTCGGCATATTTGCGAGGAGTTGCCATGAGCGCCATCACCATTACCGAAGCTGCCCAAGCGTATCTGGCCGAGTTGCTGGAGAAGCAGAGCACCCCGGGTATCGGCATTCGTATCTTCATCACCCAGCCGGGTACCCAGTACGCGGAAACCTGCATCGCCTACTGCAAGCCGGGCGAGGAAAAGGTCGAGGACACCGCCATCGCCCTGAAGGACTTCACTGCCTGGATCGATGCGGTCAGCGAGCCCTTCCTCGAAGACGCGGTGGTGGACTACGCCACCGACCGCATGGGCGGCCAGTTGACCATCAAGGCGCCGAACGCCAAGGTGCCGATGGTCAACGAGGACAGCCCGATCACCGAACGCATCAACTACTACCTGCAGACCGAGATCAATCCCGGCCTGGCCAGCCACGGCGGACAGGTGAGCCTGGTCGACGTGGTCGAGGACAACATCGCCGTGTTGCGTTTCGGCGGTGGTTGCCAGGGCTGCGGGATGGTCGACATGACCCTCAAGGATGGCGTCGAGAAGACCCTGATCGAGCGTATTCCCGAACTGAAGGGCGTGCGCGACGTGACCGACCACAGCAACAAGGAGAACGCCTACTACTGAGGCGTTTCCGTAAAGCAGAAGAGGCGACCGCAAGGTCGCCTTTTTCGTTGCCGGCGTTTCAGCGCGACAGCGTCCGCGTTCGCCGTACCGGCCAGAGCAGTGTCAGCGCCACCAGCAGCGCCGGCCAGACCAGCAGGTTAACCGCGTTCCAGCCAAGGCTGGTGATCAGGGCGCCGGAGCCGAACGACATCAGCGCCGCCACCAGGCTGTTGCCTTGCTCCATCAATCCTTGCGCGGCGCCGCGCTCGCTTTCGGCGTGGCCCTCGCCGAGCAGGGTGGTGCCGGCGATGAGCATCAGGTTCCAGCCGCTGCCCAGGGCCAGCGAACTGAGCAGAAAATGCATGACCGACTGTCCACCCAGGGCGATGCCGGCACTTGCGGCGAGCAGGAACGCGCCGAGCAGGGCGACGCGACGGTTGCCGATGCGGTCGACCAGCGCTCCGGCGAAGAACGCCGGAAGGAACATTCCCAGCACGTGCCACTGGATGACCCGACTCGACTGTTCCAGCGGCAGGCCGCAGAAGCTCATGGCCAGCGGCGTGGCGTTCATGATCAGGATCATCAACCCGTGTCCCGTCGCGGTGCAGGCGATGGCCGCGCGGACCACCGGCCGCCGCAACAGGCCGCCTATGTCGCGCCACGCGAGTCGTGCCGGGCGCGGCGCTTGGCCTTCGCGGAGCAGGGCCATCAGCAGCAGGCCGGCGAGGGCCAGCGCGGCGATCAGCAGATAGGCGCCGACGAAGGGCTGGGCCAGCGCGTTGCGCGACCACAGCGCCAGGCTCGGCGCCAGCAGCGCGGCGAGTACCCCGCCGGCGAGCACGTAGGCGCTGGCGCGGCCTTTCCGCCCGGCATCCACCGCCTCCAGCGCGGCGAACCGGTAGTACATGGCCGAGGCCTGGTAGACCCCGATGCCCAGCGCGCCGAGACAGAACCAGAGGAAATCGCCAGTCCAGACGCCGGCGGCGCAGACCAGGCCGCCGAGCACGCCGCCGCCGGCGCCGAGCATCAGCCCGGGACGTCGGCCGTGGCGCTGCATGAAGTGCGACAACGGCTGCACCGCCAGCAGGTTGCCCAGCACCAGCAGGGCCAGGGGCAGGGTGGCCAGGCTGTTCAACGGCGCCAGCTGGACGCCGACCAGCGCGGTCAGTGTTATGCCGATCAGCGAACAGGACCAGTACAGGGCCTGGCCGCAGAACAGCAGGAGCAGGGTCGGGTTGCGTAGCAGCATGGCGTCACTCCGGACAACCGCCGGGCCTGACGACGCGTCGGCTGGAGGCGGGCTGACGGGCCAGCGCATCCCGCGGACGCCTTGGCCGGGCCAGCAGTTCGCCGCCGCAGTTCGGGCACTGGCCGCCCAGGCGGACCGTCGCGCAGTCGCGGCAGAAGGTGCACTCGAAGGTGCAGATCAGCGCGTCGCCGCTGTCGCCGGGCAGGTCGCGGTCGCAGCACTCGCAGTTGGGGCGCAGTTCCAGCATGGGAAGGTCCTCGGTGGGAGCGTCAGGCCAGCATGCCGAAGCGTTCGGCGTATTCCTGGGGGCTGACCGAAAGATGCTTGTGGAACGTCCGCCGGAGGTTTTCCGGATGGCCGAAGCCGCACAGCCGGGACACCGTAGCGATCGATGCCTGGGCGTCCTGCAGCAGGGCGCGCGCGGCCTCCAGGCGAACCCGCTCGACGTAGCGACCGGGCGCCACGCCCAGTTCCTGGAGAAATACCCGGGACAGCGTACGCGGGCTCATGCAGGCCCGGTCGGCGAGGGCTTCCAGGGACAGGTCGCCGGCGAGGTTGGCGGGAATCCACTCCAGCAGCGCGGCCAGGCGCGGGGTGCGGCTCGGTTCCGGGGTCAGCCAGGCGCTGAACTGGGCCTGGCCGCCAGGACGCTTGAGGAACATCACCAGGCGTCGCGCGACGCTGAGCGCCAGGCTGCGGCCGAGGTCGGCCTCGACCAGCGCCAGGGCCAGGTCGATGCCCGCCGTGACGCCGGCCGAGGTGAAGATGTGGGCGTCGCCGTCGCGGCACTGCGGGTCGTAGGTGTGCAGGCGGTCGCCTTGCACATGGACGCCGGGAAACCCCTGGCGCAGCGTCGCCACGTCGGCCCAGTGGGTGGTCGCCGGGTGCCCGTCGAGAACCCCGGCGGCGGCCAGGATCAGCGCTCCCGAACACACCGAGCCGAGCCGCCGTATGCGCGGTTCGGCGGCTTTCAGCCAGGCGAGCAGGTCGGCGTTGCGGGTCTGCGCCTCGACACCGAGGCCGCCGGGCACCAACAGGGTGTCCAGGCTTTCCGGCGGACAGTCGCGCCAGGCGAGGTCGGCGCAGATGCGGATGCCCGCGGAACTGGGCACCGCTTCGCTACGCTCGCCGAGCACCTGTATCCGGTAGAAAGGCGGCAGACCCTGGCGCTGGCGTTCGACGTTGGCCGAGGCGAATACCTGCAGCGGTCCGGTCACGTCCAGGCTCATCACGTCGGGATAGATCAGGCAGGCAATCAGGCGTGGTTCGGGCATGGCATGACCTCATGGCGATGGCGGCAGTCTGGCGTCCTTCGGACCTGGCCGCAATGCCAGTTGGCCCACGGATCTTGCCATTCGCTCGCCGGGGCGTCCCGCTGCGCCGATGGCTGGTATCGCCTCGGCACGCCGCATGCCCTATTGTCTGGTAACGGGTGATGGCTTTTTGACTCATCGCTGTAGAGGCGCCAGGGTATTGTCGTCCAGGCCTGTTCCAGCGTTCGGTCCGAGGTAGGGGAGTCAGCATGCTTGCACGCGACGGCCTGGTACAGGCTGGTCTGCCGGATAATCCGTATGCGCGCCAGTTGCGCAACGGTTTTCGTTGGTTGCGGTTCGAAAAGGAGCTGGAAAACGAATTTCGCGAGTTTCTCAGTTGGAACTCGCTGATGCAGCGGCGTGCTGCCATCGGGGTGGCGTTCCTGATCTGGACGCTGTTCATCGTGGCCGACTGGTTGATGGTGGACATCCGCCTGCATCCCAACCTGTTCGAGCAACTGCTGGGCGTGCGCCTGGGAATGATCGGCCTGCTGCTGGTGGTCTGGCCGGCGGCCTTCCTGCCCAGCCTGCGCAAGGTCGGCGATGCCATCGCGCCCTACTGCCTGCTGCTGATCAACCTGGCGGTGCTGGCCTGCGACGTGCTGTTCGAGTGGCATGGGGTGCCACGCTTCACCCAGTTGGGCGCGACCCTGGGCATCCTCGCGGTGTTCTTCCCGCTCGGCCTGGCGTTCTGGGCCTGCGTGCGCCTGGCGTTGCTGTGCCTGGCCCTGAACCTGGCGGTATTCCTGCTCTTCGGCGGCGAAGAGAACCTGCGTACCAACCTGCTGAATACGCTCTACAACGGCCTGGTGGTCCTGATCTGTTCGTTCGCCCTGTACCTGCAGGACTACGCCCAGCGCGAGCAGTTCCTCGGCCGGCGGCTGCTGGGCATGATGGCCGAACAGGACAGCCTCACCGGCCTGGTCAACCGGCGCTACTACGAGCTGCTCGCCCAGCGGGCCCTGGAGCAGGGCGCCCGCGAGGAAAAGGGGGTGGCGCTGATCCTGGTGGATGTCGACGACTTCAAGGCCTACAACGACCACTACGGGCATCCGGCCGGCGATGCCGCCCTGCGTCAGCTTGGCGTCGTGCTCCGGCAGGGCGCGCGGCGGCCGTTGGATATCGCCGCGCGCCTGGGCGGGGAGGAGTTCGCCGTGTTGCTCTACGACAGCGAGGAGGGCAACACCCTGGCCATCGCCGAGCGCCTGCGGCAGGCGGTGGAGGCGCTGGGCATCGAGCACCTGGGCTCCAGCGCCGGCCCCTGCCTGACCATCAGCCTGGGGGTGGCCTATTCGACCTCAGGCATGGGCCTGGACGCGCTCTATCGCGAGGCCGATCGCGCGCTCTACGAGGCCAAGGATGCAGGGCGCAACGCGGTGCGCGTGGCGTTCCGGCAGCACGACCGCCTCGAATAGAGGAAACGAAAAAAGGCGCCCGTGGGCGCCTTTCGTCGTATGGAGCGGCTCAGCCTTGGCTGGGCATACTCCAGTCCTGCAGGTTGTAGCCGTTGTGGCTGAGTTCTTCGCGTGCCTGTTGCAGCAGGCCGGCAAGCTGCTCCGGATCGGAGTAGGCGGAGCTCGGAATGCGTGCACGGCCCAGCAGGCGGGTGCCGGTGCGATCGACTACGGACAGGCTCAGGCCGCCGTCACTGCCTAGCTCGGACCAGGCAACGCACTGGTATGGCTGGAAGGCGCGCCCGGTGATCAGCAAAGCCTCGTTGAAACGGAGCGTAGCGTTCATGGGAGTCGGTCTCTCTCGTTCATGTCTGTGTGGAACATGGGTGGCGCTTCCCGGCTCCACCGTGTTCGGTCACGCTAACTGATGCTTTCGAAAGCGAAAAAGTCACGGCGTGGCGCGTTTGTGCAACAGGTTGTCGCTTTTTCGAAGGGTTTAGGCGTGCCGAAGCGGTTAGGCGCGGTGTTTTGTCGCAGATTTCCAAGAGGGCGGCCAGGCCGCCTTGCGCTCGCCGCCCGCGCCTGCACAGCCTAGAATGGCGGCCCACCTGTGGCAGCGGACCGCTTCGCATGGATATCGACCTCGCCCGTACCTTCCTGGAGATCGCCCGCAGCGGTAGTTTCGTCGCTGCCGCGGAACGCCTGCACTTGACCCAGACGGCCGTCACCGCGCGCATCCAGAACCTCGAAGGGCAACTCGGCTGCCGGCTGTTCGTGCGCAACCGCGCGGGCGCGCGCCTGACCGCCGACGGCGAACACTTCCTCGGCTACGCCAGCCAACTGGTGCAGACCTGGGATGCGGCGCGACGCGACCTGCCGCTGCCGGACGGCTTCCGCAACCTGCTCAACCTCGGTGGCGAGCTCAGTCTGTGCAATCCGTTGCTGCTGAACTGGATGCGGCGCCTGCGCGAGGCGATTCCCGGCCACGCCGTGCGGGTCGAGATCGGCCAGGGCGCCGACCTGCTCAAGCAACTGGAGCAGGGCGCGCTGGACGCCGCGCTGGTCTACCAGCCGGAATACTGGCCAGGGCTGCAGGTCGAGCAGTTGCTGGAGGAGAAGCTGGTGATGGTGCGTTCCGTGCTATCCGCGGAGCCTTATCTGTATGTCGACTGGGGCCCGGATTTCCGCAGCCAGCACGATGCCGCGCTGCCGGACCGGGCCAAGGCCGCGCTGGCCTGCAACCTCGGGCCGCTGGCCCTGCAGTACATCATGCAGAACGGCGGTAGCGGCTATTTTCGTACCCGGGTGGTGAGCAGCTACCTGGATGGCGGCACCCTGCAACGGGTCGAGCAGGCGCCGGAGTTCGCCTACCCGACCTACCTGGTGTACTCCCGCGAGCGCCTGTCGCCGACCCTGCGCCATGCGTTCCAGTTGTTGCGCGAAGTGGTCCGCGAGGACAGCGACTGGTCGCAGCGCTGGGACTACGTGATCTGATCGGCCTGGCCCAGGTGCTGCAGCCAGTTGCGGTAGAGCGCGGCGATCAGGTCGGTCTGGCTGACGATGCCGACCAGGTAGCCGGCTTCGTTGAGCACCGGCAGGCAGTGCAGGCCTTCGTCGGATAGCAGCGAGACCAGCTCGACGGCGTGGGTGTCGGCCTGTACGCAGACCACCGGGGTGGTCATGATCGTCTTCAGCTTGGTCCCGCGCAGGAAGCGCAGGCGCTTGAACGGGCTGCCGTCGGGGCGGAAGTGCTTGAGCAGGTCGCTCTGGGTGACGATGCCGGCCAGCCGCCGATGCTCGTCGAGCACCGGCAGGGCCTTCAGGCGGTGTTCCTGCAACTGCTTCCAGGCGTCGTCGATGAAGGTCTCGGTGCTGGCGGTCTGCACGTCGCGGGACATGATTCGTGCCGCGGTCAGCTCGCCCATGCGCCGGCGCAAGGCGTAGCGCTCGGTATGGTGGATCAGTCGCTCGAGGTCGTCGCGGGTGATGTCGACGTATTCGCCGAAGTCTTGCAGCGCCTGGTCCAGGTCCCGGGCGGAGAAGTCCGTCCGCGCGCTCGGCGCCAGGTCGCGGGTGCCATGGAGATTGGCCCGCGGCGGCTGGTAGGGGCGCGGGTAGGGAGAGCGCATCAGGTTGTTGTAGAGCAGCGCGCAGCCGATCAGCACTAGGGTGGAGAGCAGGATCGGCCAGACCACGTCGATGCCGAGTTCGCTCAGGGATGGGTTGAGGGCCACGCTCAGGGCCAGCGCGCAGCTCGGCGGATGCAGGCAGCGCAGGGCGAACATCAGCAGCATGCCGAGGGCCATGCCGACCAGGGCCGGGGCCAGTTCGTGCCCGAACCAGTAGGCGCTGAGGCCGCCGGCCAGGGCGGCGACCAGGTTGCCGCCGAGCATCGACCAGGGTTGCGCCAGGGGGCTGGAGGCGAGGGCGAACAGTAGTACGGCGGATGCGCCCAGCGGCGCTGCCAGGCGCAGCGCCAGTTCGCTGCCGAACAACGCCTGGCAGGCGAATACCGCGGCGAGCGCGCCGATGCAGGCACCGAGTCCGGCGCGCAGGCAGTCGCGCGGTCGAGCGTTCAGGGTCAGGGGGCGGAAGCCTTTCAGCCAGGTGCGTACGGCGGTGCTGGGGGAGTCGTTCATGGAACTCTTCGAAGCGAAAGAAAGGGGCCGTTGCCGGCCCCGTAAGGCACTTTCGTGCTGGAGGCATCCATCCCTGGATGATGGAGTCGGTTCAGGCGAGGAACGGCGGGCCGGCGGCCTCGCGGGATTCCTCGAGGGGGCGGACCACCTGCCGGCAGATCTTGCCGGTATCCCGGGCGACCCGCCGGGCGGCCTCGGGATCGTCGGCGAACGGCAGCAGGGCGGCCTGCTCGCGTTCCTCGCGGGTACTGCCGGCGAGGCTGAGCGCGAGGCCGAGCACCAGGGTGGAGAGGCACAGCAGGGACAACAGCATGTTCAGGCCCCCTGGCCGGCCGCCAGGACCGGCTGCCGCTGCTCCTGCGCGCTGCGCAGGGTCCGCCAGGTGTTGTAGGCCATCAGCAGCATGCCGCTGGCGAAGGTGGCGCCGCCGAGCAGGCGCACCACGTAGCCCGGATGGCTGGCCACCAGCGCCTCGACGAACGAGTAGGTGAGCGTGCCGTCCTCGTTGATCGCCCGCCACATCAGGCCCTGGGTGATGCCATTGACCCACATCGAGGCGATGTACAGCACGGTGCCGATGGTGGCCAGCCAGAAGTGCGCGTTGATCAGGCCGACGCTGTGCATCCGCTCGCGGCCCCAGAGTTTCGGGATCATGTGGTAGAGCGTGCCGATGGAGATCATCGCCACCCAGCCGAGGGCGCCGGCGTGGACATGGCCGATGGTCCAGTCGGTGTAGTGGGACAGCGAGTTGACCGTCTTGATCGCCATCATCGGGCCTTCGAAGGTGGACATGCCGTAGAACGCCAGGGACACCACCAGGAAGCGCAGGATCGGGTCGTCGCGCAACTTATGCCAGGCCCCGGAGAGGGTCATCATGCCGTTGATCATGCCGCCCCAGCTCGGTGCCAGGAGGATCAGCGACATCACCATGCCCAGCGACTGCGCCCAGTCCGGCAGCGCGGTGTAGTGCAGGTGGTGCGGACCGGCCCAGATGTAGATCGAGATGATCGCCCAGAAATGCACGATGGACAGGCGATAGGAGTAGATCGGTCGCCCGGCCTGCTTGGGCACGAAGTAGTACATCATGCCGAGGAAGCCGACCGAGAGGATGAAGCCGACCACACTGTGCCCGTACCACCACTGGATCATCGCGTCGGTGGCGCCGGAATAGGCCGAGTAGGACTTGCCCAGGCTCACCGGCAGCAATGCGTGGTTCACGATATGGACCATCGCGGTGACGATGATGAAGGCGCCGTAGAACCAGTTGCCGACGTAGATGTGCTTCACCTTGCGGCGGGCGATGGTGCCGAAGAACAGGTAGGCATAGACCACCCAGACGATGGCCATCCACAGCGCCAGTGGCCATTCCATCTCGGCGTATTCCTTGGAGGTGGTGTAGCCCAGCGGGTAGCTGACGATCATCCCCACGATCGCCGCCTGCCAGCCCCAGAACACGAAGCGCGCCAGGACGTCGGAAATCAGCCGCACGCCGCTGGTGCGCTGCACCACGTAGAAGGAGGTGGCGAACAACGCGCTGCCGCCGAAGGCGAAGATCACCAGGCTGGTGTGGATCGGGCGGATGCGGCCGAAGCTGGTCCAGGGCAGGTCGAGGTTGAGCGCCGGCCAGACCAGCTGGGCGGCGATGAACACCCCCAGGCCCATGCCTAGGATGCCCCAGACCAGGGTCATCAGGGTGAACTGGCGGACGACGTCGTAGTTGTAGCCGTCCGGATCTTTTCTGCTATCCGTATCGTTCATGGTCGCTGGCACGCCGGGCCCCGGGGTCCGGCCGGCTGGCGAGCAGGCGCGACCCTCGGGTCCTCGTTGGGTTATCGGTATTTTTCTGGGTATCCCGTTGCCGGGTCGATGGAGTGCGGAGGTCGGATCTTCGTCTGGAAGGCTCGGAACAGACGGCTCATGGCACTGGTGGACATTCTAGGAGGGGAGCTTTATTCGTCTCCAACGAATAATGTTGCTATTACAGTGCAAAATTATTGAATTGAAACGGAGGGGGACTTCCGGGGCAGGGCGCACAACCGCTTCGTGGGATGTGCGCCAGGGCGGCTATCCGCCCTCCGCGATGGTGCTGCCGGCGATGGCAGGCTCAGCCAGTCTTTTTCTTCTTCGGCAGCAGGCGCTTGACCAGCAGCACCCCCGCCAGCACCACCGCGCCGGCGACGATGCCGAACAGGAAGTTCAGCAGGGTCGGGGTGATCGCCGCCAGCAACGGGCCCAGCGTGGCGATGCCGGCGACGCTCTGCGCGGCCTGTTCGATGGCGTGGTGGACCACCGGGATACCGTGGGTGAGGATGCCGCCGCCGACCATGAACATCGCCGCCATGCCGACCACCGACAGGCCTTTCATCAGGTACGGCGCGGTGCGCAGGATGGCGCCGCCGAGCCCTTGGGCGAAGCCGCTGTCGCGCTTGGACAGGTAGAGGCCGGCGTCGTCCAGCTTGACGATGCCGGCGACCAGGCCGTAGACGCCGATGGTCATCACCAGGGCGATGCCGACCAGCACCAGCACCTGGGTGGTGAAGCTGGATTCGGCGACGGTACCGAGGGTGATGGCGATGATTTCCGCGGAGAGGATGAAGTCGGTACGGATCGCGCCGCCGATCTTCTGCTTTTCCAGGGCAGCCACGTCGACATTGGCCGCCAGCGCTGCCTCGTCGGCGTGCTCGTCGTCATGGGGCAGGTACTTGTGGGCGATCTTCTCGAAGCCCTCGAAGCACAGGTAGGCGCCGCCGAGCATCAGCAGCGGGATCACCGCCCAGGGCGCGAAGGCGCTGATCAGCAGGGCGGCGGGGACGAGGATCGCCTTGTTCCGCAGCGAGCCCTTGGCCACCGCCCAGACCACCGGCAGTTCGCGGTCGGCGTTGACCCCGGTGACCTGCTGGGCGTTCAGCGCCAGGTCGTCGCCGAGAACGCCGGCGGTCTTCTTCGCGGCGACCTTGGTCATCAGCGAGACGTCGTCGAGCACCGCGGCGATATCGTCGAGGAGGGTGAGGAGGCTGGCTCCGGCCATGTTTGGGTTTCCTTACTGGTAGGGGGCGCGAGACGCCTATTTGACAATGGAACGGTGTCAGCGAACAGAGAACCTTCGATTCCTGGGATAGGCGATCCCCTGAGATGGTTCCGAAGCCGCCCCGTGGGCGGCTAGAATACGCGGCTGTCCGCCTCTGCTGAAACAGGTCGTTACGGAATGAGCTTTTCCCTGCTCCGCCTGGTGGGATTCATCCTCGGGCTTTTCCTGGTCACCCTGGCGGCCAGCATGCTGATCCCGATGCTGACGCTGGCGCTCTTCCAGCGCTACGACGATTTCGACGCCTTCCTCTGGTCGAGCCTGCTCACCGCGGCTGCCGGCCTCGCGCTGGTCTTGCCGGGACGGCCGGCTCACGTGCATTTTCGTGCCCGGCACATGTATTTCCTGACCACCGCCAGTTGGGTGGTGGTCTGCGCCTTCGCCGCGCTGCCGATGGTGATGGCTCGGCACATCAGCTACACCGATGCGTTCTTCGAGACCATGTCGGGCATCACCACCACCGGCTCCACCGTGTTCAGCGGGCTGGACCAGATGTCGCCGGGCATCCTCATCTGGCGCTCGTTGTTGCACTGGCTCGGCGGCATCGGTTTCATCGGCATGGCGGTGGCGATCCTGCCGCTGCTGCGTGTCGGCGGCATGCGCCTGTTCCAGACCGAATCCTCCGACTGGGGCGAGAAGGTGATGCCACGCTCGCACATGGCGGCCAAGTACATCCTCGGCGTCTACGTCGCGCTTACGTTGCTGGGCGTGCTGTGCTTCTGGTGGGCGGGCATGACCCCCTTCGAGGCGTTTAACCATTCGATGGCCGCCATCTCCACGGGCGGCTTCTCCACCTCCGACGCTTCCCTCGCGCACTGGCCGCAACCGGCGGTGCACTGGGTCGCCGTGTTGTTCATGATCCTCGGCAGCCTGCCGTTCACCCTCTATGTCGCGACCCTGCGCGGCCATCGCCTGGCCTTGCTCAAGGACCACCAGGTGCATGGCTTCATCGGCTTCCTGGCGGTGACCTGGCTGGTTTTCGCCTTCTGGCTCTGGCTGAATTCCGATTACGGCTGGTGGGATGCGCTGCGCCTGGTGGCGGTCAACGTGACGTCGGTGGTGACCACCACCGGTTTCGCCCTGACCGACTACACCACCTGGGGAACCTTCGCGGTCATGCTGTTCTTCTACCTCACCTTCGTCGGCGGTTGCTCGGGCTCCACCGCCGGTGGGTTGAAGATCTTCCGCTTCCAGGTGGCCTTCGTGTTGCTCAGGGCCAACCTGCAGAACCTCGTGCATCCGCGGGCGACCATCCGGCAAAGCTACAACGGCCATCCGCTGGACGAGGAAATCGTCCGCTCGCTGATCACCTTTTCCTTCTTCTTCACCATCACCATCGGCGTGATCGCACTGGGGTTGACCATGCTCGGCCTCGACTGGGTCTCCGCGTTCACCGGTGCCGCGACCGCCGTGTGCAACGTCGGGCCCGGGCTCGGGCCGATTATCGGACCGGCGGGAAACTTTTCCAGCCTGCCGGACATGGCCAAGTGGCTGCTGACCCTCGGCATGCTGCTTGGTCGGCTGGAGATTCTCACCGTACTGGTGCTGTGCACCCGCGCGTTCTGGCGCTTCTGATCAGCCTTCGCGAGACAGGCTGGCGAGGGCCAGGCGGGCGATGGCCAGCTCGGCGTCGGTCTCCTCGCGGCTGCCGTCCTCGTCGAACCAGGCCGCCGAGAGTCCGGTCCAGGCCAGGATCCACAGCAGCAGGCGGCGGCGTTGCAGGCCGCTGGCGGCGACGACGATCTCCAGCTGGCGCTCGAAACGGCCGGGCGCCTGGGCGGTCTTCGCGTCGGGATTGGTGAACAGGTTGGCGTAGTCGTAGCCGCGCTCGCCGTAGAGCCGCTTGGGGTCGATGACTTGCCAGCCGCGCTCGCCGAAGTCGAGCACATTGCCGTGGTGGATGTCGCCATGCAGCGGGCGCTGTTCGCGAGCGGTCTCCAGCAGGTAGCGGGCGGCGTTCGCGCAGTCGACGTAGAGCCCGCCGTAGCGGCGCTCGGCGGCATACAGCGAGTCGAACCAGCGCTCCAGCGGGGTCAGTTCCGGCAACGGACCCGGGCGCGGGGCATGGATGCGTTCGATGGCCTGGCAGAGGATACGCGTAGCCTCGTCGTCGTCGCCGCGCTTGACCATCTCCAGCAGCGAGCGCCCGCCGGTGGCACGCTCCATCAGCAGCGCCTGGTGGTCGTAGGCCAGCACCCTGGCCGCGCCCTGGCCGTCCCACCAGTTGAGCAGTACGTGGCCGAAACGCTCTTCCTCGGCACTGGATATCTTCAGCATCGCCGCTGCGCCGCGATGGCGCACCGGCAGCAGGCGGCTGCTGTGGGTGGCGAAGGGCTCGCCGTCGGGTTGCAACGCCCAGCGCTCGAGGTAGGGCGAGAAGTCGAGGGATTCGTTCACGGTCGGTCTCAGGCGCCCAGGCGCTGCTGGATGAAGTCGAGGAAGCACTGGATGCGCAGCGCCAGTTGCGAGTTGCGGTAGTAGACGGCGTGGATCGGTTGCCGGTATTCGCTCATCTGTTCGGCGAACAGCGGCACCAGGCGCCCGTCCTGGATATCGCGGTCGGTCATGAAGCTGGCCAGGCAGGCGATCCCCTGGTGGCTCAGGGCCAGTTGGCGGAGGGTCTCGCCGCTGGAGGCAGAGATATCCGGCTGGATCTCCAGGCGATCGCCGTCGGCGTGCACCACCGGCCAGCGGTTGAGGTGCTCGGGCTGGGTGAAGCCGAGCAGGGTGTGCCCTCGCAGCCCCTCGATGCTCGTCGGCATGCCGTGGCGGGCCAGGTACTCCGGGCTGGCGAGGATGTGCAGGCGGCTGGCGCCCAGCGGCCGCGCGTGCAGGGTGGAGTCGCTGAGCGCGCCGATGCGGATCGCCACGTCGGTGCGTTGCTCCAACAGGTCGATGATCAGGTCGTTGGTGTTGAGTTCGAGCTGGATGTTCGGGTACAGCCGGCGGAACTCGCCGATGTGCGGCACCACCGCGTGCAGCATGAAGGGCGAGGCGGCGTTGATCCGCAGGCGCCCGGCGGGGCTCTGCCGGCGCAGGGCCAGGCGTTCCTCGAGCGCCTCCATCTGCTGCAGGATCTGCCGTGCCTGGTCGAGGAAGTAGCGGCCTTCCTCGGTCAGCTCCATGCGCCGGGTGGTGCGGTTGAGCAGGGTGGTGCCGAGCTTGTGCTCGAGGCGCGAGAGGGTCCGGCTGACGGCCGAGGCGGTCAGTCCCATCTGTTCCGCGGCGGCGCTGATGGAACCGCTGTCGACTACACTGACGAAGCTTTGCAGTTCATCGGAGTTGGCTTTCATTCGTGACTCCAGGGCAATCATTGCCGAAGCATAGCGATGTTTTCGGCAAGGACTGAAGAGGCACGCGTGCCCGCAGGAGGTTTTCATGCCCGGCCACCGCATCACCCTCACCGGAGAAAAGCAGACGCTCCTGATCACCCTCTACGCCAAGGCGCTGGATAGCCGCCTGGACGATTCCATCCTCCATGACCGTTTCGCCGAGGAGGCGGTGCGGCAGATCGACTTCGACTTCTCCAGGGTCGCCCTCGGCAAGGGCAACGAACGGGCCCTGGCCATGCGCTCGCATTACTTCGACCAGGCCTGCCGCGACTTCCTCGGCCGCCATCCCGAGGGGCAGGTGCTCAACCTCGGTTGCGGCCTGGACAGCCGTATCTACCGGGTCGATCCGCCGGCCGAGCTGCCCTGGTTCGACCTTGACTATCCGGAAGTCATGGACCTGCGCGAGCGGCTCTACCCGCCGCGCGCCGGCGCCTATCGGGCGCTGCGCCACTCGGTGGACGACGACGGCTGGCTGCAAGGGGTGCCGCGCGAGCGGCCCGCCCTGGTCCTGGCCGAGGGGCTGATGCCTTATCTGCGGGAGTCCCAGGTGCGACGCCTGGTGGAACGCCTGGTCGACCACCTGGGTAGCGGCGAGCTGCTGTTCGACGGCTACGGCCGCCTCGGCATCATGCTGCTGCGCCTGTATCCGCCGCTGCGCGAGACCGGGGCGCAGGTGTACTGGAGCATCGACGACCCGCGCGAACTCGAGCGGTGGCATCCGGCCCTGCGCTTCATCGAGGAGGTCACCGACTATGACCCGCAGGACGTTGCCAAGCTGCCGCAGTCGTCGCGGCTGATGCTGCCGATCTACAACGGCTTCGCCTTCCTGCGGCGGATGGGGCGGCTGATCCGCTACCGTTGGCCCAGGGTCTAGGCGCCGCAGGCGAGGCCGGGGTCAGGCGAGCACCGCCACCGACTTGATCTGCGCCCACAACAGCTGGCCGGGTCGTAGTTGCAACTGGTCCCGCGAGTAACGGGTGATCCGCGCCAGCAGCGGATTGCCGCCGGCATCCAGGCGCACTAGTACGTGGGCCGCGGTGTCGGTATCGACCAATTCCAGGACCCGTACCGGCAGGCGGTTGAGGATGCTGCTCTGGGCGTCGTCGCGCAGGTTCAGGCTGACGTCGCGCGCCTGTACCTTGAAGCGCAGGCGCTTGCCGGGGGCCAGCGGGGCGTGGGCGACGCGCATTTGCAGCGCGCTGCCGGGCAGGACCAGGGTCAGCAGGCCGTAGGCCGGGTCGTGGTCGCTGACCGTGCCTTCGATCACCACCCCGGCATCGTCGTCCAGCGCCAGCGGCAGGTCGACTCGCGCCAGGGTTTCGCCGATCGGCCCGCTGGCGCGGACCTTGCCGTTCTCCAGCAGCACCAGGTGATCGGCCAGGCGCGCCACTTCGTCCGGCGAGTGGCTGACATAGAGCACCGGGATGTCCAGTTCCTCGTGCAGGCGTTCGAGATAGGGCAGGATCTCGCCCTTGCGCTTCAGGTCGAGGGATGCCAGCGGCTCGTCCATCAGCAGCAGGCGCGGGCTGGTGAGGAGGGCCCGGGCGATGCCGACGCGTTGCTGCTCGCCGCCGGAGAGGCGTTCCGGCATGCGTTCCAGCAAGTGCTCGATGCCCAGCAGGGCGCAGGCCTGTTCCAGCTCGACGCGGCGTTCGGCGGCGGCGATGCGCTTGAGACCGAAGGCCAGGTTGCGCTGCACCGTCAGGTGGCGGAACAGGTTGGCATCCTGGAACACGTAGCCGAGGGCACGTCGGTGGGGCGCGACGAAGAGGTTGCGGCGGCTGTCCTGCCAGGTCTCGCCGTTGATCGTCACCTCGCCCTCGGCGGCCTTTTCCAGGCCGGCGATACAGCGCAGGCAAGTGCTCTTGCCGGAGCCTGAATGGCCGAACAGAGCGGTCACGCCACGACCGGGAAGAGCCAGGTCGATGTCCAGTTCGAAGCCGGGGTAGGCGCGGCGGAAGCGCAGGCGCAGGCCATCCATCTCAGGCCCAGCCCGGCCGGCGGCGCCGGCCCGAATAGAGGGCGAGGAGGACGACGAAGGAGAACGCCACCATGCCGCCGGCCAGCCAGTGGGCCTGGGCGTATTCCATGGCTTCGACGTGATCGAATATCTGCACCGAGACCACGCGGGTTTTCTCCGGGATGTTGCCGCCGATCATCAGCACCACGCCGAACTCGCCGACGGTATGGGCGAAGCCGAGGATCGCGGCGGTGACGAAACCCGGCCGGGCCAGCGGCAGGACCACGCTGAAGAAACGGTCGACGGGGCTCGCGCGCAGGGTCGCGGCAGCCTCCAGCGGTTTTTCGCCGATCGCCTCGAAGGCGTTCTGCAACGGTTGCACGACGAAGGGCAGCGAGTAGAACACCGAGCCGACCACCAGGCCGGCGAAGGTGAAGGGCAGGGTGCCGAGACCGAGGCTCTGGGTGAGCTGGCCGATGAAACCGTTGGGACCCATGCTGACCAGCAGGTAGAAGCCGATCACCGTCGGCGGCAGCACCAGCGGCAGGGCCACCACCGCGCCGATCGGCCCCTTCAGCCAGGAGCGGGTGCGCGCCAGCCACCAGGCGATGGGCGTGCCGATCAGCAGCAGGAGGAGGGTGGTGAGCGAAGCCAGCTCGATGGTCAGCCAGATGGCCGCCAGGTCCGTACTGTCGAGTGGCAACGCCATGCAGGTCCCGCCTTAGAGTTCGTAGCCGTAGGACTTGATCAGCGCGGCGGCCTTGGCGCCCTTCAGGTAGTCGACCAGGGCCTTGGCGGCGGCGTTGTCCTTGCCTTTGTTGAGGATGACCGCGTCCTGGCGGATCGGGTCGTGCAGCTCGGCGGGAACGATCCAGGCCGAGCCGGTTGCGACTTTACCATCCTTGTAGATCTGCGACAGGGCGACGAAGCCCAGTTCGGCGTTGCCGCTGGAAACGAACTGGTAGGCCTGGCTGATGTTCTGGCCTTCCACCAGCTTCGGCCCGAGCGTGGCGGCGAGGCCGAGCTTGTCCATCGCCTGGGTGGCGGCGAGGCCGTAGGGCGCGGTCTTCGGGTTGGCGATGGACAGGTGCCTGAAGCTGCCACTCTTCAGCACCTCACCCTTGGCGTCGACGTAGCCGGCCTTGGGCGACCAGAGTGCCAGGGTGCCGATGGCATAGGTGAAGCGCGAGCCGGGCACGATCTCGCCTTCCTGCTCCAGTTTCGCCGGAGTGCTGTCGTCGGCGGAGAGGAAGACCTGGAACGGCGCGCCGTTCTTGATCTGCGTATAGAACTGGCCGGTGGCGCCGTAGGCGGCGACCAGCCTGTGCCCGGTGTCTTTCTCGAATTCCTTGGCGATGGCCTGGATCGGCGCGGTGAAGTTGGCCGCGACGGCGACCTGCACCTCGTCGGCGCTGGCGGCCAGGGATACGGCGCTGGCGAGGAGGGCGAGCAATAGCTGGGGCAGGCGGGTGGTCATGGAGTGCTCCTGTGGGGGGCGAACGAAGTTGGCGGACGGGGCTGGCGCAAGCTTAGGGGTTCGCTATGGCTTTTGGAATATAGCGCTACGCGGAAATTGATCCGGCGCAAGTCGCTCAGCCGGCCAGCGCGCGGAAACGCCGACGCGGCGCGGCCTCGCCGGGGAGTGCCAGGCAGCCGGCGCAGACCAGGCGGACGATGTTTTCCGCCGCCTGCCGGTAGTCGCTCGCGTCCAGCCCGGCCTGGCCGGTGAGGCGCGCCAGTTGCCAGCCGCCAAGGGCATAGGACTCGGTCATCGCCCACAGGTTGAGCAGCAGGTGGTACGGATCCAGCGGCGCCAGCAGGCCTTCGTCGATCCACTGGCGGATGCGCTCGGCGTTGCGTTCCGCCTGGGCGTCGAGGCGTTCCAGCAGCGCCGCCGGCATGCGCGGCGCGCCGCGCATGATCTCGCAGGAGAAGACCCTGGCCGCGTGCGGCCGCTCGGCGCCGATGCGCATCTTGTTGTCGACGTAGGCGCGTAGCGCCTCGGCGGGCGGCTGGTCACCGGCGAATGACCGGGAGGCTTCCAGCAGAGGCTCGACGATGCTGTCCAGCACCGCCTCGTAGAGTTGCGCCTTGGAGCGGTAGTAATAGAGCACGTTGGCCTTCGCCACGCCGGCGCGCTCGGCGACGTCGCTGAGCCGGGCGGCGCTGAAGCCGCAGTCGGCGAAGACTTCGCAGGCGGCGTCGAGGATCAGTTGCAGGTTGCGTTGGCGGATCTTCTTCATCGGGACCGATACGGGGCAGGTTTCGTTGTTAATATTTTTATATAACGAATGCCTTGTGCCTGGATAGTCGTCGCCAGGCCGGCGACGCTTGATCGGATGCGCATTGCCAAGCCGTGGGGGCGCTGGTATCTGTATGCATGAACAGTACCAGGCTCCGCTTCCCGTGAATTCCCCAGCGCTTCCCGAACCCTTCTACTACCTGCACAACTTCCGCGCGGTGCTCGCCTGGATCGGCGAACGCTATGCCGATCTGCTCGACGATCAGGAACGTGCCTTCATCGCCGCGTTCGCCGAATTGCCCGAGGCCAGCCAAGCCCTGCTGGTGCGCATGGTGATGCGCAAGGGCACGCTGTTCCGCGAAGGCAAGCTGGCCTATGCCGAGATCGGCGACACGCGCGCCGCCGTGCAACCGCTGTTGGCACTGGGCTGGGTGGACGCGCAGCCGGCCCTGGAACTGGCGCAACTGTTCGGCTTGCTGAAGAAGGATGAGTTGTCGCAGCTGTTCAGGGACCATCTCGGGCGCGCGAACCTGCGCAAGGATGCGCTGCTGGAACGGCTCCAGCCGTTGTTCCCCGAGGCGCGGCGGCTCGCCGAGTGGCAGGCCGACTTCGCCGAACCGGTCTACGAGTTGCGCTGCATGGCGCTCTGCGACCGCTTGCGGTTGATGTATTTCGGCAACCTGTGGCAGGACTGGTCGGAGTTCGTCCTTGCCGACCTGGGTATCTATCGTTACGAAAGCGTCGAGTTTTCCGCCGATTCCCGCGGCTTTCGCCTGCGCGCCGACGTCGACGCCTATCTCCACCTGTTCGACTGCCGACAGCGCTTCGACCTCGGCGAGCCGCTGGAGGAACTGCTCGCCGGCCTGCCGGGCGAACCCTACGCCAATCCCTGGCTGGAAGGGCGGCGGGTCAAGCTGCTGTTCCAGTTCGCCCAGCACTGCGAAAAGCAGCGGGATTTCGACCTGGCCCAGCGGCTCTATCGCCAATCCAGCCACCCCGGCGCGCGCCTGCGGGCGATTCGTAGCCTGGAACGCGGCGAGCGCTTCGCCGAAGCCCATGCATTGGCGCGGGAGGCCAGCTGTGCGCCGGAAAGCGACGCCGAACGCCAGGGCCTGGCCCGATTGCTGCCGCGCCTGCAAGGCAAGCTCGGCCTGCCGCGACAGGCGCGGGCGGCGGCTCCGGAAATCGACCGCCTGGACCTGTGCCTGGCGTTCCCGAGCGAACCCTGTAGCGTCGAGGGGGCGGTCCGCGAGCACCTGGAAGAGCCCGGTTGCGCGGTGCACTACGTCGAGAACGGCCTGATCAATTCGCTGTTCGGGCTGCTCTGCTGGGAGGCGATCTTCGCCGCCATTCCCGGGGCGTTCTTCCATCCTTTCCACAGCGCGCCGGCGGACCTGCACAGCGCCGACTTCCGCCATCGCCGCGCCGCCCTGTTCGAGGCCTGCCTGGGGCGGCTGGAGGACGGCAGCTACCGCGACGCGATCCGCTGTCGCTACCGCGACAAGTTCGGCCTGCAGTCGCCCTTCGTCTACTGGGAGCTGCTTGGCGAGGAACTGCTCGAACAGGCGCTCGATTGCCTGCCGGCGGCCCACCTGCGCGCCTGGTTCGAACGCCTGCTGGAGGATATCCCGGGCAACCGCGCCGGCCTGCCGGACCTGATCCAGTTCTGGCCGGCGCAGCGTCGCTACCGGATGGTCGAGGTCAAGGGACCGGGCGACCGCCTGCAGGACAACCAGTTGCGCTGGCTGCAATTCTGCCGCGAGCGGGAGATGCCGGTGGCGGTCTGCTACGTGCGCTGGCATGTCGATGACTGAGCAGGGCGGCGAGGCGCTGTACCAGGTGGCGGTGCGCGCGCTTTGCGAGTTCAGCGCCAAGCGCGGCGACCTCGACCTGCGCTTCACCCCGTCGCCCAGCGCCCTGGAAGGCATCGCCGGACATACCCTGGTGACCTCCCGGCGCCCCGCTCACTACCAGCGCGAGGTGGCGCTGGACGGACGCTACCGTCACTTGCAGGTGCGCGGCCGGGCGGATGGCTACGATCCGCAGGCGAACTGCCTGGAGGAAATCAAGACCCACCGCGGCGACCTCGCCCTGCAACCGGCCAACCACCGGCACCTGCACTGGGCCCAGGCCAGGGTCTACGGCTGGCTGCTCTGCGCCGAACGGAAGCTGGAGGAAGTCGAACTGGCGCTGGTCTACCTGGAGGTCGGCAGCCAGAAGGAGACCCGCTTCGTCGAGCGGGTGCGGGCCGACGAGCTGCGGCTGTTCTTCGAGAGCCAGTGCCAGGCGTTTCTCGCCTGGGCCGAGCAGGAACTGGCGCACCGCCAGCGGCGCGACCGCGAACTGGCCGCGTTACGCTTTCCCCACGCCGAATTCCGCCACGGCCAGCGGCAACTGGCGGAGGCGGTGTACAAGGCCGCCTCCGCCGGTTGTTGCCTGATGGCCCAGGCGCCGACCGGGATCGGCAAGACCATCGGCACGCTGTTCCCGCAACTCAAGGCGATGCCCGGGCAGCGCCTGGACCGGCTGTTCTTCCTGGCCGCCAAGACCCCGGGCCGGGCCCTCGCGCTGCATGCCCTGCGCAGCCTGGAAGGGGAGACCGGCGGACTGCCGGTGCGGGTGCTGGAACTGGTGGCGCGGGACAAGGCCTGCGAGCACCCGGACAAGGCCTGCCACGGCGAATCCTGTCCCCTGGCCCAGGGCTTCTACGAACGCCTGCCGGCGGCCCGCGCCGCCGCCGTGGAGGCGCGCTGGCTGGACCAGGCGCGGTTGCGCGAGGTGGCGCTGGCGCACCGGGTCTGTCCCTACTACCTGGGCCAGGAACTGGCGCGCTGGTGCGACCTGGCGGTGGGCGACTACAACTACTACTTCGACCTCGGCGCCATGCTCCATGGCCTGGCCCAGGTCAACCAGTGGCGGGTGGCGGTACTGGTGGACGAGGCGCACAACCTGGTGGAGCGCGGCCGGCGGATGTATTCCGCCGAACTCGACCAGGGCGATTTCCTCGGTGTGCGCAAGACCGCCCCGGAGGCCCTGAGGAAACCGCTGGAGCGCATCCAGCGTGCCTGGAACGAACTGGGCAAGACCCAGGCGGACGACTACCAGGCCTACGACGAGCCACCGCAGAAGCTGCTCCTGGCCTTGCAGAACGCGGTGGCGGCGATCAACGACCTGCTCGCCGAGCAACCGCAGGCGCTGGAGCCGGCGTTGCAGGAGTTCTACTTCGCGATCCTGCAGTTCGGCCGTCTCGCCGAGCTGTTCGGCGAGCATTCGCTGTTCGACATCGAGAAGCGCCCAGGCCGCAACGGCCGCAGCCTGGCCCGGCTGTGCCTGCGCAACGTGGTGCCGGCGGCGTTTCTCGCCGAGCGCTTCGCCGCCAGCCGCTCCACCGTGCTGTTCTCCGCTACCCTCGGGCCGCGCGACTATTACGCCGACCTGCTTGGCCTGCCGGCGGGCACGCCCTGGCTGGAAGTGGACTCGCCATTCAGCGCCGAGCAACTGGAGGTGCACATACAGCGTCGGGTTTCCACGCGCTATGCGCAGCGTCAGGCCTCCCTGGCGCCCATCGCGGCGATTCTCGGCGAGCAGTTTCGCCAGCGGCCGGGCAACTACCTGGCCTTCTTCAGCAGCTTCGATTACTTGCAGCAGACGCTGGACGTCTTCCGCCAGGCATACCCGTGGGTGCCGTGCTGGAGCCAGACGCGACGGATGGACGAGGCGGAGCGCCGGGCCTTCCTCGAACGCTTCGTCGCGGGCGGCGAGGGCATCGGCTTCGCCGTGCTCGGCGGTGCCTTCGGCGAAGGCATCGACCTGCCTGGAGAGCGCCTGATCGGCGCCTTCATCGCCACCCTCGGGTTGCCCCAGGTGAATCCGGTGAACGAGCAGATCCGCCTGCGCATGCAGCGCCTGTTCGGTGACGGCTACGACTACACCTACCTGTATCCGGGACTGCAGAAGGTGGTCCAGGCCGCCGGGAGGGTGATCCGCAGCCGCAGCGATCGCGGCGTGGTGCACCTGATCGACGACCGTTTCGCTCAGGCCAGGGTACGCCGGTTGCTACCGGGCTGGTGGCAACTGCGTTGACCGGTGGCGATACGCCGGCAGGTGCTGCCGGACAGCCGGGCAGCCATGTATAATCGCGTCCCCACGATTTCCCCCGATCCGGATACGCCATGGCTTCCGCTCCCGACGCTCTTCCCCAGGCCCTTTCCTCCGACGACGCTCCGGCCCAGGCCGCGCCGAGCGACGCCAGCGCGTTGCTGAAGGCCGCCCTGGCGAAGAAGAACCAGGCCCAGCTCTATCCGCAGCGGAAGATCCACGACAAGGGCCAGCGTCCCGGCATGGCGCCGCGCGGTACCCGTCGTTCGATGGGCAAGCGCTGAGGCCTTTCCCGCGCCTGGCGTTTTGTGGGCCAGTTCCCGCCACGAAGGATCAAAGCGGGCAGCCTTAACAGTTTTGCCCTTTCGCGGCCGTAGGTCGCAGCCCCATCCCTTATGCTCGCCGCCCCTGGGCGAGCCGCGTCGATGCAGCGCGCCCGTTTGCCGGAATCCGCCTGCTGCATGTCGCGTCACCTTCCATCGTCTTTCGTTTCCCTGCGCAGCCTGGCCGGGCATGCGCCCGCTGTGCTTTGCGTGCTGCTGCTGGCGTTGCTCAGCGCCAGCCTGGCCAGCCAGACGCGCTCGCTGCGCCGCGAGCTGGCGGAATTGCCCGCCGCAGCGGCCCCGGCGCCGCCAGCTAACCCTTCAGCGGCCCCGCGCGCGGCGTTAGCCGGCTTGTTCGGTGGCGCTCCGTCGCCGCGCGGCGCGACGGCGGGCGAGCGTCTGCAATTACGCCTGCTGGCCTGCTTCCTGGCGCGTCGCGAGGACCGCTCGGCGGCGCTGATCGCGGTGGCCGGGCGCTCGCAGCGCTTCCTACCGGGCGCCGAAGTGCGCCCCGGCACCGTGCTGCTGGCGGTTCATCGCGACCATGTGGTGCTGCGCGACCAGGGTTATGAAGAACGTCTGTATTTCCCCAAAGCCGAAGGGGCAGAAACCACCCATGCCACGTTGTAGTACCCGTTCCGCCCAGCGCCTGTCTCCGCTGTTCCTGGTCCTGTCGCTGGCCGTCCTCGGCCTGGCGCCGCCGGTCCATCCGGCACCTGCCGCGACTGCCGCCGCGCAAGAGGAAGAGCAGTGGACGATCAACATGAAGGATGCCGAGATCGGCGACTTCATCGAGCAGGTATCGAGCATCAGCGGCCAGACCTTCGTCGTCGATCCGCGGGTGAAGGGACGGGTCACGGTGGTATCCCAGGCGCGGCTCAGCCTGGCGGAGGTCTACCAACTGTTCCTTTCGGTGCTCGCCACCCATGGCTACGCGGTGCTGCCGCAGGGCGACCAGGCGCGTATCGTGCCGAACATGGAGGCACGCCAGGACGCCGCGCAGAAGACCGTCCGCGATGGGCCGGGCAGCCTGGAGACGCGGGTGGTCCAGGCGCAGCAGACCTCGGTGGCGGAACTGATCCCGATGATCCGGCCGCTGGTCCCGGCCCATGGCCATCTGGCCGCCGTGCCGTCGGCCAACGCGCTGATCGTCAGCGACCGCCGCGCCAACATCGAGCGCATCGAGGCGATCGTGCGCAGCCTCGACCGGGCCGGCGAACATGACTACAGCATCTACGACATGCGCCATGCCTGGGTCGCGGAAATCGCCGAGGTGCTCGATCGCAGCGTCACCCCGGCCGCCGGGAAGAGCGCCGCCACCGTCCAGGTCCTCGCCGACAGCCGCAGCAACCGCCTGGTCCTGCTCGGGCCGCCGCAGGCGCGAGCGCGCTTGCTGCGGCTGGCGCAGTCGCTCGACGTCCCCTCGTCGCGGTCGGCGAACAGCCGGGTGATCCGCCTGCGCCATGGCGACGCCAAGACCCTCGCCGCCACCCTCGGGGAGATCGGCGAATCGCTGCACGGCGAGCGGGGCCAGGATGGCCGGGGAAGCGGCAAGCGCGGCCTGCTGGTGCGCGCCGACGAATCGCTGAATGCCCTGGTGATCCTCGCCGACCCGGAGGATGTCGGTCTGCTCGAGGACATCGTCCGCCAGCTCGACGTGCCGCGTGCGCAACTGTTGGTGGAGGCGGCGATCGTCGAGCTGTCCGGCGAGATCGGCGACGCCCTCGGGGTGCAATGGGCGCTGCGTAGCGGGCATGTCGCCGGCGGCGCTGGCTTCGCCGACAGCGGGTTGTCCATCGGCACCCTGCTAGGCGCGTTGCAGGCCGGCAAGCCGCCGGCAGAGCTGCCCGACGGTGCGATAGTCGGCCTCGGCAGTCGCGATTTCGGCGCACTGGTCACCGCGCTGAGCCGCAATAGCCGCAGCAACCTGCTGTCGACGCCGAGCCTGCTGACCCTGGACAACCAGAAGGCGGAAATCCTGGTCGGCCAGAACGTGCCGTTCCAGACCGGCAGCTACACCACCAGCGCCAGCGGTTCGAGCAATCCGTTCACCACTGTCGAGCGCAAGGATATCGGGGTGACCCTCAAGGTCACGCCGCACATCGGCGAGGACCGCATGCTGCGCCTGGAGATCGAGCAGGAAATATCCTCCATCGCGCCAACCGCCACCCTGGCGGCGAAGGCGGTGGACTTGGTGACCAACAAGCGCTCGATCAAGAGCACCGTACTGGCCGACGACGGCCAGGTCATCGTCCTCGGCGGACTGATCCAGGACGACCTGCTGCGCAGCGATTCGCGGGTACCGCTGCTGGGCGACATCCCCGGCGTCGGCCGGCTGTTCCGCTCGTCCCGCGAGACCCGGGTGAAGCGCAACCTGATGGTCTTCCTGCGACCGAGCATCGTCCGCGATGCCGCCGGCCTGGAGCGCATCAGCCATGGCCGTTACCGTTCCATCCAGTTGCTGCGCGGTGCTGCCGGCGAACCGGTACGCCCGCTGTTCGAGGATGCCGGCGCCATCGACCTGCGTCCCGCCGCCCAGGTCGCACCGGCACCTATTGGCTCGCCGCGCAGCTATCCGGCTCCAGCCCCGGTGCTGATGGAGAAGCCGCGCCTGGCGGACCCGGCGTCCCTGGGCGACGGCCGCGGCGGCGAGGTGCTGGAGGTTCGCCAGGGCACGCACGCGCCGCAGCCGCCGTCACCCCAGCGCTACGCCGTGCGATTGGTCGAGGGCAGCAGCGAAGCCTTCATGCGCGCGCTGATCGAGCGGCATCCGGGCCTGTCGTTGCGTTTGCGCCGCGAACTGCGCGATGGCCAGGAGCTGTTCGCGGTGGAGCGGGGCGACTACCTCGACCCGGAGCAGGCACGCCGGGCCCTGGCGGAACTGCCCGAAAGCCTGCCGCGAGGGAAGGCGCGGGTGGTTGCGCATACGCCGGGAAGCGCCCTGTGACGGACTTCGAATCCTCGCGTCGCGGTCCGTCCACCGGATTGACCGGCGCGCTGCGGCGGCCGCGCTCCGGCGCAGCGCCACTGCCAGATCTGGCAGTTGTCGCTGGCGGGGACGGAGGCTTTAGTAGCCGCACTTTTTTCCAGGGCCGGGCAGTGGGACCGCAATGCATGGACGACATCGAGACCAGAGTGAGGAAGCTGGTAGCCGCCCGGCTCGGCGTGGAGGAATGCGACATCCGGCTGGACAGCGATTTCCGTAACGACTTCGGTGCCGAGTCGCTCGAGGTGGTCGAACTGGTCATGGCCCTGGAAGCGGAGTTCGGCGTCGAGATCGCCGATGACGATACGGAACGGATCGAGACCGTGCGCCAGGCCATCGACTATCTCGAGGAAGCCGTGCCGACCTGACTCCCCCTGGACCACCGGCCGATGCCGTGGTCATTCCCTGCGAAACGCTGTGCGCCACCTCCCGCCCGTGCCGGCGGCAAGGTGCGCGACGTCCCGCGCTTCGATTACGCCGGATCGTCCAGCCCGCCCCGGGCCGATCCGGCTTTTTTTTGCCCGCCACCGTGGTAGCGAGGCAGCCGCCGTCGGTTGGATTTCCTGAATCTTCCGGCGCCTCGCCGGTCGACCGGACAGGGGCGTTGCGCCATTCGCGGTGCGCGCTCGCCATTCGTAACGGAGGTCGCCATGGCTACACGACGGAAAACCACACCCCAGGAAATCGACGACATTCAGGACCGCATGGGTTCGATACGCGAACTCGATTTCGACGAGCGCCGCCAGGCGCGCAAGGCACGGATCGGCGACGAGCGGCCCGAGGCCGAGGTGGAAGCCGAGTTTTCCCCGCGGCGGGTACGCGAGGCGGGCCACGCCGGCGGGCAGCCGGACGAGGACGACGGTTACCAGGATAACGTCGGCATGGACGATCTGGCGCCGGAGACCCTGATCGACGAAAGCGGCGCCCGCTCGCCGGCCGAGCGCGGTGGCGAATCGCCCGCGGACAAGCGCCTGAGGGTTGTGCATGGCAACGAGATCGGCGCTGGCCACGGCCTTGACGAAGCCGAGCTGGCACGTCGCGATCCGCTCGACGGCTCCTCCACCGAGGAACGCTGAGCGCCCGCAGACTGTATCGAAGTATTTCCGGCGCCTGGCGTTCTGTGATCGATTCGGCTCGGTTGTGGTGCGCTGCCGCACGCTTTACCGCCGGATGGAGCGGGGCACCGGATTTACTGCAAAAGCTGATAGTTGTCTTCCCGGGTGACGGCGTTGCACGGTCCTGCGGCGTGCAACCCGGCCTGGGCGAAATACCGGCGGAGCGGACCAGGCTATCCCGTCGGAGGCGATGTCGCCGGGCTGCTGGCTTTCAAGGTTTCCCTTCGATGACCAGGAGCTACCCATGCAGCACAAAAGATCCCGCGCCCTGGCGAGCCCGCGCTCGCCGTTCCTCTTCGCCCTGCTGGCGCTCGCCGTGGGCGGCACGGCCAACGCCCATGACGATGGCCTGCCGGCCTTCCGCTATTCGGCGGAGCTACTCGGCCAGTTGCAATTGCCCAGCGTGGCCCTGCCGCTGAATGACGAACTGTTCCTCTACGGTCGCGACGCCGAGGCGTTCGACCTCGAGGCCTATCTGGCCTTGAACGCGCCGGCGCTGCGCGACAAAAGCGAATACCTGGAGCACTGGAGCGGCTATTACAGCATCAACCCGAAAGTGTTGCTGACCCTGATGGCCATGCAGTCCGGGCCGTTGGGTGCGCCGGACGAGCGCGCCTTGGCGGCGCCGCTGGGGCGGCTGTCGGCGAAACGCGGCTTCGATGCCCAGGTACGCGACGTGTTGCAGCAGTTGTCGCGGCGCTACTACGGTTTCGAGGAATACCAGTTGCGCCAGGCGGCTGCGCGCAAGGCCGTCGGCGAGGACGGCCTGAACGCGGCATCGGCCGCGCTGCTCGGTCTGTTGCGAGAGGGGGCGAAGGCCTCCGCCGTGCAAGGCGGCAATCCGCTCGGCGCCTACGCGCAGACCTTCCAGCGCCTGTTCGGCACCCCGGCCGCGGAACTCCTGCAGCCGCGCAACCGCGTGGCTCGGCAACTCCAGGCGAAGGCCGCGCTGGCGCCGCCATCCAACCTGATGCAATTGCCCTGGCGCCAGGGCTATTCCTGGCAGCCCAACGGAGCGCATTCGAACACCGGCTCGGGCTATCCGTACTCGTCCTTCGATGCGTCCTACGACTGGCCGCGCTGGGGCAGTGCGACCTACAGCGTGGTCGCCGCCCACGCCGGCACGGTACGGGTGTTGTCGCGCTGCCAGGTACGGGTGACCCACCCCAGCGGCTGGGCGACCAACTACTACCACATGGACCAGATCCAGGTGAGCAACGGCCAGCAGGTCAGCGCCGACACCAAGCTCGGCGTCTATGCCAGCAACATCAACACCGCGCTCTGCGAGGGTGGCAGCTCCACCGGACCGCACCTGCATTTCTCGCTGCTCTACAACGGCGCCTTCGTTTCCCTGCAGGGAGCCAGCTTCGGTCCGTACCGGATCAACGTTGGCACCAGCAACTACGACAACGATTGTCGCCGCTACTATTTCTACAACCAGAGCGCCGGCACCACCCATTGCGCTTTCCGCCCGTTGTACAACCCCGGCCTGGCGCTCTGAGTCGGCGCGGGGCCCGGCTCCAGCCGGGCTCCGCGCGAGGCTCCGCCGCGAGCGAAACGGCGCTGAACACCGGGCGCGTCGCTGCCGCCGCGCCCGGCGCCAGGCTGACCGCGTGGGCCGGCATGCTCAGCCGCGCCGTGGTAGCAGGGCGTAGGCGTCGCGAACCACATCCTTGCCGTAGTGGCGCTCCAGGCGGCGGACGACGAAGTGACCGCGCGCCATGGCCTGGAAATGGTTCATGAACACCGTGTTGATCGCCGCGCCGCCGAGGGCGCCGACGATGGGCACGATCTGCGCCGCGAGCTTTTCCGAATACTGCACGCCCAGGCGCTCGGCGACCTTGCGCACCAGGGCCAGGAGCATGGGCGCGGCCTTCTTGCTGCCGGCGTCCTTGCCGAGGAAGTCGGCGGCCGCCTTGACCTGCTGGGCCAGCGCCGTACGCACCGCGTAGTAGCCGGACTCCGACGCGTCGTCCGAGGCGGATTTGCCGCCGAGGGCGAAGACTTCGATACAGGCCATCAGGGTGTCCATGTCCCTGATCGACTCGCCCTCGCTGCGCGCGATGTCGGCGATGGAACGGAAGATGATGCCGGTGGTGACCGGCACCTCGACCAGCATCGCCAGCGGCCCGAAGAAGCCGCCGACGCCACCGGAAACGGCGGCGCCGAGGGTATGCAGGCGGTTCGCCGGTTGACCGCTGGCGTTTTCCTGGAGAGTGGCGGTGGCCGAGCGGGCGACTTTCAGCAGCGCTCCCTCGATCACCGAACCGAGCTTCTCGTTGACCTTCCGCGGCAGCTTCTTCAGGCCGTATTCGATCGGCGTGCCCAGCAGGCTGGTGAGTTGCGCGGTGAGTCCAGGGTTCTCCAGCAGGTTCTTGGCGGCCTGGAGTTGCTTGAGATCGGCGGGGGAAAGGCTCATGGAAGGTCCGGCTGACGGTGGTCGGTCAACCTAACCACTGTCCGCCGGCGTTGTCCACGCTCAATAGTCGCCGCGCTTGCGGAAGGCCCAGCGGCCGGCGAGGAAGGTGAAGCTGGCGACCAGCACGAGCATGATCCAGAAGCCTTCAGGATCGTCGGCGAAGGGAATCCCGCCGACGTTCATGCCGAAGAAGCCGGCGACGATGTTGATCGGCAGGGCCAGCACCGTGACCATGGTCAGGGTGAAGAGGATGCGGTTGTTCTGTTCGTTGAGCTTGGCCGCGATCTCTTCCTGCAGCAGCTTGATCCGTTCGCCCAGGGCGGTCAGGTCGCTGATCACCAGGGAGAACTCCTCGGTGGCTTCGCGCAGCTCCCGCAGGTCGGCATCCTGTAGCCATTCCGGGGGTCGGTTGAGCAGGCGCAGCAGCGAACCGGGCTCCAGCGCCAGCAGGCGTTGCAGGCGTACCAGCACGCGCCGCATGGCGCCGAGGTCGGCGCGGTTGGCGGAGAGGCGCAGGGCCAGTAGCTGGTCCTCAATGCGGTCCACTGCGACGCTGGTTTCGCGGACGATCTGGGTCAGCACGTCGCCCTGGTCGCGCAACAGGTGGATCAGCAACTGCAGGGGCGAACGGAAAGGTTCGCCGTGCTTCACCGAAGAGCGCAGCTTGTCCACCGAGCGCAGCGGTTGCGCTCGTGCACTGACCAGCAGCCGGCCACGGGCGCAGACCCACAGGGTGGCGACGTCCGAAGAGACCAGGCCGAAGTTGAAGACCACGTCGTTGACCACTGCCAGCAGCGCCGAGTCGACATGTTCGATGCGCGTCGAGCGCGAGCCTTCGCGCAGGCTTTCGAAGAAATACTCCGGCAGTTCCAGATGCTTCTTCATCCAGCGCTCGCAGGCGGCATGGGCGAGGTTCAGGTGCAGCCAGAGGAACTCGTCCGGCGCCTCCTCGCGAGCCTGCCGCAGGCAGGCGAGGGCGGTGGCCGAGTCGATTTCCCGCCCCGCTTCGCCGGGGCGGAAACGGAAACCGTAGATCAGGCCGAACAGGTCGGCGTCCTGGGGCGGGGAGATACCGTGATGCATGGTCGCTCGCGGGAGAGGATCGGTTGGATAACTTGGCATCGTGACGATGACGCTTTGATTGCAGGACGATGAAGGCCGCTTCGCGGGATGCCCGGCGATGCTTTCCGTTGGAACTGTCGGGGGCGTCTTGCCGTCGCCTCGCGCCGACGAACTACGAGGTGCCGGGAAGTGCTATTTCATTTCTCCCGGTTTTTATGAAATACGCATCGTAGAGTTCTGATATTTGCCCGCTGGGTTATTTAGTCGATTTGCTGTGCCAGGTGATGGGGGTTGTTTATAAAGTATTATAACTTTTTGATTATATATTGTTTATCAATTAGATAGGCGTGTGATGGCTAAATGGCTGCATGTTTTCCAGGGGTTATCTAAATTGAATTTTTCATGGGGGTTTTCTTAGTCGTTATATATAAAGTCAGACTCGCCTTTTATTTAAAAGCTGCTATTTCTGGATTACATGGTGCGGCCGTTCGGTCGCTGCTTGACAAGAGGAATGTCGGAAATGTCGATCCAGGCGAAAGTTACCCCTATCGATCAGAGTATTTCTTCTGCGGCTGCCGTCGAGGTTCCGGAAAACGGGATACTCAAACTCTCCCAGAGCAGTAATATCGCGCTCGATGTCGCACCGGAGTCGGTGGCGGGATACTCGAAGAGCGGTTCGGACCTGATCGTCCAGCTGAAGACCGGGGAAAGCGTCCGGATCGCCAACTTCTATGCGGAAGGCCAGCCTTCCAGCCAGCTGTTCCTGGCCGACAAGGACAAGCTGGTGGCGGTAGACCTGCCGCCGGTCGCCGCCGACGGGCCGCTGATGGCCGGCTACATCCCGCAGGAAAGCCTGGCCGGTTTCGAGTCGCTGACCGGCGCCGGTGTGCTCGGTGGCATGAGCGCAGGGACTGCGCTGCTGGTCGGTGCGGCGGCCATCGGCGCCGGGGTGGCTATTTCCAACAGCAGCGGCGGCGGTGGCGGCGGCGGTTCTTCGGTGCCCCCGGACACCACTCCGCCGAAGGCGGCCAGCGGCCTGAAGATAGCGCCTGACGGCAGCAGCATCAGCGGCCAGGCCGAGGCCGGCGCGAGCGTCGGCATCGATACCAATGGCGACGGCAAGCCGGACCTCACCGTGATCGCCGATGCCAACGGCAATTTCACCGCTCCGCTGAACCCGCCGCTGACCAATGGCCAGACGGTCACCGTGGTGGTCACCGACCCGGCTGGCAACGCCAGCCCGCCGGCCCAGGTCACCGCTCCGGACACTACCGCCCCGGCGCCGGCTACCGACGTGCAGGTGACGCCAGGCGGCAGCAGCGTCATCGGCAAGGCCGAACCCGGCTCGACGGTGGGCGTCGATACCGATGGCGACGGCCAGCCGGACACCACCGTGGTGGTCGGTCCCGCCGGCAACTTCGAGGTCCCGCTGAACCCGCCGCGGACCAATGGCGAGACGGTGACGGTGATCGTTACCGCCCCGGCCGGCAACAGCAGCACCCCGGTCACCGTCGATGCGCCGGACACCACCGTGGTGGTCGGTCCCGACGGCAACTTCGAGGTCCCGCTGAACCCGCCGCTGACCAATGGCGAGACGGTGACGGTGATCGTTACCGACCCGGCCGGCAACAACAGCACCCCGGTGACCGTCGAGGCGCCGGACACCACCGCCCCGGCGCCGGCCACCGACGTGCAGGTGGCGCCGGACGGCAGCAGCGTCACCGGCAACGCAGAGCCGGGCGCCACCGTCGGTGTCGACACCGATGGCGACGGCCAGCCGGACACCACCGTGGTGGTCGGTCCCGACGGCAACTTCGAGGTCCCGCTGAACCCGCCGCTGACCAATGGCGAGACGGTGACGGTGATCGTTACCGACCCGGCCGGCAACAACAGCACCCCGGTGACCGTCGAGGCGCCGGACACCACCGCCCCGGCGCCGGCCACCGACGTGCAGGTGGCGCCGGACGGCAGCAGCGTCACCGGCAACGCAGAGCCGGGCGCCACCGTCGGTGTCG
Source organism: Pseudomonas sp. CP-1 (assembly GCF_021213715.1). Taxonomy (NCBI): domain Bacteria; kingdom Pseudomonadati; phylum Pseudomonadota; class Gammaproteobacteria; order Pseudomonadales; family Pseudomonadaceae; genus Pseudomonas; species Pseudomonas sp. CP-1. The sequence goes on from NZ_JAJQKY010000004.1 coordinate 489,954, forward strand.
ACACCGATGGCGACGGCCAGCCGGACACCACCGTGGTGGTCGGTCCCGACGGCAACTTCGAGGTCCCGCTGAACCCGCCGCTGACCAATGGCGAGACGGTGACGGTGATCGTTACCGACCCGGCCGGCAACAGCAGCACCCCGGTCACCGCCGAAGCCCCCGACTTCCCCGACGCGCCCCAGGTCAATGCCAGCAACGGCAGCGTCCTCAGTGGTACGGCGGAAGCGGGCGTGACCATCGTGATCACCGACGGCAACGGCAATCCGATCGGCCAGACCAGCGCCGATGCCAACGGCAACTGGAGCTTCACCCCCGGTAGCCAACTGCCGGATGGCACCGTGGTCAATGTGGTGGCCAGGGACGCCGCCGGCAACAGCAGCCCGGCGACCTCCATCACCGTCGACGGCGTGGCGCCGAGCGCGCCGGTGGTCGAGCCGAGCAACGGCAGCGAACTCAGCGGGACTGCCGAACCGGGCAGCAGCGTGACCCTGACCGACGGCAATGGCAATCCGATCGGCCAGACCACCGCCGATGCCAACGGCAACTGGTCTTTCACGCCGTCCACCCCGTTGCCGGACGGTACCGTGGTCAACGTGGTGGCCAGGGATGCCGCCGGCAACAGCAGTCCGCCGGCCAGCGTTACCGTGGATGCCGTCGCGCCGGCCACGCCCACCGTCGATCCGAGCAACGGTACGACCCTCAGCGGCACCGCCGAGCCGGGCAGTAGCGTGACCCTGACCGACGGCAACGGTAACCCGATAGGGCAGGTCACCGCCGACGGCAGCGGCAACTGGACCTTCACCCCGAGCACGCCGTTACCCAACGGTACGGTGGTCAACGCCACGGCTACCGACCCGTCCGGCAACGCCAGCTCGCCGGCCAGCATCACCGTGGATGCCGTGGCGCCAGCCACGCCAGTGGTCAACCCGAGCAACGGCAGCACGCTCAGCGGTACCGCCGAGCCAGGCGCTACCGTGACCCTGACCGACGGCAACGGCAACCCGATTGGCCAGGTCACCGCCGACGGCAGCGGCAATTGGAGCTTCACTCCGACCACGCCGTTGCCCAACGGCACCGTGGTCAACGCCACGGCCACCGACGCCTCCGGCAACACCAGTGCGGGCAGCAGTGTCACCGTGGACTCGGTAGCCCCGGTCACGCCAGTGGTCAACCCGAGCAACGGCACCACGCTCAGCGGCACCGCCGAGCCGGGCAGCAGCGTGACTCTGACCGATGGCAGCGGCAACCCGATCGGGCAGGTCACCGCCGACGGCAGCGGCAACTGGAGCTTCACCCCGTCCACGCCGCTGGCGGATGGAACCGTGGTCAACGCCACGGCCACCGATCCGGCGGGCAACACCAGCGGCCAGGGCAGCACCACCGTCGATGGCGTGGCGCCGGCCACGCCGACCGTCAACCTGAGCAATGGCAGCAGCCTCAGCGGCACCGCCGAGCCGGGCAGCACGGTGATTCTCACCGACGG
>NZ_JAJQKY010000040.1:0-7845 GCF_021213715.1 Pseudomonas sp. CP-1
GCCGGGCCGGGGGTGGGCTGAACGACGAAGCCTCGACAGGATGTCGGCTCGGTCTCACCCCAAGACGCCGAACCGCATGCGTTTTGAAGGGCGAACGACCGGCCCGGATGGCCGGGCTGGTGGTGGGCTGAACGACGAAGCCTCGACAGGATGTCGGCTCGGTCTCACCCCAAGACGCCGAACCGCATGCGTTTTGAAGGGCGAACGACCGGCCAGGATGGCCGGGCCGGGGGTTAGCTGAACGACGAAGCCTCGACAGGATGTCAACTCGGCCTCACCCAAGACGCCAAACCGCATGGGTTTTGAAGGGGGAGCGGCCGCAGGACGGCCGTGCTCCTGCGGTTCCTGCCTACAACGCAAACGGCAAATGAATCTCCACGTTCTGCCGTTGCGCCAGGCGCATCTCGAACTCCGCCGGATCATGGATCAGCACGTCCTGTCCGGCGAACGCCTCGGCGGCGATCAGTCGCGACAGCCAGAAGCGCACGCAGGCGACCCGCAGCATGCTCGGCCAGTGCTCGGCTTCCAGCGCGGTGAACGGCCGGCGGTTGGCGTAGGCGGCGAGCAGGGCGCGGGCGCGGGCCGGGTCCAGGCTGCCGTCGGCATTGGAGCACCAGTCGTTCAGGGTGATCGCCAGGTCGTAGAGCATCCAGCCGGAGCAGGCGTTGTAGAAGTCGATCAGGCCGGCCAGGTGCGGGCCGTCGAACAGCACGTTGTCGCGGAACAGGTCGGCATGCAGGTTGGCGCGCGGCAGCGCAGGGCGCTCGGCATCCAGCGCGGCGATCTCCGCCAGGGCCGGGGCGAGCAGGGCGCGGGCCTGTTCCGGTAGTCGCGGGGCGAGGTTGGCACCTTGTTCCAGCATCCAGGGCAGGCCACGGTCGCTGGGGCGTTCGAGGATGCGCCCGCGGGTGGCGGCGTGAAGGTGGCCGAGCAGATCGCCCACTTCCTGGCAGTGGTGGGCGTTCGGCTGCCGCTCGTGGCGGCCGGCCAGGCGCGGTTGCAGCAGCGCCGGCTTGCCTTCGAGACGGCGCAGGGCCTCGCCGTCGCGGGTGCGCAGGGCGTAGGGTACCGGCAGGCCGTCCTCGTGGAGCACGTCGAGCAGTTCGATGAAGAACGGCAGGTCCTGCACCGGCCCGCGCTCGACCAGGGTCAGGACGAACTCGCCGTGTTCCAGGCTGACGAAGAAGTTGCTGTTCTCGGAGCCTTCGGCGATGCCACGGAAATCCCGCAGGCGGCCCAGGTCGTAGGGGGCGAGGAAGGCTTCCAGGGTCGAGCGTTCGAGTGGGGTGAACACCGACATGTCAGCGCGGCCTCGCCAGGTTGGAAATGCACATCACCAGCTGAAGATCTCCCATTGTGGAATCAGCTTGTCCGGCTGGTCGGAGCGAATGAAGTTGCCATCGCTGCCGTCGGCGCGGACCAGGAAATAGGATTTGCCATGCTTGGGAACCACCTTGATGGCGTAGAGGAAGCCATTCACGCGGTATTCCTGGATGGTCTTGTCGCCCTCCTGGCGGATGGTTACGTCGGGCTCGCCGGAGGGCGCGTCGTCGTCCGCCGCCATCGCGACGAGCGGGGCGAACGCCAGCAGTCCGGCGAGCATCAAGCGGTTCAGCGTACGCATGGTAACCTTGCTCCTTTATCGAATCGTCCAGGGTTCATTCTACACGCCCTGGTCTCCGGAAAAGGTTGATTCCCCTCATGAGCCAAGCGCCCCTCGTCCTGGTGGACGGTTCCTCGTACCTGTACCGCGCCTTCCATGCCCTGCCGCCGCTGACCACCTCGACCGGCAAGCCCACCGGTGCGGTGAAGGGCGTGCTGAACATGCTCCTGAGCCTGCGCAAGCAGTACCCGGACAGCCCGTTCGCGGTGGTCTTCGACGCCAAGGGCCCGACCTTCCGCGACGAGCTGTTCGCCGAGTACAAGGCCAACCGGCCGTCGATGCCCGACGACCTGCGGGTCCAGGTCGAGCCGCTGCATGCCAGCGTCCGCGCCCTCGGCCTGCCGCTGCTGTGCGTGGAGGGGGTCGAGGCCGACGACGTGATCGGCACCCTGGCGCGCAGCAGCGCCGCGGCTGACCGCCCGGTGGTGATTTCCACCGGCGACAAGGACATGGCGCAACTGGTCGACGGGCACATTACGCTGGTCAACACCATGACCGGTAGCCGCCTCGACGTGGATGGCGTGAAAGAGAAATTCGGCGTCGGTCCTGAGCTGATCATCGATTTCCTCGCCCTGATGGGCGACAAGGTCGACAACATCCCCGGCGTTCCCGGCGTCGGCGAGAAAACCGCGCTGGGCCTGCTGACCGGCGTCGGTGGCGGCCTGGAGGTGCTCTACGCCAGCCTGGACAAGGTGCCCGAGCTACCGATCCGCGGCGCCAAGGGTTTGCCGGCGAAGCTCGAGGAAAATCGCGAGCAGGCGTTCCTGTCCTATCAGTTGGCGACCATCAAGACCGACGTCGAACTGGACGTGGAGATCGACAAGCTGTATCCCGGCGAGCCGCAGCGCGAAGCGCTGATCGCCCTGTACCGCGAGCTGGAGTTCAAGAACTGGCTGGACGACCTCCTGCGCGAGGCCAAGGAGGCCGGCGAGAGCGGCGAGGCGGAAACGCCTATCCAGGCCGAGGTCGACTACGACGTGGTGCTCGACCAGGCCGGGTTCGACGCCTGGCTGAAGAAGCTGGAGGAGGCCGAGCTGATCGCCTTCGATACCGAGACCACCAGCATCGACGCCCAGCAGGCGCAGGTGGTGGGGGTGTCCTTCGCCGTGAAGGAGGGCGAGGCCGCCTACGTGCCGCTGGCCCACAGCTACATGGGCGTTCCCGAGCAACTGGACCGTGACGCGGTGCTGCGTGCGTTGAAACCGCTGCTGGAGGATCCGAAGAAGCTCAAGGTCGGCCAGCATGCCAAGTACGACATCAATGTCCTGGCCAATGCCAGCACCCCCATCGCGCTGCGGGGCGTAGCCTACGACACCATGCTCGAGTCCTATGTGCTGGACTCCACCGCCACTCGCCACGACATGGACAGCCTGGCCCTGAAGTACCTCGGCCACAGCACCATCCGTTTCGAGGACATCGCCGGCAAGGGCGCCAAGCAACTGACCTTTGACCAGATCGCCATCGAACAGGCCGGGCCCTATGCGGCGGAGGACGCCGACGTGACCCTGCGCCTGCACCAGGCCCTGTGGCAGAAGCTGGAGGCGATCCCGTCCCTGGCCAGGGTCCTGACCGATATCGAGATGCCGCTGGTACCGGTGCTGGCGCGGATCGAGCGCAACGGCGCGCTGGTCGACGCCAACCTGCTGGGCATCCAGAGCCGCGAACTGGGCGAGAAGATGGTCGCCCTGGAGCGCCAGGCATACGACCTGGCGGGGCAGGAATTCAACCTCGGCTCGCCCAAGCAGCTCGGCGCGATCCTCTACGACAAGCTCGGCCTGCCGGTTCTGAGCAAGACCGCGACCGGCCAGCCGTCCACCGCCGAGGCGGTGCTCGCCGAACTGGCCGAGCAGGACTTCGAGCTGCCCAAGGTGATCATGCAGTACCGCTCCATGAGCAAGCTCAAGAGCACCTACACCGACCGCCTGCCCGAGCAGATCAACCCGCGCACCGGGCGCATCCATACCTCATACCACCAGGCGGTGGCGGCTACCGGGCGGCTGTCGTCGAGCGACCCGAACCTGCAGAACATCCCGATCCGCACCGCGGAGGGCCGGCGCATCCGCCAGGCGTTCGTCGCGCCGCAGGGCTACAAGCTATTGGCCGCGGACTACTCGCAGATCGAGCTGCGGATCATGGCCCACCTGGCCAAGGACGACGGCCTGCTGGATGCCTTCCGCCACGACCTGGACGTACACCGCGCCACCGCGGCGGAAGTCTTCGGCGTGCCGCTGGAAGACGTCAGCGGCGACCAGCGACGCAGCGCCAAGGCGATCAACTTCGGATTGATCTACGGCATGAGCGCCTTCGGCCTGGCCAAGCAGATCGGCGTCGAGCGCAAGGAGGCCCAGGCCTACATCGACCGTTACTTCGCCCGCTACCCCGGCGTCCTGGCGTACATGGAACGGACCCGCGCCCAGGCCGCGGAGCAGGGCTTCGTCGAAACCCTGTTCGGCCGTCGTCTGTACCTGCCGGAGATCCATTCGAAGAACGGTGCCATGCGCAAGGCCGCCGAGCGCACCGCGATCAACGCGCCGATGCAGGGCACCGCGGCGGACATCATGAAGCGCGCCATGGTCGCTGTGGATAACTGGCTACTGGAAAGCGGCCTCGATGCCCGGGTGATCCTCCAGGTGCACGACGAACTGGTGCTGGAAGTGCGTGAGGACCTGGTCGAGCAGGTGCACGAGGGAATCCGTCCGTTGATGAGCGGTGCGGCGACCCTGGACGTACCGCTGGTGGTCGAGGCGGGTGTCGGTTCGAACTGGGACGAAGCCCACTGATGAACGGTTGCGAGGCCCGTGTGGCGGGCCTTGCGAGCAGGTCCGGAGTGCCCGGTGAGGGTGCCGTGGAAAAGTTTTTCGCGGTGCGCTGAACTTTCCCGTTTTGCCGACAGTCAGAACACACGAATGGCTTCTTGAGCCCTTCGATGCTCCTTTGCAGTGTTTAGTGTTGGCAGATTCCTGGACCCCGCCCTAGCGGTCCGGACTTGAACCCCGAACTTCCCCCTCCCCATACGAAGCTCGGGGTTTTTTTTGCCTGGAATTCAGGCTTCCTCGAACGCCTCTTGTTCCTCGTCCAGCAGGCCCAGCCATTGCGCCAGGACCATTTGCGCCTCGTCGATGCCCTGGCGCTTGGGCGCGGAGAACAGTTGCAGGGTGGCGACGTCGCCCCAGCCTTGCTGGACTTCCCGGCGTACCTTGAGCAGGGCGTTCTTGGCCGCGCCGAAGGCCAGCTTGTCGGCCTTGGTCATCAGCACATGGATCGGCAGCTGGCTGGCCTGTGCCCAATCCAGCATCAGTCGGTCGAAGTCGGTGAGCGGATGGCGGATGTCCATCATCAGGAACACCCCGGCCAGGCTTGCGCGGCTGCTCAGGTAGGCTTCCAGGTGGCGCTGCCAGTGCTGCTTCAGGGGGATCGGCACCTTCGCGTAGCCGTAGCCGGGCAGGTCCACCAGGCGCCGCGAGTCGTCCAGGGCGAAGAAATTGAGCAGTTGGGTACGTCCCGGGGTTTTCGAGGTGCGCGCCAGGTTGGCGTGGGTGAGGGTGTTCAGCGCGCTCGACTTGCCGGCATTGGAGCGCCCGGCGAAAGCGACTTCCAGGCCTTCGTCGGGGGGGCACTGGTCGACCTGGGCGGCACTGATGAGAAAGCTGGCCTTCTGGCACAGGCCGACGATGGGGTTCTTCTCTGACATGGGTTATCCACAGGGGTGCGACTCGGTGTCGCGGGGGGCTGTTTCGTTTCCGTTTCGGTATCGGAAGTATATAATGCCGCGGATTTTGTGTGCGCTTTATCCCCCAGGGTCGAGCGCGCGCGGGAACGGACAGAGCATTTTCCGCGCGGTAGAACGCGGGCGTTCCCCCTGATGAGGACGATCATGAAGAAACTGCTGCTCGCAGCGACAGTCGTTGCGGTGGCCGTTACGGCGCAGGCGGCGCAGGACCCGGAAGCAGTGTTCAACCGGACCTGTGGCGCGTGTCACGACGGCCAGCTGCCGATGGCGCCGAAAAAGGGCGACCATGCCGCCTGGGAGCCGCGGCTGGCCAAGGGCATGCCGACCCTGGTCCAGCATGTGACCAACGGATTCAACGCCATGCCGCCCCGCGGCCTGTGCACCGACTGCAGTGCCGAAGACTACCAGGCAACCATCCAGTGGATGGTGAAGAAGTAGCCGAAGCCCACTATCTTTCACCCTTAGCCGTAATTGGATTAGCTGATGAACAAACTTCTCGTGAGTCTGCTGTTGACCCTGGGTCTGACCGGCCTTGCCCATGCCGCTGGCGATGCCGCCGCGGGCCAGGCGAAAGCCGCGGTATGCGGCGCCTGTCACGGTGCGGATGGCAACAGCCCGGCGCCGAACTTCCCGAAACTGGCCGGCCAGGGCGAGCGTTACCTGCTCAAGCAGATGCATGACATCAAGGACGGCAAGCGTACCGTGCTGGAAATGACCGGCCTGCTGACCAACCTCAGCGACCAGGACCTGGCCGACATCGCCGCCTACTTCGCCAGCCAGAAGATGAGCGTCGGCATGGCCGATCCGAACCTGGTGGCCCAGGGCGAAGCGCTGTTCCGCGGCGGCAAGATCGCCGAAGGCATGCCGGCCTGCACCGGTTGCCATTCCCCGAGCGGCGTCGGCATCGCAACCGCCGGTTTCCCGCACCTGGGCGGCCAGCACGCGACCTACGTGGCCAAGCAGCTGACCGACTTCCGCGAAGGCACCCGCACCAACGACGGCGACACCAAGATCATGCAGTCCATCGCCGCCAAGCTGTCGAACAAGGACATCGCCGCGATTTCCAGCTACATCCAGGGTCTGCACTGATCGCTGCGTAGCACGGCAAAAAAGATGTATGAAAAAGGGTGGCCTCGGCTGCCCTTTTTTGCGTCCGCCATCGCTACAATGCTGGAACCCGTGACCGCTCCCCCCGGTCGAACTGACCGGGCCGAACCCGGCCGGAGAGCGGCACTGACCTCGCCTAGGAGTGAACGATGCGTAACCTGATTCTCACCGCCATGCTGGCCATGGCCAGCCTGTTCGGCATGGCCGCCCAGGCCGACGACTATACCGCCGGCAAGGAATACGTCGAGCTGAGCAGCCCGGTGCCGGTGTCCCAGCCGGGCAAGATCGAAGTGGTGGAACTGTTCTGGTATGGCTGCCCGCATTGCTACGCGTTCGAGCCGACCATCGTGCCGTGGAGCGAGAAGCTGCCGGCAGATGTCCATTTCGTGCGCCTGCCTGCCCTGTTCGGCGGTATCTGGAACGTCCATGGGCAGATGTTCCTGACCCTGGAAAGCATGGGCGTCGAGCATGACGTCCACAACGCCGTGTTCGAGGCGATCCACAAGGAGCACAAGAAGCTCGCCACTCCGGAAGAAATGGCCGATTTCCTCGCCGGCAAGGGCGTGGACAAGGAAAAATTCCTGAGCACCTATAATTCCTTTGCCATCAAGGGCCAGATGGAAAAGGCCAAGAAGCTGGCGATGGCCTACCAGGTCACCGGCGTACCGACCATGGTGGTCAATGGCAAATACCGCTTCGACATCGGCTCCGCCGGTGGTCCGGAGGAAACCCTCAAGCTGGCCGACTACCTGATCGAGAAAGAGCGCGCAGCGGCCAAGAAGTAGGCAAGGTGATTCGGCATGTTGCGCCGCTGGCAGCGTGAACCTCGGGTCGCAGGCAGCTGCGACCCGCGAGTGAACCCCTCCTGTGACGATTCGCGGGAGCTGCCCGACGACGGCCGCCTGCGCCTTCTCAGCTTCAACATCCAGGTCGGTATCAGCACCGAGCGCTACCGCCACTACCTGACCCGCGGTTGGCAGCACCTGCTGCCCCACGCGGGGCGGGCGACCAACCTGAAGCGGATCGGCGAACTGCTCGCCGACTACGATCTCGTCGCCCTCCAGGAAGCCGACGGCGGCAGCCTGCGTTCCGGCTACGTCAACCAGGTCGAGCACCTGGCCCAGTTGGGGGCGTTCCCCTACTGGTACCAGCAGCTCAACCGCAACCTCGGGCGTATCGCCCAGCACAGCAACGGCCTGCTCAGCCGCTGGCGGCCGACCCTGCTGGAAGATCATCCGTTGCCCGGTCCGCCGGGACGCGGCGCGATCTTCGTGCGCTTTGGCGAAGGCGCCGACGCGCTTGTAGCGCGGCGCGAAATTTGGCGCGGATTTGCGCAATAAATGAC
>NZ_JAJQKY010000043.1:0-5559 GCF_021213715.1 Pseudomonas sp. CP-1
GGTCATCGCTGACCAGGGGTTTTGGGATAGGAGCTTGACGATGACCTACTCTCACATGGGGAGACCCCACACTACCATCGGCGATGCGTCGTTTCACTTCTGAGTTCGGGAAGGGATCAGGTGGTTCCAACGCTCTATGATCGTCAAGCAATTCGGTTGGATATCCGTTCGCTTGGGCTTACGTCTATCCGGATTCAGGTATGTGATTTCAAGGTGTTTGCGGTTCATGCGAACTTTCGGTTCGTCGACTTCACCTTACAACACACAATCGTCAGATTGTTTGGGTGTTATATGGTCAAGCCTCACGGGCAATTAGTACTGGTTAGCTCAACGCCTCACAACGCTTACACACCCAGCCTATCAACGTCGTAGTCTTCGACGGCCCTTCAGGGGAATCAAGTTCCCAGTGAGATCTCATCTTGAGGCAAGTTTCCCGCTTAGATGCTTTCAGCGGTTATCTTTTCCGAACATAGCTACCCGGCAATGCCACTGGCGTGACAACCGGAACACCAGAGGTTCGTCCACTCCGGTCCTCTCGTACTAGGAGCAGCCCCTCTCAAATCTCAAACGTCCACGGCAGATAGGGACCGAACTGTCTCACGACGTTCTAAACCCAGCTCGCGTACCACTTTAAATGGCGAACAGCCATACCCTTGGGACCGGCTTCAGCCCCAGGATGTGATGAGCCGACATCGAGGTGCCAAACACCGCCGTCGATATGAACTCTTGGGCGGTATCAGCCTGTTATCCCCGGAGTACCTTTTATCCGTTGAGCGATGGCCCTTCCATACAGAACCACCGGATCACTAAGACCTACTTTCGTACCTGCTCGACGTGTCTGTCTCGCAGTCAAGCGCGCTTTTGCCTTTATACTCTGCGACCGATTTCCGACCGGTCTGAGCGCACCTTCGTACTCCTCCGTTACTCTTTAGGAGGAGACCGCCCCAGTCAAACTGCCCACCATACACTGTCCTCGATCCGGATTACGGACCAGAGTTAGAACCTCAAGCATGCCAGGGTGGTATTTCAAGGATGGCTCCACGCGAACTGGCGTCCACGCTTCAAAGCCTCCCACCTATCCTACACAAGCAGGCTCAAAGTCCAGTGCAAAGCTACAGTAAAGGTTCACGGGGTCTTTCCGTCTAGCCGCGGATACACTGCATCTTCACAGCGATTTCAATTTCACTGAGTCTCGGGTGGAGACAGCGCCGCCATCGTTACGCCATTCGTGCAGGTCGGAACTTACCCGACAAGGAATTTCGCTACCTTAGGACCGTTATAGTTACGGCCGCCGTTTACCGGGGCTTCGATCAAGAGCTTCGCTTGCGCTAACCCCATCAATTAACCTTCCGGCACCGGGCAGGCGTCACACCCTATACGTCCACTTTCGTGTTTGCAGAGTGCTGTGTTTTTAATAAACAGTCGCAGCGGCCTGGTATCTTCGACCAGCCAGAGCTTACGGAGTAAATCCTTCACCCTAGCCGGCGCACCTTCTCCCGAAGTTACGGTGCCATTTTGCCTAGTTCCTTCACCCGAGTTCTCTCAAGCGCCTTGGTATTCTCTACCCGACCACCTGTGTCGGTTTGGGGTACGGTTCCTGGTTACCTGAAGCTTAGAAGCTTTTCTTGGAAGCATGGCATCAACCACTTCGTCATCTAAAAGACGACTCGTCATCAGCTCTCGGCCTTGAAACCCCGGATTTACCTAAGATTTCAGCCTACCACCTTAAACTTGGACAACCAACGCCAAGCTGGCCTAGCCTTCTCCGTCCCTCCATCGCAGTAACCAGAAGTACAGGAATATTAACCTGTTTCCCATCGACTACGCTTTTCAGCCTCGCCTTAGGAACCGACTAACCCTGCGTCGATTAACGTTGCGCAGGAACCCTTGGTCTTTCGGCGTGGGTGTTTTTCACACCCATTGTCGTTACTCATGTCAGCATTCGCACTTCTGATACCTCCAGCAAGCTTCTCAACTCACCTTCACAGGCTTACAGAACGCTCCTCTACCGCGTCACTTGCGTGACACCCGCAGCTTCGGTGTGTGGTTTGAGCCCCGTTACATCTTCCGCGCAGGCCGACTCGACTAGTGAGCTATTACGCTTTCTTTAAAGGGTGGCTGCTTCTAAGCCAACCTCCTAGCTGTCTAAGCCTTCCCACATCGTTTACCACTTAACCACAACTTTGGGACCTTAGCTGGCGGTCTGGGTTGTTTCCCTTTTCACGACGGACGTTAGCACCCGCCGTGTGTCTCCCATGCTCGGCACTTCTGGGTATTCGGAGTTTGCATCGGTTTGGTAAGTCGGGATGACCCCCTAGCCGAAACAGTGCTCTACCCCCCAGAGTGATACATGAGGCGCTACCTAAATAGCTTTCGAGGAGAACCAGCTATCTCCGAGCTTGATTAGCCTTTCACTCCGATCCACAAGTCATCCCCTACCTTTTCAACGGGAGTGGGTTCGGTCCTCCAGTCAGTGTTACCTAACCTTCAACCTGCTCATGGATAGATCGCCCGGTTTCGGGTCTATACCCAGCGACTAAACGCCCTATTAAGACTCGCTTTCGCTACGCCTACCCTATACGGTTAAGCTTGCCACTGAATATAAGTCGCTGACCCATTATACAAAAGGTACGCAGTCACCTAACAAGTAGGCTCCCACTGCTTGTACGCATACGGTTTCAGGTTCTATTTCACTCCCCTCTCCGGGGTTCTTTTCGCCTTTCCCTCACGGTACTGGTTCACTATCGGTCAGTCAGTAGTATTTAGCCTTGGAGGATGGTCCCCCCATGTTCAGACAAAGTTTCTCGTGCTCCGTCCTACTCGATTTCACTTCAAAGATCCTTTCGCGTACGGGGCTATCACCCACTATGGCCGCACTTTCCAGAGCGTTCCGCTAAAATCAATGAAGCTTAAGGGCTAATCCCCGTTCGCTCGCCACTACTAAGGGAATCTCGGTTGATTTCTTTTCCTCAGGGTACTTAGATGTTTCAGTTCCCCTGGTTCGCCTCTTGCACCTATGGATTCAGTACAAGATACCTAGGTTATCCTAGGTGGGTTCCCCCATTCAGAGATCTCCGGATCAAAGTCTGTTTGCCGACTCCCCGAAGCTTTTCGCAGGCTACCACGTCTTTCATCGCCTCTGACTGCCAAGGCATCCACCGTATGCGCTTCTTCACTTGACCATATAACCCCAAGCAATCTGGTTATACTGTGAAGACGACATTCGCCGAAAATTCGCGCTTGAACTCGCAAATTTTACCTTGACTTGAATGATCACCAGTGAAAGAGATCATTCAGTCTTACTTCTATCACATACCCGAATTTTTAAAGAACAGTTCTGGTGCAAAGACCAGAAATCAATGTTCATTCACGAACATTCATTTCTGAGCTTTCGACGATTGTTTTAGATGGTGGAGCCAAGGAGGATCGAACTCCTGACCTCCTGCGTGCAAAGCAGGCGCTCTCCCAGCTGAGCTATGGCCCCGTATCGGATCACGCAGCACACCAACAATTGGTGGGTCTGGGCAGATTCGAACTGCCGACCTCACCCTTATCAGGGGTGCGCTCTAACCAACTGAGCTACAGACCCAATCGTCTAACCAGTGAATCAAGCAATTCGTGTGGGAGCTTATGAAGAAGCTGAGATCTTCGATTAAGGAGGTGATCCAGCCGCAGGTTCCCCTACGGCTACCTTGTTACGACTTCACCCCAGTCATGAATCACTCCGTGGTAACCGTCCCCCTTGCGGTTAGACTAGCTACTTCTGGAGCAACCCACTCCCATGGTGTGACGGGCGGTGTGTACAAGGCCCGGGAACGTATTCACCGTGACATTCTGATTCACGATTACTAGCGATTCCGACTTCACGCAGTCGAGTTGCAGACTGCGATCCGGACTACGATCGGTTTTATGGGATTAGCTCCACCTCGCGGCTTGGCAACCCTTTGTACCGACCATTGTAGCACGTGTGTAGCCCTGGCCGTAAGGGCCATGATGACTTGACGTCATCCCCACCTTCCTCCGGTTTGTCACCGGCAGTCTCCTTAGAGTGCCCACCCGAGGTGCTGGTAACTAAGGACAAGGGTTGCGCTCGTTACGGGACTTAACCCAACATCTCACGACACGAGCTGACGACAGCCATGCAGCACCTGTGTCTGAGTTCCCGAAGGCACCAATCCATCTCTGGAAAGTTCTCAGCATGTCAAGGCCAGGTAAGGTTCTTCGCGTTGCTTCGAATTAAACCACATGCTCCACCGCTTGTGCGGGCCCCCGTCAATTCATTTGAGTTTTAACCTTGCGGCCGTACTCCCCAGGCGGTCGACTTATCGCGTTAGCTGCGCCACTAAGATCTCAAGGATCCCAACGGCTAGTCGACATCGTTTACGGCGTGGACTACCAGGGTATCTAATCCTGTTTGCTCCCCACGCTTTCGCACCTCAGTGTCAGTATCAGTCCAGGTGGTCGCCTTCGCCACTGGTGTTCCTTCCTATATCTACGCATTTCACCGCTACACAGGAAATTCCACCACCCTCTACCGTACTCTAGCTCAGTAGTTTTGGATGCAGTTCCCAGGTTGAGCCCGGGGATTTCACATCCAACTTGCTGAACCACCTACGCGCGCTTTACGCCCAGTAATTCCGATTAACGCTTGCACCCTTCGTATTACCGCGGCTGCTGGCACGAAGTTAGCCGGTGCTTATTCTGTTGGTAACGTCAAAACAGCAAGGTATTAACTTACTGCCCTTCCTCCCAACTTAAAGTGCTTTACAATCCGAAGACCTTCTTCACACACGCGGCATGGCTGGATCAGGCTTTCGCCCATTGTCCAATATTCCCCACTGCTGCCTCCCGTAGGAGTCTGGACCGTGTCTCAGTTCCAGTGTGACTGATCATCCTCTCAGACCAGTTACGGATCGTCGCCTTGGTAGGCCTTTACCCCACCAACTAGCTAATCCGACCTAGGCTCATCTGATAGCGTGAGGTCCGAAGATCCCCCACTTTCTCCCTCAGGACGTATGCGGTATTAGCGCCCGTTTCCGGACGTTATCCCCCACTACCAGGCAGATTCCTAGGCATTACTCACCCGTCCGCCGCTGAATCCAGGAGCAAGCTCCCTTCATCCGCTCGACTTGCATGTGTTAGGCCTGCCGCCAGCGTTCAATCTGAGCCATGATCAAACTCTTCAGTTCAATACTGCTTGGGTTTTGAGAAAACCCTAAACTTGGCTCAGCAATCGCATTCTCTTAAAAAGAGATAAAACTCTCGAATTCACGAGTGTTACTTGCGTTGCTGATAATCTTGCGATCACCAGTCTTACATCACAAGCACCCACACGAATTGCTTGATTCGACTTGTTAAAGAGCAGTTGGTCAAGGCTTTCGTCTCAACCGAGGCCGCGCATTCTACAGCAACCTCTCTTTCCGTCAAGCGTTATTTTCGAAAATTTTCTTTTCTACTCAACCGCTTGCGCCGACCTTCAAACCATCTTCCGATCAGCGGGAGGCGCATTCTACAGCGTTCAAATTCGCTGTCAAGCACCTCGGTGAAGCTTCGTTTCGA
>NZ_JAJQKY010000044.1:0-5523 GCF_021213715.1 Pseudomonas sp. CP-1
TGAAACGCCGGCGCAGCGGTGTCGTCACGGTTGCAGGTAGCGGTGCTTCCAGCCTCCTTCGTCGCGGTCGTAGCGCAGGCGCTCGTGCAGCCGCTCGGTGCCGTTGCCCCAGAACTCCACCGACTCCAGGCACAGTTCGAACAGGCAGTAGCCCGGCGGGCGCGGCAGCGGGCCGTCGGTTTCCGCCAGGCGCCGGGCTTCGGCGCGCAGGGCGTGGATGTCGGCGAGGGTTTCGCTCTGCCGCGAGGCGATCGACATCGGGTGGGTCTGGTACGGGCGGCTCAGCCACTGGGCGTCGGCACGCTCGTCGGGCAGGCGTTCGGCGCGGCCGTTGAGGATGATCTGCTGGCTGCTCTCGCGCCAGTACAGCACCCCCGAGGCCCAGGGGTTCTGCGCCAGTTCGCGGCCCTTCTGGCTATCGGCGTGGGTGGCGAACACCACCCCGCGCTCGCCGAGTTCGGCGATCACCACGATCCGCGTCGACGGCCGGCCCTGCCCGTCGACCGTGGCCAGGGCCAGTGCCCGCGGCTCGCGCACGCCATAGCGGCGGGCGCGTTCCAGCCAGTTGCGCAGCACCTCCATGGGGTTCGCCGGCGGCGCCTCGAACTCCGGGAAAGGGGCTTCGATGGTCCCGGTGAGGGACTCGGAAATGTTCGCGTTGACGCCCATCACGGCGTTCCTCCGTTCTGCCCGTTCACAGGTAGGCCCGGCCTTCGGCGAAGGCCGCGCCGTTGCCCGACACTTCCACCGTCGAGACCCGCTCGCCGGCACCCTCGGCGCGGGCGTACATGCGCGACGGCCGGCCGATCTCGACGCCCTGGAGGATCTCGATCTGCTGCCCGTAGGGGATCTGCCGGTGGCGCGCCAGGTGGATCGCCAGCGGCCCGGCGGCGGAACCGGTGGCGGCGTCCTCGACCACGCCGTAGGCCGGCGAGAACATGCGGCTGCGCCAGTGCCGCCCGGCGCCGGCGAAGCAGTTCACCGCCAGGTCCGGGAAGTCGCACAGCGCGCGGTGGTCGGGGTGCAGCGCGGACAGCGCGGCGACGCTCTCCAGGCCGACGAACACGTGGCGCGGGCCGTTGCGGTAGACCTCGATGGGAAAGGTCGAGCCCTTCAGGCCGAGGGCGGCGAGCAGCTCGGCCGGGCGGCTGAAGTGCTCCCAGGTGGGGATCGGCTGCTGCATGCTGCAGGCCACCACCTTGCCGTCCTGGCGCTCCAGGGCGAAGGGCACGGTGCCCATCCTGGTCTCCAGGAACAGCCTGTCCTTGTCGGTCTCGGCGCCCAGGGCGATGGCGGTGCCCAGCAGCGGGTGGCCGGCGAACGGCAGTTCGTTGACCGGGGTGAAGATGCGGATGCGCGCGTCGCCGTCCTGTTGCGGGCGGAGCACGAAGGTGCTCTCCGACAGGTTCATCTCCCGCGCCATGCGCTGCATGCGCTCGCCGCTGAGGTCGTCGCAGTCGAAGAACACCGCCACCGGGTTGCCTTGCAGCGGTTCGCTGGCGAAGGCGTCTATCACGACATATCTGTGCATGGGCTCTCCTGGCTCAGGGCCGCCGCTCGACCAGCGCGTGGCGCAGCAGGTCGGCGATGATGCGCGGACCCTCGCGGGTCAGCACCGATTCGGGGTGGAATTGCATGGAGGCGAAGCGCGGCCCGCGCAGGGCGTGGACCTCGCCGGTCTCGCGGTCGCGGCTGATCTCGATCGGGCCGACCTCGGGGATCTCGATGCGGTCCTGCAGGGCGCGCGCGGCGAAGGTGTTGTAGAAGCCGACGCGCTCGGCGGCGCCGAACAGGTCGATCTGTTTCTGCACGCCCTGGTTGGGCTCCTGCCGGCGTTGCAGGTCCAGGCCCAGGCACAGGCTCAGCACCTGGTGGCTCAGGCACACGGCGAGGAACGGCCGGCGCTCGCTGAGCAGCGAACGGATGGCCAGGTGCAGGTGGCCGATCTTCGGCTGGCCGATCTCGGTGGGGTTGCCCGGGCCGGGGCCCATGATCACCAGGTCGTAGCCGTCGAACGAGTACGGCTCCTGGAAGCCGCGCACGGTCACCGTCAGGCCCAGCGACTTGAGCTGCTTGGCGATCATCGAGGTGAAGGTGTCCTCGGCATCGACGATCAGCACCTCGCGTCCGGACAGGTCGGCCTGCAACTGCTGGCGCTCGCTGGCGCCGCGCAGCCAGAAGTCGGCGATCGGCGCGTTGCGGCTGGCCAGCGCCGCCACCACATGCGGGTGCGAGCCCAGGCGCTGCGGCGCCTGGCTCTTCAGCGCGGCGATCAGCCCGGAAGCCTTGGCCCGGCTTTCCGCCGCCTCGCCCAGGGGATCGGAGTGACGCACGATGGTCGAGCCGACGCCGATGCGCAGGCGGCCGTCGCCCTCGATCTCGGCGGTGCGGATCAGGATCGCCGAGTCCAGCGTGCGCCCGCCCTGACCATCGCCGCCGATCAGCGCCGCCACCCCGCTGTAGTAGCCGCGACCCTGCGGCTCGTAGCGGCGGATCACCCGGCAGGCGCTTTCCAGCGGGCTGCCGGTGACGGTCGGGGCGAACAGCGTCTCGCGCAGCACCTCGCGCACGTCGCGGTTGGTCTGGCCCTCGATGAAGTACTCGGTGTGCGCCAGGTGCGCCATCTCCTTGAGGTAGGGACCGAGCACCCGACCGCCGTCCTCGCAGATCCGCGCCATCATCTTCAGCTCCTCGTCCACCACCATGTACAGCTCGTCGGCTTCCTTGCGGTTGTCGAGGAATTCCATGACCTCGGCCAGGTTCGGCCCGGCCGGCGGGTAGCGGTAGGTGCCGCTGATCGGGTTCATCACCGCCAGGCCGTCGCGCACGCTGATGTGCCGCTCGGGCGAGGCGCCGACCAGGGTGCGTTCGCCGGTGTGGACGATGAAGGTCCAGTAGGCGCCCTTCTCGCGCAGCAGCAACTGGCGGAAGAAACTCAGCGCGCTGGCCGTGGCGTAGCCGTCGATGCGCGCCTGGAAGCGCCGCTTGATCACGAAGTTGGCGCCTTCGCCGCGACCGATCTCGTCGGCGATGACCCGCCCGACCACTTCGGCGTAGGCCTCGTCGTCGAGGTCGAAAGCTTCCTCGCTCAGTTCCAGCGCCTGGTTCGGCAGCAGCGCCAGGGCCTGCTCCAACGGCAGCAGTTCCTGCTCCAGGACCTTCAGCGCCAGCAGCGGCGTACCGTCGTCGAGCGCCTCGAAGCCGCGCTCGGCGATCTGCCGGTAGGGAATCAGCGCCAGCAGGTCATGGCGCGGCAGGCCCGGGCCGGGCTCGTCCAGCGGCAGGTCGGCCAGGCCGTGCAGTTCGAGCGTCTCGCCGCGAATCACGTCGAGCAGGCCCGGGCCATTGCTTTCCGGACGGTAGAGCAAGGCGAACGGCGCCGGCCGTTCGAGCAGGCGCTGCAACAGCGATGTGGGCAGGGCGTTCATTCCAGCACCTCGTCGGTGGTGACCACCATCGCGCAGCGGCTGGCGGCGTATTCCAGGGCCATGCGGTGGTGCGCCTCGCTGAAGTCGGCGATGGCGTCGGCCACCAGGAACGGCTGGATGTCGTTGGAGTAGGCGTCCACCGTGGAGATCAGCACCCCGACGTGGGCGTATACGCCGCACAGCACCAACTGGTCGCGGCCGGCGGCGCGCATCCGCTGGAGCAGATCGGAGTGGAAGAAGGCGCTGTAGCGCCACTTGGTCAGCAGCCAGTCGTCCGGCCCCGGCGCCAGCTCCTCGACCACCTCGCGGTCGGCCGGACTGGCGCGCATGCCCGGCCCCCAGAAGTCCTTGAGCAGGCCGCGCTGCTCCTCGGTCATGCTGCCCGGCTGGGCGGTGTAGGCGNTCGTCCGGCCCCGGCGCCAGCTCCTCGACCACCTCGCGGTCGGCCGGACTGGCGCGCATGCCCGGCCCCCAGAAGTCCTTGAGCAGGCCGCGCTGCTCCTCGGTCATGCTGCCCGGCTGGGCGGTGTAGGCGATCTGCACGCCCTGCTCGACGCACCAGCGGCGCAGCCGCGCGGCGTTGGCCACCAGCCCGGCGCGCAGGCTCTCGGGCAGCGGGCGCAGGAAGTAGCGCTGCATGTCGTGCACCAGCAGCACCGCGCGCCGCGGCTCCAGGCTCCAGCGCGCCAGGTTGGCCGGCAGCTGCTGGGCGGTCGGCAAGGGATAGGCGGTGATTTCGGGAATGCCGCTCATGCCACGGTCTCCAGGGGGAAGGTTGCGCTCGGGATCGCTTCTGCGCCGGCCCAGGCCATCACCGCGCTGAGCGCCTGCCAGGGGTTCAGCCGCGGATCGCAGAGGCTGGTGTAGTGCCGGCCGACCTGGTGCAGGCCGCTGGAATCGGCGACGCACTCGGTGACGTCGTCCGGGGTGGTCTCCAGGTGCAGCCCGGCGGCCACGCCGCCGGAGCCGGACACCGCCAGGCGGAACGCCGCCACCTCCTCGGCGATGCTGCGCACCAGGCGGGTCTTGTTGCCGCAGGGCGCGACGATGGTGTTGCCGTGCATCGGGTCGCTCAGCCAGATCACCGGGTGGCCGGCCGCGCGCACCGCTTCCACCAGCGGCGGCAGGCGCTCGCCGACCTTCTGCGCGCCCATCCGCGCGATCAGCGTCAGGCGTCCCGGCTCGCGGCGCGGATCGAGGCGCTCGCAGAGCGCCAGCAACTGGTCGCGGCCGATCTCCGGACCGACCTTGCAGGCCACCGGGTTGAGCACCTCGGCCAGCAGCGCCACATGGGCGCCGTCGACCTGGCGGGTGCGCTCGCCGATCCACGGCCAGTGGGTCGAACCGAGATAGACCCGGCGCTGCTCGTCCTCGCGCAGCATCGACAGCTCGTAGTCGAGCAGCAGCATCTCGTGGCTGGTCCAGACCGGCGAGGCATTCGCCTCCTGCCCGGACGCGGCGTCCCAGCCCAGGTGGCGCATGATGTTGCGCGCCGCCGCATAGCCCTTGAGAATCCGCTGCGGATCGGCCCGGCGCTGCTCGGCATGGGCCTCGCGGCCGTTGACCATGTCGCCGCGATAGACCGGCAGGGTCTGCTCGCCGACCTGCTCGTGCGGCTTGGAACGCGGCTTGGCGTACTGCCCGGCGATGCGCCCGACGCGGATCACCGGCCGCCGGCCGGCCAGGCGCAGGGCGCCGGCCAGCAGTTCCAGCACGGCGGCCTTGCGCGCCACGTTCTCGGCATGGTGGTCGTCCATGTCCTCGGCGCAGTCGCCGCACTGCACCACCAGCGCCTCGCCGCGGGCGACCCGCGCCAGGGTCGCGCGCAGGGCCAGGATGTCGCCGGCGCGGATCAGCGCCGGACTGCCGCGCAGGTACGCCTGCACGTCGCGCAGGCGCGACGGATCGCCCCATTCGGGTTGCTGCAGCGCTTCGCAGCGCCGTACGCGTTGCAATAGATCGTCCATAGTTCACCCCTTCCAGGATGGCCTCAGGTGGGAATGCCTTCGCGTTTGATCTGCGGGACCGGAATGCTCAGGGCGCGCAATTGCTGGAAGACGTTCATGAATTCGCGGTTGCGCTTGATCTTGCCGTC
>NZ_JAJQKY010000046.1:0-4757 GCF_021213715.1 Pseudomonas sp. CP-1
CGGATGTGCTGGTCCTCGGCGCTGGCGTAGGCGGTCAGGGCGTTGAGCAGCTCGATCATGCTGCCGACCCCTGAGCGGTAGCGGCCCTGCACCACCTCCAGGCTTTGCCGCGACTGTTCGACCAGTTCGCGGGTGCGCGCCAGGCTGCGGGTCTCGACGCTGAGCGACTGGTAGTTGCTCCACACCTCCAGCGAAACCTGCTGCTCGGTGTCGGCCAGCTCCGCTTCGCTGGCTTCGCGGCGGGCCAGGGCGTTGCGGACCTGGTAGGTGCGTTCGAAGCCTTCGAACAACGGGATGTTCAGTTGCAGGCCGATGCTGCGGTCGCGTTCGCGGGTATCGCCGTTGAACGCCATCGCCTGGTCGCTATGGCTGCGTGCCAGGTTGGCGCTCAGCGCCAGGCTCGGCCGGCCGGCGGCGCGGCTTTCCTCCACCGAGGCGGCGGCGGCTTTCAGCCGCGCCTGGGCGGCGAGCAGCGCCGGATGCTCGCGGCGGGCTTCGGCGAGCATCTCGTCGATGGCCTTGACGAAGCCGGTGTCGGGTTGCGCCTCCAGCTCGCCGGAGAGGCGCAGCGGGGTATCCGGCGCCAGGCCCATGCGCAGGGCGATGACGCCGAGGGCGTTGCTCAGGGCGCCTTCGTCGCGGACCTGGGCGAGGCTCGCCTGGGACAGCGCGGTCTGTGCCTGCAGGCGATCGGAAAGGGCGGCGGCGCCGGCCCGGTACTTGGCGTCGGCGGCTTCCAGGTTCTGCGCCGCCAGCTCCGCGACCTGCCGCGAGGCGGCCAGGCTGCGCTGGGCGGCGAGGGCGTCGTAGTAGGCCTGGGCGGCGAGGGCGAAGGTGTTCTGCAGGGTCGCGTCCTGGCTGGCGTTGGCCGCCAGCAGCAACTGCTGGGCGTTGCGCAGGGCGGCGCTGCGGCGGCCGAAGTCGAACAGCACCCAGCTCAATTGGAGGCTGGCGCCGCGCCGGTGGCGATGGCCGTCGCCGGAGAGGTAGGGGGCATCGCGATAATCCATGTCGCTGTAGCCGCGACTGGCGTCGAGACGGCCGTCCAGGCGCGGCAGGTAGGCGGACTTGCCGATCCCGACCTGGGCCGCTTGGGCCTTGGCATTGGCCCAGGCGAGGCGGGTCTGCGGGTCGTGGCAGAGGATCCGCTCGATGGCTTCCTCCAGGCTCAGCTCGGTCGGTGGCGGCCCGCCGCGGCAGGGCAAACCGCTGCCGCCGAGGTCGTAGACCGCCTGGCCGGCGACCTGGCCGGCGGTGCCGAACACGTCCGGCTCGTAGGCGGCGGCGCCGGGAACCAGGCCGAGCAGGCCGCACAACAGGCCGGCGAGGGCACGCATCAGGCCTGCTCCCGCGCCGCGGCGGCCTGGCGTTCGGCCAGGCACGCGGTGCTTTCGTCGAGGCTTACCTTGCCCTGGCCGAGGACTATCACGCGGTCCGCCGAGGCGATGGTCTCGGGCCGATGGGCGACCATGATGCGGGTGATGCGCAGCGCGCGAATGGC
Source organism: Pseudomonas sp. CP-1 (assembly GCF_021213715.1). NCBI lineage: Bacteria > Pseudomonadati > Pseudomonadota > Gammaproteobacteria > Pseudomonadales > Pseudomonadaceae > Pseudomonas > Pseudomonas sp. CP-1. Next base: position 1,502 of record NZ_JAJQKY010000046.1, read on the forward strand.
GGCGTTGACCCGCTGTTCGCAGTGTACGTCGAGGTGGCTGGTGGCTTCGTCGAGGAACAGGATGCGCGGCTTCTTGTACAGCGCCCGGGCCAGCATCACCCGCTGCTTCTGGCCGCCGGAGAGCACCGTGCCCATGTCGCCGACCAGGGTGTTGTAGCCCATCGGCATGGCCTGGATGTCATCGTGGATGGCAGCCATCTGCGCGCACTGCAGCAGCCAGGGCATGTCCGGCTGCGGGTCGAAGAAACTGATGTTGTCGCTGAGCGAACCGGCGAACAGCACGTCGTCCTGCAGCACCGTACCGACCAGTTCGCGCAGGCCGTCCAGGCCCAGTTGCGCAAGGTCCAGGCCGGCCATGCGGATCTGTCCCTCCACTGGCGGGAGGATGCCCAGCAGGACGTTGAACAGAGTGCTCTTGCCGCAGCCCGAGGGGCCGACGATGGCCACCGACTCGCCGCCGGCGATGCGCAGGTCGAGGCCGTCGAGGACCCAGGGCTCCTGTTCCGCGTAGCGGTAGCGCAAGCCCTGGATCTCGATGCTCGCCTCGCGCTCGCGGAGGTTCTCCGGGAGGATGTCGCCGTGGCTGACCTCCGGGGCCNTGTTCCGCGTAGCGGTAGCGCAAGCCCTGGATCTCGATGCTCGCCTCGCGCTCGCGGAGGTTCTCCGGGAGGATGTCGCCGTGGCTGACCTCCGGGGCCTGGAGGACGATGTCGGCCAGGCGCTCGCCCTGCAACTGGAGCATGCGCAGCTCGAAGAACTTGTCGATCAGGCTGCCGACGCGGCTGTCGAACTGCGACTTGTAGGCGTTGAAGGCCATCAGGATGCCGACGCTGAACTGGCCGTCCATCACCATGGTCGCGCCGAGCCAGATCACCAGCAGGTTCTCCACGCCGAACAGCAGGCCGTTGAGCTGCTGGTAGAACAGTTGCAGCTTCTGCGTACGCAGGCCGGCGTTGATCTGTTCCACCAGCAGGCCGAGCCATACCGAGCGGCGCTCGTCCTGGCGCTGGAACAGCTTCAGCGGGCGGATGCCGCGCACCGTCTCGAGGAAGTGGCTCTGCTGCCGCGCGGCGTGGACGATCTGCTCCTCGGTGGCGTTGCGCAACGGCCGGTACCAGATCCAGCGGCCGAGGGCGTAGAGGCTCATGGCGGCGATGGCGATGGCCGCCAGCGGCGGACTGTAGAGCAGCATCATGCCGAGGGTGGCGACGGTCATCAGGCCGTCCAGCACCGCCGAGAGGAAGGCCGCGGTGAGGGTCTGCTGGATGCTGTTCACCGCGCCGAAGCGCGACACCACGTCGCCCAGGTGGCGCTTCTCGAAATACTGCGCGGGCAGCCGCAGCAGGTGGCTGAAGACGTTGGCCTGCCACTGCACGCCGAGCAGGGTGCTCATGTGCATCATCACCCAGGCGCGCACCCCGCTGACCGCCTGCTGCATCAGCAGCAACAGGCCGAAGCCGATGGCCAGGGTGCTGAGCAGGTCACGGTCTTCGCTGACGATGACGTTGTCGATGGTCCATTGCAGGAAGAACGGACTGATCAGCGAGAACACTTCCAGCGCGCCGGCGAGCAGCAGCACCTGGGCCAGCGAGCGGTACAGCCCGGTGACCTTGCCGAGCATGCCCAGCAGCTTGATCCGCGGCGGCGCCTCCTGTTTCTCGAAGCCGCTCTCCGGCCAGAGTTCCAGGGCTACCCCGGTGAAGCTCCGCGAGACTTCCTCCAGGCCCAGCCGGCGCTGGCCGTGGGCGGGGTCGTGGAGCACCGCGCCGCGCCCGTCGACCGCCTTGAGCACGACGAAGTGGTTGAAGTTCCAGTGCAGCACGCAGGGCAGCTTGAGCTTGCCGAGGTCGCCGAGGTCGAGCTTCACCGCGCGGGTGCCCAGGCCGAGGCGGTGGGCGGTCTGGATCAGTTGCTTGAGGGAGATGCCCTTGAGCGATACGGAGAAGCGCCGGCGCAGTTCCATCAGGCCGGTATGGTGGCCGTGGTAGCCGGCGATCATCGCCAGGCAGGCCAGGCCGCATTCGGTGGCTTCGGTCTGCAGCACCAGCGGCAGGCGGCGGCCCAGGCGCAGGGCGAGAGCGTCGAGAAAGGCCATGGGTCGTTCCTAGAGTTTGCCGGTCAGGCTGTAGAGCGGTTCCAGCACCCATTCGTAGAGGCGCCGGGTGTCCTGGAGGATGTCGGCGTCCAGCAGCATGCCGCTCTGCAGCGGACGCGGCTGGCCGTAGGCGGTCACCGCCTGGTCGTCGAGGGTTACCCGCAGCCGGTACAGCTGCTCGCCATCCTGGCCGAGCCCCGGTACGCCGCCGACCATGCTGGAAAGCTCGGCATAGGAGACGCTGGCGCGGGAGATCGACTGCACCTTGCCGTGGTACTGGCCGAACTTCTGGTACGGATAGGCCTGGTAGCGGATCAGCACCGCGTCGCCCGGCCGGATGAAACCGATGGACTTGCTCGGCGCGTAGAGTTCGGCCTGCAACGGGGTGTCGGCGGGAACGATGCTCAGCAGCGGACGCGAGCTGTCGACGGTCTGCCCGGCTTCGGCGAGCACGGCGGTGGCGATGCCGCTCTCCGGCGCGGTGACCAGCAAGGTGCGCTTGGCTTCGCTTTCGGCCAGGTCCTGCTCCACCGTGCTGAGCTGGCGGCGGGTTTCCGCGAGCTGGTTGGCCTGGCGCGCGGAAAGCCCGGCGAGTTCGTTGCGGCGCTCGGTCAACTGCTGCCGCAGCGACGTGCGTTCGCGCTCCAGGCCTTGCAGGGTCTGGCGCTGGCCGAGCAGCTCGGCCTGGCGCTGCTGCAACTGGTCCATGGAGATGTAGCCCTTGTCCATCAGCCCCTGGTAGCGCGCGGCGGCGTCGCTGGCCAGCGCCAGCAGGCGTTGCTGGCTGTCGGTTTGGGCGGCGAGGGTGGTCAGTTCGCGCTGCAGGCTGGCGACCTTGCTGGTCAGGCTGTCGCGCTCGTCGTCTTGCAGGCGGCGAAGCTTTTCCAGTTCGTCGCGCAGGGAGTCGCGGCGTTGTTCCAGGCGCCTGCTGATACCGGCCTGCACCGGGCCGGCATCGCTGCCGTAGCGTTCGCTGGAAAGCACCATCAGGCGCTCGCCACGTCGTACCGCCTGGCCTTCCTGGACGAACTTGCGCAGCACGATGCCGGCCTGCGGCGCGTGCACCTTGACCTGGCCGCTGGCGGGAACCAATTGGCCGCTGACGGTGCTGCGCTTGGTGTAGCTGCCGAACAGGAAGAAGCCCACCACCAGCAGCGCCAT
>NZ_JAJQKY010000047.1:0-3415 GCF_021213715.1 Pseudomonas sp. CP-1
TGAAACGCCGGCGCAGCGGTGTCGTCACGGTTGCAGGTAGCGGTGCTTCCAGCCTCCTTCGTCGCGGTCGTAGCGCAGGCGCTCGTGCAGCCGCTCGGTGCCGTTGCCCCAGAACTCCACCGACTCCAGGCACAGTTCGAACAGGCAGTAGCCCGGCGGGCGCGGCAGCGGGCCGTCGGTTTCCGCCAGGCGCCGGGCTTCGGCGCGCAGGGCGTGGATGTCGGCGAGGGTTTCGCTCTGCCGCGAGGCGATCGACATCGGGTGGGTCTGGTACGGGCGGCTCAGCCACTGGGCGTCGGCACGCTCGTCGGGCAGGCGTTCGGCGCGGCCGTTGAGGATGATCTGCTGGCTGCTCTCGCGCCAGTACAGCACCCCCGAGGCCCAGGGGTTCTGCGCCAGTTCGCGGCCCTTCTGGCTATCGGCGTGGGTGGCGAACACCACCCCGCGCTCGCCGAGTTCGGCGATCACCACGATCCGCGTCGACGGCCGGCCCTGCCCGTCGACCGTGGCCAGGGCCAGTGCCCGCGGCTCGCGCACGCCATAGCGGCGGGCGCGTTCCAGCCAGTTGCGCAGCACCTCCATGGGGTTCGCCGGCGGCGCCTCGAACTCCGGGAAAGGGGCTTCGATGGTCCCGGTGAGGGACTCGGAAATGTTCGCGTTGACGCCCATCACGGCGTTCCTCCGTTCTGCCCGTTCACAGGTAGGCCCGGCCTTCGGCGAAGGCCGCGCCGTTGCCCGACACTTCCACCGTCGAGACCCGCTCGCCGGCACCCTCGGCGCGGGCGTACATGCGCGACGGCCGGCCGATCTCGACGCCCTGGAGGATCTCGATCTGCTGCCCGTAGGGGATCTGCCGGTGGCGCGCCAGGTGGATCGCCAGCGGCCCGGCGGCGGAACCGGTGGCGGCGTCCTCGACCACGCCGTAGGCCGGCGAGAACATGCGGCTGCGCCAGTGCCGCCCGGCGCCGGCGAAGCAGTTCACCGCCAGGTCCGGGAAGTCGCACAGCGCGCGGTGGTCGGGGTGCAGCGCGGACAGCGCGGCGACGCTCTCCAGGCCGACGAACACGTGGCGCGGGCCGTTGCGGTAGACCTCGATGGGAAAGGTCGAGCCCTTCAGGCCGAGGGCGGCGAGCAGCTCGGCCGGGCGGCTGAAGTGCTCCCAGGTGGGGATCGGCTGCTGCATGCTGCAGGCCACCACCTTGCCGTCCTGGCGCTCCAGGGCGAAGGGCACGGTGCCCATCCTGGTCTCCAGGAACAGCCTGTCCTTGTCGGTCTCGGCGCCCAGGGCGATGGCGGTGCCCAGCAGCGGGTGGCCGGCGAACGGCAGTTCGTTGACCGGGGTGAAGATGCGGATGCGCGCGTCGCCGTCCTGTTGCGGGCGGAGCACGAAGGTGCTCTCCGACAGGTTCATCTCCCGCGCCATGCGCTGCATGCGCTCGCCGCTGAGGTCGTCGCAGTCGAAGAACACCGCCACCGGGTTGCCTTGCAGCGGTTCGCTGGCGAAGGCGTCTATCACGACATATCTGTGCATGGGCTCTCCTGGCTCAGGGCCGCCGCTCGACCAGCGCGTGGCGCAGCAGGTCGGCGATGATGCGCGGACCCTCGCGGGTCAGCACCGATTCGGGGTGGAATTGCATGGAGGCGAAGCGCGGCCCGCGCAGGGCGTGGACCTCGCCGGTCTCGCGGTCGCGGCTGATCTCGATCGGGCCGACCTCGGGGATCTCGATGCGGTCCTGCAGGGCGCGCGCGGCGAAGGTGTTGTAGAAGCCGACGCGCTCGGCGGCGCCGAACAGGTCGATCTGTTTCTGCACGCCCTGGTTGGGCTCCTGCCGGCGTTGCAGGTCCAGGCCCAGGCACAGGCTCAGCACCTGGTGGCTCAGGCACACGGCGAGGAACGGCCGGCGCTCGCTGAGCAGCGAACGGATGGCCAGGTGCAGGTGGCCGATCTTCGGCTGGCCGATCTCGGTGGGGTTGCCCGGGCCGGGGCCCATGATCACCAGGTCGTAGCCGTCGAACGAGTACGGCTCCTGGAAGCCGCGCACGGTCACCGTCAGGCCCAGCGACTTGAGCTGCTTGGCGATCATCGAGGTGAAGGTGTCCTCGGCATCGACGATCAGCACCTCGCGTCCGGACAGGTCGGCCTGCAACTGCTGGCGCTCGCTGGCGCCGCGCAGCCAGAAGTCGGCGATCGGCGCGTTGCGGCTGGCCAGCGCCGCCACCACATGCGGGTGCGAGCCCAGGCGCTGCGGCGCCTGGCTCTTCAGCGCGGCGATCAGCCCGGAAGCCTTGGCCCGGCTTTCCGCCGCCTCGCCCAGGGGATCGGAGTGACGCACGATGGTCGAGCCGACGCCGATGCGCAGGCGGCCGTCGCCCTCGATCTCGGCGGTGCGGATCAGGATCGCCGAGTCCAGCGTGCGCCCGCCCTGACCATCGCCGCCGATCAGCGCCGCCACCCCGCTGTAGTAGCCGCGACCCTGCGGCTCGTAGCGGCGGATCACCCGGCAGGCGCTTTCCAGCGGGCTGCCGGTGACGGTCGGGGCGAACAGCGTCTCGCGCAGCACCTCGCGCACGTCGCGGTTGGTCTGGCCCTCGATGAAGTACTCGGTGTGCGCCAGGTGCGCCATCTCCTTGAGGTAGGGACCGAGCACCCGACCGCCGTCCTCGCAGATCCGCGCCATCATCTTCAGCTCCTCGTCCACCACCATGTACAGCTCGTCGGCTTCCTTGCGGTTGTCGAGGAATTCCATGACCTCGGCCAGGTTCGGCCCGGCCGGCGGGTAGCGGTAGGTGCCGCTGATCGGGTTCATCACCGCCAGGCCGTCGCGCACGCTGATGTGCCGCTCGGGCGAGGCGCCGACCAGGGTGCGTTCGCCGGTGTGGACGATGAAGGTCCAGTAGGCGCCCTTCTCGCGCAGCAGCAACTGGCGGAAGAAACTCAGCGCGCTGGCCGTGGCGTAGCCGTCGATGCGCGCCTGGAAGCGCCGCTTGATCACGAAGTTGGCGCCTTCGCCGCGACCGATCTCGTCGGCGATGACCCGCCCGACCACTTCGGCGTAGGCCTCGTCGTCGAGGTCGAAAGCTTCCTCGCTCAGTTCCAGCGCCTGGTTCGGCAGCAGCGCCAGGGCCTGCTCCAACGGCAGCAGTTCCTGCTCCAGGACCTTCAGCGCCAGCAGCGGCGTACCGTCGTCGAGCGCCTCGAAGCCGCGCTCGGCGATCTGCCGGTAGGGAATCAGCGCCAGCAGGTCATGGCGCGGCAGGCCCGGGCCGGGCTCGTCCAGCGGCAGGTCGGCCAGGCCGTGCAGTTCGAGCGTCTCGCCGCGAATCACGTCGAGCAGGCCCGGGCCATTGCTTTCCGGACGGTAGAGCAAGGCGAACGGCGCCGGCCGTTCGAGCAGGCGCTGCAACAGCGATGTGG
>NZ_JAJQKY010000048.1:0-3414 GCF_021213715.1 Pseudomonas sp. CP-1
GTTGCGGGCGATTTCCTGGGCGGCGGCGCCGAGTTCGTTGATCGCCGCGGCTACGCTGTTGGTGCGGTTGGACTGCTCGTCGGAGTTGGCCATCGAAGAGTTCGAGGCGTTCACCACCAGTTGCGAGACGTCGTGCAGTTTGTGCGCGGTCCCGGCGACTTCCCGGATCGAGCGATGGATCCGCTCGACGAACTGGTTGAAGGCATCGCCGAGCACGCCGAATTCATCGCGGCTGGTCACGGCGAGGCGCTTGGTCAGGTCGCCCTCGCCCTGGGCGATGTCCTGCATGGCACGGCCCATCAGGTGCAGCGGCTGCATCAGCAGGCGGATCAGCAGGCCGAGCAGGACCAGGATGGCGACGATGGAGATCAGCGCGGCGGCGATGGCCGAGACGCGGAACTTGCTGAGCATGGCGTAGGCCTTGTCCTTGTCGATGGACAGCGCCAGGTACCAGGTCACCGAAGGCAGGCCCTTGATCGGGGTAAAGGCGAGGATGCGGGTATGCCCGTGCAATTCGGCCTCGCTGAAACCGGTGGCGATCTTCGGCGTGTTCTGCGGGTAGACCTCGCTCAGGGTCTTCATCACCTGCTCTTTGTCCGGGTGCACCAGGATCTTGCCGTCGCCGCTGACCAGGAAGGCGTAGCCCATGCCGCTGAAGTCCAGCGAATTGATGATCTGTACCAGGGTCTTCAGGCTGAGGTCGCCGCCCACCACGCCGAGGGTGTTGCCGGCGGCCTTCACCGGCGTCGCCGCGGTGATGATNTGAAGTCCAGCGAATTGATGATCTGTACCAGGGTCTTCAGGCTGAGGTCGCCGCCCACCACGCCGAGGGTGTTGCCGGCGGCCTTCACCGGCGTCGCCGCGGTGATGATCAGTTCCTGGGTGGCGGCGTCGACGTAGGGCTCGGTCAGGGTCAGGCCGCCGGCCGCTACGGCGTCCTTGTACCAGGGCCGGCTGCGCGGATCGTAGCCGGCCGGCATCGGGCTGTCCGGGCGCATGGTGAAGACGCCGTCCTGCTGGCCGAGGTAGGTGAAGCTGAAGGTCGAGGTCAGGGCCGGCTGTTCGAGCAGGGCGCTGACGGCTTCCGGGCTGTGGTCGCGGGCCAGGGTCTGGGCGGTCTGCTCGACCAGCAACAGACGGCCGCCGAGCCAGTTCTGGATGTTGCTGGAGGTCACGTCACCCATCTCCCGCAGGTAGCTTTCGAGGTCCTCGCGGATCGCGTTGCGCTGCAGGTAATCGTTGTAGAGGGTGAACAGTGCGAAAGCGGCGAACACCACGAGGGAGGCCGCGAGGAGGATCTTGTGGCTGAACTTCAGACTTTTGATCATGTTGTATTGCGTCCAGGAGTATGTAGCGCCAGTCTTTGACCAGACCCCTGCGACCGTTCCGCGGGCGCAGGGGCTTTCCGTACGCCTTGCAGCGTCGGGCGGGTCGCGCGGGTGGGTAGTCCGTCGACCCAGGCACGGCCTTGTGCCACGAAGCCACGGTTCCCTGGGTGGCTCCGAAGAATGCGTGATACGGATACGATGGCGATTTTTCCTGTCTCAGCAAGGCCCGAAGGTCTTCGCTGAAGCTGGACGGCCAGATCGGGCCGATGCGCTGGCCCGACGCCCTTCGCGGGAACCCGCGCATATTGGTACGCGGGTTCCGCTGGAAGCCCCGTTGTACAAGGGCTTTCCCATACTGTCGGCACAGCGTGCCGGAGCTTTAGTCCCGAGGATGAATGGATGTCGCAAGCGAATGAGTTGTTGATCGGCGCTGGCCCCGATGGCCAGCCGGTAGGGCAGGCCTGGCGCCTGGCCAACCGTCATGGATTGATCGCCGGCGCCACCGGTACTGGCAAGACGGTGACCTTGCAGCACCTCGCCGAATCCTTCAGCGATGCCGGTGTCGCGGTATTCGCCGCCGACATCAAGGGCGACCTGTGCGGCATTGCCGCGCCGGGCAACCCGCAGGGCAAGGTCGCCGAACGCATTGCCAGCATGCCGTGGCTGAACTACCAGCCGAAGGCCTACCCGACCACGCTCTGGGACATCGCCGGGAAGACCGGCCACCCGTTGCGCACCACCATCAGCGAGATGGGCCCGCTGCTGCTGGCCAACCTCCTGGAGTTGACCGATAGCCAGCAGGCCGCGCTGTTCGCCGCCTTCCAGGTGGCCGACCGGGAAGGCCTGCTGCTGCTCGACCTGAAGGACCTGAAGGCGCTGCTCAACCACCTGAAGGACAATCCGGAGATCCTCGGCGAGGACCGGGCGCTGTTCACCGGCGCTTCCGGGCAGGCGCTGCTGCGCCGCCTGGCCACTCTGGAGCAGCAGGGCGCCGAGGCCTTCTTCGGCGAGCCTGCCCTGCAACTGGAAGACATCCTCCGCCCCGAGCCGGACGGGCGCGGGCGCATCCACCTGCTCGACGCCAGCCGCCTGGTGCACGAGGCGCCGAAGGTCTACGCGACTTTCCTGCTCTGGCTGCTGGCCGAGCTGTTCGAGCAACTGCCGGAGCGCGGCGATGCCGACAAGCCGGTGCTGGCACTGTTCTTCGACGAGGCCCACCTGCTGTTCAACGGCACGCCGAAAGCCTTGCGCGACCGCCTGGAACAGGTGGTCCGGCTGATCCGCTCGAAAGGCGTCGGGGTGTACTTCGTCACCCAGTCGCCGGGCGACCTGCCGGACGATGTCCTGGCCCAGCTCGGCCTGCGTATCCAGCATGGCCTGCGCGCCTTCACCGCCAAGGAACAGAAATCGCTGCGCGCGGTGGCCGACGGTTTCCGCCCGAACCCGGCGTTCGACACCCTGGGGGTGCTGACCGAACTGGGTATCGGCGAGGCGCTGGTCGGCACCCTGGAGGAAAAGGGCACGCCGGCCATGGTCCAGCGCGTCGCGGTGGCGCCGCCCTATTCGCGGATCGGCCCGCTGAGCGACAGCGAACGCGCCGAACTGGTCCAGCGGTCGCCGTTGAAGGGGCGCTACGACCAGCCGATCGATCGCGAGTCGGCCTACGAGGTGCTGGCGAGCAAGGCGGACGCCAAGCCCGAGGTGCAGGGCCAGGCGCCTGCACAGCAGGAAAGCGCGTCCGGCGTCGGCGGCATGGCCGGGCAGATTCTCGGCAGCCTGCTGTCCAATTCGACGGTGAAGAGCGCCATGCGCCAGGCGGCCAACCAGTTGAGCCGGGAGCTGGTGCGTGGCCTGCTCGGCTCGTTGATGGGCGGGAAGAAGCGGCGCTGAGCGCCAGGCCATGAAAAAGGCGCCCGCGGGCGCCTTTTTCATGGGGGCTGGATGATCGCCGACTAACCGCTTCGCGGTTAGCTGGCCTGTGGGACGGACGGGCTCAGATCTTGAAGCTGTCCACCAGGTGCCGCAGGCGCCCGGCCTGGGCTTCCAGCTCGCCGCAGGCGCGCAGGGTGGCCTGGAGGTTCTCCAC
>NZ_JAJQKY010000049.1:0-3126 GCF_021213715.1 Pseudomonas sp. CP-1
CTTGCCATGGTCAACGTGACCGATGGTGCCGACGTTGACGTGCGGCTTGTTCCGTTCAAATTTTTCTTTAGCCATGGAGACCATCCCCTTCAAGGAATTGAGCGGATCACGCTACCATTAGAACAAGGGCAGATATTTTCATATCTGCCCTTGGATAAATGGAGCTCATGAGCGGATTTGAACCGCTGACCTCACCCTTACCAAGGGTGTGCTCTACCAACTGAGCTACATGAGCGAAACACAAGCAACTTGACTGGAGCGGGTAGCGGGAATCGAACCCGCATCATCAGCTTGGAAGGCTGAGGTTCTACCACTGAACTATACCCGCGGAGCCCGAAGCTCACGCTTTTAAACTGGTGGAGGGAGAAGGATTCGAACCTTCGAAGTCTATGACGTCAGATTTACAGTCTGATCCCTTTGGCCACTCGGGAATCCCTCCAAACTGGTGGGCGGCATTCTCTACGTCTGCCACCTTGCTGTCAAGAGTTTTCTCTTAAAAAACCTGAACTTAGGTTTCAACAGCAACTTCATGGTAGGAGTCTTTCAGCCTTCCCCCTGCGAAGCGGGCGCCATTCTATGCAAACCATCAGGGGGATGCAACACCTTTGCACGACATTATTTGATGCTGCAATCCCTTGAAGTCCCGAGCCAGCTCCTGGAGCAGTTGCTCATCCACCAGGCGCCGGCTGCCGGGGGCCACCCTTACCCAGAAATCACGCTGCCCGCGGGGCAATTCCTTCAGCTCCGCCTCGTAACCTGCCGTCTTGAGACGCGCCTGCGCACTTTCAGCCGAATCCCGCGCGGAAAACATCCCCAAAGAAATGCCATTGGCCAGCACTCCCTCGCCAATCAGGTAGCTGTCGATATTGCGCGCCTGAAGCTCCTTCAACTGACGAAGCGCAGCCTCCCGCGAGGCTAGCGGAGGAAGATAGACCCAGTAATCGACGCTCATCTCCCCACGGGCCTCGACCTCCGCCTCGATATCCAGGCCCAGCAGGCGCTGCTGCAACCTTCGGGCATCCGCCTCCTCACCGCCTCCGCCAAGATAGAGACAGGCCGACTCGGATGCGATCGACTCTTCGGCAGCCGAAGGCACACTCGGCGCCGGCACCTGCGACCCCGAGCGCGCCCTGGAAGCAAGGTTGCTCTCGGCCAACAGCAGAATGTTCTTCTGCCCATCCTTATAGAGTTCCAGCGGTGCGATTTCCTTGGCCCGTAGCGGGGATTGCTGCTGATGCCAGACGTAGTAGAAGACGTTCAGGGCCAGGAGAAACAGGAAGAACCAGCGCATAGATCCTCTCACTCAATCGGGCAAGCCAGTGCCAGCCCTACGAAAACCAGGTCCGGCATGATCCGGGCGCCAGCCAGTTCGTCGCGAACCAGTTCGGCATCCCCACCCGTCAGGAATATTTCACAATCCGGACCGAGCAGCTCGCACGCCATGGCGTACTGCTCACGAACGAACCCCCTGAGCATGAGCAGACAACCCCGCTCAACCGCCTCGGCCGTGGCCTGCCCTGGCTGGAGACTGGCAAGCGCCCGACGGGCCTCTGCATCGTCGTAGCGGATACGTCGGGTATGGGTGCGCAACTGGCTTCTCATCAGGGTCATGCCCGGGCATATGTAGCCCCCCAGATGCACTCCATCCGCCGCGACCAGGTCAGAGGTGACCGCGGTCCCCAGATCAATGACCAGGCAGGCCTTCTTAGCCAGGTGATGAGCCGCGACGAGGGCCAACCAGCGGTCGAGCCCCAGGCGCTGGTAGTCGAGATAGCCGTTGCGCACTCCCGCCAACTGCTTGCCGGATGATGCAACCAGCGCCGAAACCGGGAACAGCTGCTCCAACCGTGCGACCAGTTGCGAGGTTTCCTGCTCGCTGCGAACGCTCACCAGGCGACAGGCTCGCACTGGCAGCGCTTGCTGCGATGTTAACTGTTCGACCAGGGCATCATCGGACTCCGCAAGGCCACCGGCGACCGACCGTGCCGCGCCCTCGATGACCCGCCACTTGATCAGCGAGTTTCCACAGTCGAGCTCAAGAATCATTGACGCAACCTCAAACTAAGCTCCCCTCCACTGAAACCCTGCTCCACGCCATCCACCTCGAGACGCAGCGCTCCTCGGCTATCGACACCCAACACGCGACCCTCGATGGAACTCAGGGCAGTCGAGAGAATGACCTGGGCACCCTGCCAGAGATTGCAGGACTCCCACTCCTCGCGACTTGCAGCAAAGCCTTCGCGCGAATGCCTATCGAGATAATCGGCCAACTGCCGATTGAGAGCAGAGAGCAGCCGCGAACGATCCACCAGCTCCCCCAGCGCTTCGCGCAGGGAGGTCCAAGGCTGGCCGATATCAGTGGCGGTCTTCATGTTGACGTTGATCCCTATGCCGATAACGACATGACACAGATCCGCGGGGTCGCCACTCAGCTCCAGGAGAATTCCGGCGATCTTCTTGCCTCCCTGCAGAACGTCGTTCGGCCACTTCAACCCGGCGTCCCGGACGTCCAAGGACTCCAGGGCCCGGAGCACCGCGAGACCGACAACCAGGCTCAACCCTTCGAGCTCCCGAGCGCCCCCCCTGACAGTAATGGCCAGAGAATAATAGAGGTTCTCTCCATAGGGACTGACCCAGGCTCGCCCGCGACGTCCACGCCCGGCAGTCTGCTGCTCGGCGACGATAACGAAAGGCGTCGAGGCTCCAGCCGCGAGCCTGCGCATGGCCTCGCTATTGGTTGAATCGACGGTGGGCATGATCTCGACAGGCCAGAGGCTGTCGATCTTCCGCGGATCCAGGAGACTGAGGGGACTCGCCAGGCGGTAACCCCGGCCACGCACCTTGTGGAACTGCAGGCCATGTTCAGCCTCCAGGTGCTGCAAGCGTTTCCAGACTGCACTGCGACTGATGCCCAGTACCGCCCCCAACTCCTCACCGGAGTGGAATCGCCCGTCTTGAAGTAGTTTCAGCAAGGTCTGCATAGACGCCCCACACTAGCCAGGCACGCATCATATAGAGGCACTTGCGCTTTGCCTACGAAAAGCCCTGCCGTATAGCTGCCTTTTCCCCGGATTTTCGCAGACTTTTCCGCGCGCAAAAGCAAAACCCCTGGTCATCGCTGACCAG